>NZ_JBFAIQ010000002.1:305558-375907 GCF_040654755.1 Streptomyces sp. NPDC050625
GAGGGCGAGCCGCCGGCCCCGGCGCGGTCGGGTTCGGGTGGTGCACTGGGCGAGGGGGTTGTCGGAGGTCCGGGAGGCGGTGGACTTGTTCGGGGAGCCGCCGCGCCGCTGAGGGGTGTGCGTCGTCCCTGGCGCCGGCGGCAGGGCTGGGGACGCGGCCTCGGGCGGCATTCCCGGGGTATCTCATCTGCCCCGTTCGCTGATCCTGATCGCGGGCGCGATCGGTTCGCTCGGTGCGCCGGCGCGGGGCTGTCGGTGGACCTGTTCGGGAGCCGCGCCGAGAACATCCTCAGCGGCGGCGCCCCCGAGTCGGGCGCGGAGCTCGCCACGCCTTTGAAGGGGGGCGCGTGCGACTGGTCGCTCGACTCGGCGACCAGGGCGCGGTGATTACGGCCCCGGGCGCCTGTGGAGAACGCTCACGGAGTCCTCCTTCTGCGGGTGGCTCCGTCGACGTCGGCAGGCGACCGGGCGCGCCGGCTGCCGGGCCAGGAACCGAGAACGGGAACCGTCGTCGGTCGTGCCGCCGACCCCGGGGAGACCGGCTGGCGCCGGGGCCCGGCCCGGACGGGAGGTCGGGGGCTCGGGTTCACGATCTCGTCGACGCCGGTCGCTTCGCTCGTCCGCGTCACCGGGAAGCGAGGAACCGGACGTTCCCCCTGAAGGCTGCCGAACCCCCGGAGGGCTCAGCCTGCCAAGGTCTGGGACAGCTCCGTCGCGATCTGCTGGAGTACCGGCACGATCTTGTCCGTTGCCGATTCCGTGACGCGGCCGGCCGGGCCGGAGATGGAGATGGCGGCGGCCGTGGGGGAGTCCGGCACCGGCACCGCGAGGCAGCGGACGCCGATCTCCTGCTCGTTGTCGTCCACGGCGTACCCGAGGCGGCGCACCTCCTCCAGGGCGGTCAGGAACGCGTCCGGCGTGGTGATCGTCTTCTCCGTCGCGGCAGGCATGCCGGTGCGGGACAGGAGGGCGCGCACCTCGTGGTCGGGGACATGGGCGAGCAGCGCCTTGCCGACGCCCGTGGAGTGCGGCAGAACCCGTCGGCCGACCTCGGTGAACATGCGCATCGAGTGCTTCGACGGCACCTGGGCGACATAGACGACCTCGTCGCCGTCCAGCAGCGCCATGTTCGCGGTCTCCCCGGTCTCCTCGACGAGCCGCGCGAGATAGGGCCGGGCCCACGTGCCGAGCAGCCGGGACGCCGACTCGCCCAGGCGGATCAGGCGCGGGCCGAGGGCGTACCGCCGGTTGGGCTGCTGACGTACATAGCCGCAGACGACCAGCGTGCGCATCAGCCGATGGATCGTGGGCAACGGCAGCCCGCTGCTCGCGGACAGCTCGCTCAGACCGACCTCGCCGCCCGCGTCGGCCATCCGCTCCAGCAGATCGAAGGCGCGCTCCAGGGACTGGACCCCGCCACCGGCGGACTTGGCGGAGTCGTTGGTGCTGGCGCTGGACGTCGGCACGGCGCGTTCCTTTCGGGACTGGCAGGAAGGGCAGAAGCCTACCCGGCAGTCGGTTGACTCACCTGCTCGTACGTAGCTACGTTCTGCTTGCTGGAATTCTAATTCCGCTTGGTGGAAACGTCCAGAGCGGCGGCGCCGGGCGTACTGGGTAGAAGTGTGCCTCTTGACGGCACAGGAGCGGGAGTGAAGACTCCTTCAACAGAACGTTGAATTCCCTTACGTGGCAGTACATCCCGTTTCCGGGAAGCGAGACGGCGGCAAAGAGAGGGGTCCGGGTGTCCGACGCTGAACTGGTGCTGCGCTCGACACGCGTCATCACCCCGGAAGGGACGCGGGCCGCCTCGGTCACGGTCTCCGCCGGGAAGATCACGGCCGTACTGCCGTACGACGCCGACGTGCCGTCCGCGGCCCGTCTGGAGGACCTCGGCGACGACGTCCTGCTGCCCGGCCTGGTCGACACCCACGTGCACGTCAACGACCCCGGCCGCACCGAGTGGGAGGGCTTCTGGACCGCCACCCGCGCCGCGGCGGCCGGCGGCATCACCACCCTCGTCGACATGCCCCTCAACTCCCTCCCGCCGACCACGACGGTCGACCACCTGCGTACCAAGCGGCGGGTGGCCGCCGACAAGGCCCATGTCGACGTCGGCTTCTGGGGCGGCGCCCTGCCCGACAACGTCAAGGACCTGCGCCCGCTGCACGACGCCGGCGTCTTCGGCTTCAAGGCGTTCCTGTCGCCGTCCGGCGTGGACGAGTTCCCGCACCTCGACCAGGAGCAACTGGCCCGGTCGCTGGCCGAGATCGCCGGTTTCGACGGCCTGCTGATCGTGCACGCCGAGGACCCGCACCACCTGGACGCGGCCCCGCAGCACGGCGGCCCCAGGTATGCCGACTTCCTCGCCTCCCGCCCGCGCGACGCTGAGGACACCGCCGTCGCGAGCCTGCTGGCCCAGGCGAAGCGCCTCCACGCGCGCGTGCACGTGCTGCACCTGTCCTCCGGCGACGCACTGCCCCTCATCGCCGCCGCCCGGGCCGAGGGCGTCCGCGTCACGGTGGAGACCTGCCCGCACTATCTGACCCTGACCGCCGAGGAAGTCCCGGACGGCGCCAGCGAGTTCAAGTGCTGCCCGCCCATCCGCGAGGCGGCCAACCAGGACCTGCTCTGGCAGGCGCTGGCGGACGGCACCATCGACTGCGTGGTCACCGACCACTCGCCGTCGACGGCCGACCTCAAGACCGACGACTTCGCCACCGCCTGGGGAGGCATCTCCGGCCTCCAGCTCAGCCTGGCCGCCGTGTGGACCGAGGCACGCCGGCGCGGCCACGGCCTGGAGGACGTCGTCCGCTGGATGTCGACGCGTACGGCGGCCCTGGTGGGCCTGGCCGAGAAGGGCGCCATCGAGGCCGGCCGCGACGCGGACTTCGCCGTCCTCGCCCCCGACGAGACGTTCACGGTCGACCCGGCGGCCCTCCAGCACCGCAACCGCGTGACGGCGTACGCGGGCAAGACCCTGTACGGGGTCGTGAAGTCCACCTGGCTGCGCGGCGAACGCATCGTCGCGGACGGCGGGTTCACCGAGCCGAAGGGCCGACTGCTGACCCGTACCCCCTGATCCCCCGCATCCGCGGCGGCCCACTCCCGAGAGGAACACCTGATCACCGTGACGGCACAGCGTCCATCCGATCCGGCCGGCTTCACCGGCGACGCGAACCCCTACGGAGGCGGTGACCCGTACGCGGACTACCGCACCGCCGACTTCCCCTTCACCCACCACGCCAACCTCGCCGACCGGCAGCTCGGCGCCGGGGTCATCGCCGCCAACGACGAGTTCTTCGCCCAGCGGGAGAACCTGCTGGTGCCCGAGCGGGCCGAGTTCGACCCCGAGCACTTCGGGCACAAGGGCAAGATCATGGACGGCTGGGAGACGCGCCGCCGCCGCGGGGCCTCCGCGGAGCACCCCTGGCCCACCGCGGAGGACCACGACTGGGCGCTGATCCGCCTCGGCGCGCCCGGTGTCGTACGGGGCGTCGTCGTCGACACGGCCCACTTCCGCGGCAACTACCCGCAGGCGGTGTCGGTCGAGGGCACGTCCGTACCGGGCGCCCCGTCCCCGGCGGAACTGCTCGGCGACGACGTGAAGTGGACGACCCTCGTCCCCCGCACGCCCGTCGGCGGCCACGCGGCGAACGGCTTCGCCGTCTCGGTCGAACAGCGCTTCACGCATCTGCGCGTCAACCAGCACCCCGACGGAGGCATCGCGCGCCTGCGCGTGTACGGCGAGGTCGTGCCCGATCCCGGGTGGCTGGAGGCGCTCGGCACCTTCGACGTGGTCGCCCTGGAGCACGGCGGCCGGGTCGAGGACGCCTCCGACCTCTTCTACTCCCCGGCGACGAACACCATCCAGCCCGGCCGCTCACGCAAGATGGACGACGGCTGGGAGACGCGCCGCCGCCGCGACCGGGGCAACGACTGGATCAGCTACCGGCTCGCCGCCCAGTCCCTGATCCGCGCGATCGAGATCGACACGGCCTACCTGAAGGGCAACAGCGCCGGCTGGGCGTCGGTGTCCGTGCGCGACGGCGAGAGCGGAGACTGGCGCGAGATCCTCCCGCGCACCCGACTCCAGCCCGACACCGACCACCGGTTCGTCCTGCCGGACCCCGCCGTCGGCACGCACGCGCGCGTGGACATCTTCCCCGACGGCGGCATCTCCCGCCTGCGCCTGTTCGGCTCCCTGACGGAGGAAGGAACCGCCGCCCTGGCCGCCCGCCACCAGGAACTGGGCGGCTGATCCCGCCCCCGGGCGGGCGGACCGATGAGTTGCGGGTGCGCCCGGGGTCTGCACTGATGGCAACAGACCCCACGCCAGGAAGAAGGCACCCGACATGGGCAAGCTCGTCTCCACCATGTTCGTCACCCTCGACGGCGTCTACCAGGCGCCGGGCGGCCCCCAGGAAGACACCAGCGGCGGCTTCGAGCAGGGCGGCTGGAGCTTTCCGTACGGCGACGACGACTTCGGCCGGTTCGTCACCGAGGTCTTCGACCGCGTCGGCGCCTTTCTGCTCGGGCGCCGTACGTACGACATCTTCGCCTCGTACTGGCCGAAGATGACCGACCCCGCCGACCCGATCGCGTCCAGGCTCAACGCACTCCCCAAGTACGTCGTCTCCTCGACCCTGACCGCGCCCGACTGGTCCGGCACCACCGTCATCGGCGGTGACCTCGCCAAGGAGGTCACCGCCCTCAAGGAACGGACGGACGGCGAGCTCCAGGTCCACGGCAGCGGAGCCCTGGTCCGCTCCCTGCTGGCCCTCGACCTCGTCGACTCGCTCCACCTGCTGACCTTCCCGGTCGTCCTCGGTGCCGGCCGCCGCTTCTTCGAGGAGGGCGCCCGGCCCACCAAGTTCCGGCACGCAGGCGGGCGGGTCACCGCGGCGGGCGTCTCCATCCAGACGTACGACTTCGCGGGTCGCCCCGACTACGGCTCGTACGAGCTCCCGGACAACGCCTAGCGCACCTGTGGGGGCTGCGTGGGGACCGCGGGCCGCAGGTTAACTCCCTGAAAACTCATCTGACTTGAAGGGAAAATCTTCAACTTTGTCATTGACATGCCAGTGTCTACGCGCGTCATCATGGGCCCATGAGATTCCCCCCACGAATCACTCGCATCGGCGCCGCGGGCGCCGTCCTGTCCGCCCTCCTCGTCGGCGGTACGGTCTCCGCCACCACGGCGGACGCGGCTGCCTCGTCCGTCGGCAGCATCTGCTACGGCGACCTGCCCTCGCAGGCGTACACCACCCTGCGGCTCATCGACCAGGGTGGCCCGTTCCCGTACTCGCAGGACGGGGTGGTCTTCCAGAACCGCGAAGGCGTCCTGCCCAAGCAGACGACCGGCTACTACCACGAGTACACGGTGAAGACCCCCGGCTCCTCCACCCGCGGTGCGCGGCGCATCGTCACCGGTGAGGAGTACCAGGAGGACTACTACACCGCGGACCACTACGCCACGTTCGACCTGATCGACTTCGGCTGCTGAGCCGGTAGCCGGTAGCCGGTAGCCGGTTCCAGGAGAACGGTGCGACCAGCCGGAGGCCGGGCCGGCGCTCAGTCCGGCCTCCGGCTCTCCGCGGCGGCGAACAGCGCGCACCCCAGCACCACCAGGGCGGCGCTCGCGTACACCTCGTAGCCGTCGAGGAAGCCGAGCCGCTGCACGAGACCCACGTGCCAGTGGGTGAACTCGTGCACCAGGCCCAGCACGCCCTGCGCCAGGGCGAGGAATCCGATCAGCTCCAGCAGCTTCTTCATGGCACGACTCTCGCCCCGCGGTCTCCCCCCACGCATCGGCCGCGGGGCGAGTCCCGTCCCGCCGGAGGACGGTCCTCGCGCCGCGGCGGATCACCGAAAGTCCATGGCGTCGCGACTTTGGTCGGCGATCCGGCGCGAGGGGAGACCGCGCGGACTCGCGCTGCGTAGATTTGTCGACCGTGAGGGGTGACGAGCAGGCGCAGGCGCCGCAGGAGTTCGCGGGACGCCGATGGCTGTTCCCGTCCGCCGTGGTGCACGAACTCGACCCGGACGCCGGGGCCTTGGGGCGGCCGCCGCGGCGCACCGCGCGCGACTGGGTCGTCGACTTCTCCTGCTTCCTGCTGGCCGTCGCCCTCGGCCTGGCCGCCGCGGACACCCTGCAGCACGACCCCCACACCCCGCATGCGCTGGCCGTCGTGGACCAGCTGCTCGGCGTGCTCGCCTGTGCCGCGGTCTGGCTGCGCCGCCGGTGGCCGTTCGGGCTCGCCGTCGCCATGATCCCCGTCGGCTTCCTCTCGAACGCCTCGGGCGGCGCCGCTCTGGTCACCCTGTTCACGCTCGCCGTGCACCGCCCCTTGCGGTACGTGGCCTGGGTCGGCGGGATCGGCCTCGCCCTGATGCCGGGCTACTACTGGCTGCGCCCCGACCCCGACCTGCCGTACGCGGCCGTCGTCACGCTCACCACGCTGATGACCGTCTCGGTCATCAGCTGGGGCCTGTTCGTCCGCTCCAAGCGGCAGCTCATGCTGAGCCTGCGCGACCGCGCCCGGCGCGCCGAGACGGAGGCGCGGCTGCGCGCCGAGCAGGCACAGCGCCTCGCGCGTGAGGCCATCGCCCGGGAGATGCACGATGTGCTCGCCCACCGGCTCACCCTGCTGAGCGTGCACGCGGGAGCCCTGGAGTTCCGGCCGGACGCGCCCCGCGAGGAGATCGCCAGGGCCGCCGGTGTGATCCGGGAGAGCGCGCACGAGGCCCTGCAGGACCTGCGGGAGATCATCGGCGTGCTGCGGGCGGGCGACTCCGACGACACCGGCCGCCCCCAGCCGACGCTCGCCGCGCTGGACGCCCTGGTCGCCGAGTCCCGCGAGGCCGGCATGAAGGTCAGCCTCGACAACCGCGTCACCGACCCCGCCGGTGTCCCCGCCTCCGTGGGCCGCACCGCGTACCGCATCGCCCAGGAGGCACTGACCAACGCCCGCAAGCACGCCCCCGGCGCCGAGGTCACGGTCACCGTCACGGGCGCCCCCGGCGACGGTCTGGCCGTCTCGGTCCACAACCCCGCCCCCGCGTCCGTGCCCCGCCCGGTCCCCGGCTCCGGCCAGGGCCTCATCGGCCTGACCGAGCGCGCGACGCTGGCCGGGGGCCGGCTGGAGCACGGGCCCACGGCGGACGGCGGCTTCGAGGTGCGGGGCCGACTACCGTGGGGCGGGGCGTGACACCGCGGGGCGTGATGCGCCGTCCTGCAACCGTGATCAGCCCTCTTATAAGCGTGATTCGCCGTCCTACAACCGTGATTACGTATGGCCCATGACTGCGATCAGACTGCTCCTCGTCGACGACGATCCCCTGGTGCGGGCGGGCCTGTCCTTCATGCTGGGCGGGGCCGACGACATCGAGATCGTCGGGGAGGCCGCGGACGGCAGTGAGGTCGAGGCGGTCGTCGACCGCACCCGGCCGGACGTCGTCCTGATGGACATCCGTATGCCGTCGGTGGACGGGCTCACGGCCACCGAGCGGCTGCGCGGCCGCGAGGACGCCCCTCAGGTCGTCGTCCTCACCACCTTCCATGCCGACGAGCAGGTGCTGCGCGCCCTGCGCGCGGGTGCGGCCGGATTCGTCCTGAAGGACACCCCGCCCGCCGAGATCGTCGAGGCGGTGCGGAGGGTCGCGGCCGGTGATCCCGTCCTGTCGCCCACCGTCACCCGCCAGTTGATGGAGCACGCGGCCGGCACCCCGGCCGACACCCGGCGCTCCCGCGCGCGGGAACGGCTCGCCGGCCTGAACGAGCGCGAACGGGAGGTCGCCGTCGCGGTCGGCCGCGGGCTCGCCAACGCCCAGATCGCCGCCGGCCTCTTCATGAGCGTCGCCACCGTCAAGACCCACGTGTCCCGCATCCTGGCCAAACTCGGCCTCAACAACCGCGTGCAGATCGCCCTGTTGGCCTACGACGCGGGGCTGCTGGAAGAGGGGGAGGAAGGAAACGAGGGGCACGCGGGCGAGCACGCCGGACACTAGGCGAGCACGTCGGGCACTGGTCGGGCCGGTCGCGCGTTGTCAGTGCACCGGGACCCGCCCGGAGGACTTCGGGGGTTGTCCGAGATGGGGGAGACCATGGGCCAAGTGATCGACCTGGGTGACTTCGGGGACGGGTTCCGCAGGGACCCGCATCCGGTCTACGCGCGCCTGCGGGAGCGGGGTCCCGTGCACCGCGTCCGGCTCCCGGCACCCGACCAGTACCACGAGACCTGGCTCATCGTGGGGTACGAGGAGGCGCGTGCGGCCCTCGCCGACCCCCGGCTGTCCAAGGACGGCAGCAGGATCGGGGTGACCTTCCTCGACGAGGAGCTGATCGGCAAGTATCTGCTGGTCGCCGACCCGCCGCAGCACACGCGGCTGCGCGGGCTCATCACGCGCGCGTTCACCATGCGCCGGGTGGAGGAACTGCGGCCGAGGATCCAGGAGATCACCGACCGGCTGCTGGACGAGATGCTGCCGCACGGCCGTGCCGACCTGGTGGACGCCCTCGCCTATCCGCTGCCGATCACCGTCATCTGCGAGCTGCTCGGCGTCCCCGAGATGGACCGCACACAGTTCCGGAAACTGTCCACGGAGGTGGTGGCGCCGACCAGCGCACAGAGCGAGTACGACGCCTTCGTCCGGCTCGCCGAGTACCTGACCGAGCTGATCGACGACAAACGGTGTGCCGGACCGAGCGGCGATCTGCTCGGCGACCTGATCCGCACCACCGCCGAGGACGGCGACCGGCTCTCCCCCCGGGAGCTGCGCGGCATGGCCTTCGTCCTGCTGATCGCGGGCCACGAGACCACGGTCAACCTGATCGCCAACACCGTCCTCGCCCTGCTGGAGCACCCCGGCCAACTCGCCGCCCTGCGCGCCGACATGACGCTCCTCGACGGCGCGATCGAGGAGACACTGCGGTACGAGGGACCGGTGGAGAACGCGACGTACCGATTCGCCGCGGAGCCCCTGGAGATCGCCGGGACGCCCATCGCCCACGGCGACACCGTGCTGATCGGTCTCAGCGCCGCCGACCGGGACCCGGCCCGCTGCCCCGACCCCGACCGCTTCGACATCCGCCGCGACAACCGCGGCCACCTCGCCTTCGGCCACGGCATCCACTACTGCCTGGGCGCACCCCTGGCCCGCCTGGAGGCGCGCACGGCCGTCCGTTCGCTCCTGGACCGTGCCCCGGCGCTGACCTTGGACGGGCCGCCCGGCGACTGGTTGCCGGGGATGCTGATGCGCGGGGTGCGGAGTCTGCCGGTGCGCTGGTAGCGGTCTCGGCCCGGCGGGGCGGCCGTTGTCCGCGTACCGGCCTCATCCGAGCGCGGCCACCTCGCCTTCGGCCACGGCATCCACTACTGCCTGGGCGCACCCCTGGCCCGCCTGGAGGCGCGCACGGCCGTCCGTTCGCTCCTGGACCGTGCCCCGGCGCTGACCTTGGACGGGCCGCCCGGTGACTGGTTGCCGGGGATGCTGATGCGCGGGGTGCGGAGTCTGCCGGTGCGCTGGTAGCGGTCTCGGCCCGGCGGCTGTTGTCGGCGTATGGGTCTCATCCGAGCGCGGACGCGGCGTCGCCGGGGATCTCCATCAGGCGCACGGGTCTGTGCTCCCGGCGGGACCGCTCGCAGGCCTCGGCGACCCGCAGGGCCTGTAGGGCCTCCCGTCCGTCGCAGGGGTTGGCCCGAGCGCCGTGCAGTACGTCCACGAAGGCGCACAGTTCGGCCTCGTAGGCGGGGCCGAAGCGCTCCAGGAACCCCGTCCACGGCTTGTCCGCGGCGGGCGGCCCGGTCGGCTCGATCGAGGCGACCGGCGTACGGTCGTCCAGGCCCACCACGACCGTGTCCCGTTCGCCGGCGAGCTCCATCCGGACGTCGTAGCCCGCCCCGTTCAGCCGGGTCGCCGTCGCCGTGACCAGGGTGCCGTCGTCCAGGGTGAGGACGGCCGCGCCCGTGTCGACGTCCCCCGCCTCGCGGAACATCGCGGGCCCGGCGTCCGACCCGGTCGCGTAGACGTCGACGATCTCGCGCCCCGTCACCCAGCGCACCACGTCGAAGTCGTGGATCAGGGTGTCCCGGAACAGCCCGCCGGACAGCGGCAGCCACTCGACCGGGGGAGGGGACTGGTCGCAGGTCATCGCCCGGACCGTGTGCAGCCGCCCGAGCCGCCCCGCGCGCACCGCCTCCCGCGCGCCCATGTAGCCCGCGTCGAAGCGCCGCTGGAAGCCCATCTGCAGAACCGTCCCGGCCGCGTCGACCTCGCCGAGCGCCTGCAGCGTGCCCGGCAGGTCGAGGGCGATGGGCTTCTCGCAGAAGACCGGGAGGCCGGAACGTGCTGCCCGACCGATCAGTTCGGCGTGCGCCGAGGTCGCCGTGGTGATCACCACCGCGTCCACGCCCCACTTGAAGATCTCGTCCACACCCGGCGCGGCCGTCTCTCCCAGACGGTGCGCCAGGGCCTGGGCCCGCGCCGGATCCCGGTCCGTGAGGATCAGCGATCCGACATCGCGATGGCGGCTGAGCGTGTTCGCATGAATGGCTCCGATGCGGCCCGTGCCGATGACCCCGATGCGCATGGAAACAAAGTGAGGGGCGACCCGGCACGCTGTCAATGCGTATGTCCGGACAATCAAACTACACAACTTCCCGTCAACCATTCACAGAGCTACGCTCGGCCCGTGCCGAAACCAGAAGTGGACCCGACCGTGTCGCTCGCCCTCACCGTGGACCGGAGCTCGCCGGTGCCCCTGTACTTCCAGCTGTCCCAGCAGCTGGAGGCCGCGATCGAGCACGGAGACCTCACTCCCGGCAGCCTCCTGGGCAACGAGATCGAGCTCGCCGCACGGCTCGGCCTGTCCCGGCCCACGGTCCGCCAGGCCATCCAGTCCCTCGTCGACAAGGGCCTCCTCGTACGCCGTCGCGGCGTCGGCACACAGGTCGTGCACAGCCAGGTCAAGCGACCGCTGGAGCTCAGCAGCCTCTACGACGACCTGGAGGCGGCCGGTCAGCGCCCCGCGACCAAGGTCCTGGTCAACACCGTCGTCCCGGCCTCCGCCGAGGTCGCCGCCGCGCTCGGCGTCGCCGAGGGCAGCGACGTGCACCGCATCGAGCGGCTGCGGCTGGCGCACGGCGAGCCGATGGCGTACCTGATCAACCATCTGCCGCCCGGGCTGCTCGACCTGGACACCGCGCAGCTGGAGGCCACCGGCCTGTACCGGCTGATGCGCTCCGCCGGCATCACCCTGCACAGCGCCCGGCAGTCCATCGGCGCCCGCGGCGCCACGGCCCCCGAGGCCGAGCGGCTCGCCGAGGAGGAGGGCGCCCCGCTGCTCACCATGCAGCGCACCACCTTCGACGACACCGGCCGCGCGGTCGAGTTCGGCGACCACACCTACCGCCCCTCGCGCTACTCCTTCGAGTTCCAGCTGCTCGTACGGTCCTGACGCCCGCCCGGCCGATGACGGCATTCGTCGCAATGTCCGGACAATAAGACGCATACGGCCTCGCGGGCCGTCGCTCCCCCGTACGGCACTCGGGGCGACGGTGAGGCAGAATCGGCCCCGATGAGCACCTACCGCGACCTCACCGCCCCCATCGGCTCCCGCCGGGCCCCGGTGCTGCGCACCGTGGGCACCCGGGAACGCCGCTCTCACCTGACCGCACCCCGGGTCCCCACCGTGGGGATCGACATCGGCGGCACCAAGGTCATGGCGGGCGTAGTGGACGCCGACGGCAACATCCTGGAGAAGGTCCGCGCCGAGACCCCGGACAAGTCGAAGAGTCCCAGGGTCGTCGAGGACACCATCGTCGAACTGGTCCTGGACCTCTCCGACCGGCACGACGTGCACGCCGTCGGCATCGGCGCGGCCGGCTGGGTCGACGCCGACCGCAACCGCGTGCTCTTCGCGCCCCACCTGTCATGGCGCAACGAACCGCTGCGCGACCGCCTCTCCGGGCGCCTGTCGGTGCCCGTCCTCGTGGACAACGACGCCAACGCGGCCGCCTGGGCGGAGTGGCGGTTCGGTGCGGGGCGCGGCGAGGACCACCTCGTCATGATCACGCTCGGCACCGGCATCGGCGGCGCGATCCTGGAGGACGGCCAGGTCAAGCGCGGCAAGTACGGCGTCGCGGGTGAATTCGGCCATATGCAGGTCGTGCCCGGCGGCCACCGCTGCCCGTGCGGCAACCGCGGCTGCTGGGAGCAGTACAGCTCCGGCAACGCCCTGGTCCGCGAGGCCAAGGAGCTGGCCGCCGCCGACTCGCCGGTGGCCTACGGGATCATCGAGCACGTCAAGGGCAACATCGCCGACATCACCGGCCCGATGATCACCGAGCTGGCCCGCGAGGGCGACGCCATGTGCATCGAGCTGCTCCAGGACATCGGCCAGTGGCTCGGCGTCGGCATCGCCAACCTCGCGGCCGCCCTCGACCCGTCCTGCTTCGTCATCGGCGGCGGCGTCAGCGCGGCCGACGACCTGCTGATCGGCCCCGCGCGGGACGCCTTCAAGCGCCACCTCACCGGCCGCGGCTACCGCCCCGAGGCCCGCATCACCCGTGCCCAGCTCGGCCCCGAGGCCGGCATGGTCGGCGCCGCCGACCTCGCCCGCCTGGTCGCCCGCCGCTTCCGGCGCGCCAAGCGGCGCAGGGTGGAGCGCTACGAACGCTACGAGCGGTACGCGGCGGCCCGCCGTACCCAGGACACGGCATGACCGCCTCCCTGCCCCGCCAGGCCACGCCGCCGGACGAACCGCACCGCCCGCCCGAGGACCCGCGCCACAAGGCCCGCCGCCGGGCCCTCACCCTGCTGATCATCGTGCTGCTCATCGGGGTCCCGGCGGGCTACCTGGTGATCTCCGCCAACCAGAGCCGCAACAGCGGCAAGGACAAGGAACAGAGGTACTCGGCGACCGGCCTCACCGCGGGCTGGCCCTCGAAGGTGCAGCGCCGGCTCTACCAGGTGCCGGTCCCGCACCCCGCCGACGAGATCGCCTACTACGAGACGAACAACTGGAAGACCAGCCGTCTCTACGTCCAGTTCCGCACCAACAGCGCCGGACTGGACAGCTTCCTGCAGGGCATGCGCGTCGACCGGAACGACCTGAAGAAGGACGACATCGCCATCGGCGCCCGCGACCAGAAGATCACCGGCTGGAACTTCACCGGACCCGGCCCGTGGTGGGGCATCTCCCACAAGCAGAAGAACCCGGCGCCGACCCAGGACGTGATCGTGAACCTGGCCGATCCGAACTTCCCGATGGTGTACGTCGTCTCGCGCACGGTGCCTTGACGGGTGGACTCCGACGGCCGCCGGAGCCGATTGTCAGACCCCGCCCGTACAGTCGAAGACGTCTGATCCGACACAGGGGCGGGAGGTGGCAGGACGTATGAGCGGCACGGCCGCGGTGGCAGGGAGCGCGCGGGGCACCGGGACACCGCGGGAGCCGGTCCCGGTGCGTCTCGCGGCCGTCTATCTGCCCGCCCCCCTGCCCCGCGAGGGCCGCGTCGCCTTCTGGGACCCCGACGGGGAAGCACTGGCCGCCGACGCGGAGGTGCCCGCCGCCGACGGCGAGGAACTGACCGTCGTACGACGGCACGGAGCGGGCGTGCGCCGCAGGAAGGTGCCCGCGCTGTCCCTGCCGCTCGACGAGGCCCTCCCGGTGCTCGTGCGGGCCCGCCGCGACCCCGCCGCCCACCCGGCCACGGCCTGCTGGGGCGCGGCCGCCCTGCACGCGCTGCGCCTCGCCGCCCGCGGCCGGCTGCTCCCCGGCCTGACCCCGACCGGGCACGACGCCTGGCGCGCCGGCCCCCTGGAGCCCGACGACATCGCCCATCTGCGCGCGGTGGCGGCGGCCCTGCCCGCCGAGGGACACGCCGTGCCCCTGCCCGGCCCCGGCCCGCTGCGGCTGCCCGAGCCGGAAGCGCTGCTGCGCTCCTTCCTCGACGCGGTCGCGGACACCCTGCCCCGCACCCCGGCCGCGCCGTACACCTCCGGCAGGCCCTTCGCCGCCCGCGACCCCCAGCATCTGCCCCATGCCCACGAGTGGGCCGCGGAGGTCGCCGCCGGGATGGACGCGGGCGTGCGGATCTCGCTCCGCCTGGACCTCTCCGCGTACCACCTGTTCGACGCCACGCCCGGCGGCGACGGGGCGCGCGGCGCGGGTGCGGCGATCGTCCAGGTGCACAGCCTCGCCGACCCCACCCTCGTGACCGACGCGGCGGCCCTGTGGGCGGGGGAGGCCGACGCGGCGTTCGGGCCACGCGCGCGCGTGGACGCGGCCCTGGCCGTGCGCCGCGCCGCCCGCGTGTGGGCACCGCTGGACCGGCTCGCCGAGCAGGACGTGCCCGACGTACTGGCCCTGTCCGAGGACGAGCTCGGCGAACTGCTGGGCGTGGCGGCCACCCGGCTCGCCGCGGCCGGGGTCGCTGTGCACTGGCCCAGGGACCTGGCACACGACCTGAGCGCGGCCGCGGTGGTACGGGCCGCACCCGGCTCGGCGACCGACGGCACCGGCTTCTTCGAGAGCGAGGAACTGCTCCAGTTCCGCTGGCAGCTGGCCCTCGGCGGCGACCCGCTCACCGAGGCGGAGATGGACGAGCTCGCCGAGGCCCACCGCCCGGTCGTCCGGCTCCGGGACCGCTGGGTGCTCGTCGACCCGGCCCTCGTCCGCAAGGCCCGCAAGCGCGAACTGGGCCTGCTCGACCCGGTCGACGCGCTCTCCGTGGCGCTCACCGGCAGCGCGGAGGTCGACGGCGAGACCGTGCCGGCGGTGCCGGTCGGCGCGCTGGCCGACCTGCGCGACCGCCTGACGGCCGGACTCCGGCCCGCCGAACCGCCCACCGCTCTGCGCGCCACCCTGCGCGACTACCAGCTCAGGGGTCTGGCCTGGCTCGACCTCATGACCTCCCTCGGCCTGGGCGGCTGCCTCGCCGACGACATGGGCCTCGGCAAGACGATCACGGTCATCGCCCTGCATCTGAAGCGGGCCCGCACCGAGCCGACGCTGGTGGTCTGCCCGGCGTCCCTGCTCGGCAACTGGCAGCGGGAGATCGCCCGCTTCGCCCCCGGCGTCCCCGTGCGCCGCTTCCACGGCCCGGACCGCACCCTGGACGGCCTGGACGGCGGCTTCGTCCTCACGACGTACGGGACGATGCGGTCGACCGCCGCTCAACTGGCCGGGCAGCCCTGGGGCATGGTGGTCGCGGACGAGGCACAGCACGTCAAGAACCCGTACTCGGCGACGGCCAAGGCGCTGCGCACGATCCCGTCCCCCGCGCGGGTGGCCCTCACCGGCACCCCGGTGGAGAACAACCTCTCCGAACTGTGGGCGCTGCTCGACTGGACGACCCCCGGACTCCTCGGCCCCCTGAAATCCTTCCGCGCCCGGCACGCGCGCGCCGTGGAGAACGGCGAGGACGAAGAGGCGGTCACCCGTCTCGCCCGCCTGGTGCGCCCCTTCCTGTTGCGCCGCAAGAAGTCCGACCCGGGCATCGTCCCGGAGCTGCCGCCCAAGACGGAGACCGATCACCCGGTCCCTCTCACCCGCGAACAGGCCGCGCTGTACGAGGCGGTGGTGCGCGAGTCGCTGCTGGCCATCGAGACCGCGGAGGGCATGGCCCGCCGGGGCCTGGTGCTGAAACTGCTCGGCGCGCTCAAGCAGATCTGCGACCACCCCGCGCTGTATCTGAAGGAGGAGGCGCACGGCGACGGCCTGTCCGCCCGCTCGGGCAAACTCGCCCTGCTCGACGAGCTGTTGGACACCCTGCTCGCCGAGGACGGCTCGGCGCTCGTGTTCACCCAGTACGTCGGGATGGCCCGCCTCATCGCCTCCCATCTCTCCGCCCGCGCCGTCCCCGTCGACCTCCTGCACGGCGGCACGCCGGTCCCGGAGCGCGAACACATGGTGGACCGCTTCCAGAGCGGGCGGATCCCGGTGCTCATCCTGTCCCTGAAGGCCGCGGGCACCGGACTGAACCTCACCCGCGCGGGCCATGTCATCCACTTCGACCGCTGGTGGAACCCGGCCGTCGAGGAGCAGGCCACCGACCGCGCCTACCGCATCGGCCAGACCCAGCCGGTCCAGGTCCACCGGCTCGTCACCGAGGGCACCGTCGAGGACCGCATCGCCCAGATGCTGGAGTCCAAGCGCGCCCTGGCCGACGCGATCCTCGGCTCCGGCGAGTCCGCCCTCACGGAACTGACGGACCGGGAGCTGTCCGACCTGGTGTCGCTGCGGAGGTCGTCGTGACGTCGGCGAGCGGGCAGCCGCGTCCCGGTGACGAGGCACGCCGGGCACTGCGAGAGGCCCGGGACCGGGCGAGCGCGCTCCGGGAGGGCACCACCGCGGATACGGCAGAGACACCTGAGAACTCGACCGCGCCCGTGAGCGGGGCGCAGCCGACGGGAGCCGAGACCGAGGGCACGGCCGGTTCGCGGCAAGCGCCTGCCGTCGCCGACGAGACGCGGCCCGGCGACGTCGCGCGCTCGGCGCTTCGGCAGGCGATCTCCGCCCGGCGGGACTGGGGGACGGACGCCGATGACGGCGACGGCACCGCGTACGCCGACGCGGAAGAAGCCGGCGGCGACCGGCCCACCGCTCACCCCGGGCGCCCCGGTGACGTAGCCCGGGAGGCGCTGCGCGCCGCACGCAAGGAGGCGGCACAGACCGCGGCGCAGGCCGAGGCACCGGCACCCGATGCGCCACGCCGAGCATCCTCCCCGCCCCGAAGCGGTGGGACCGGCCACGTCGACCGTGCGCGGGTGGCGCGAGACGTACGACAGTTGCTCGCGAACGGGTTCCGGATGCCGTCGGCGGCCGACCCGGAGCCCTCCACCGGGGCCGCCCGGTCGGCCGCCGACGACGACTCGCGCCCCGACAGACCGACCTCGCCCCCCACCACCACCCCCATGCCCCCGCCCGTCCCCCGGACGATGGCCACCCCCCACCGCGACGGCGAACTCCGCCGGACCTTCCCCGCCTTCCCTCCCCGCACGTCGCCGGAGGGCGCCGGGTTCGCCGAGACCTGGTGGGGCAACGCCTGGGTGGACGCGCTGGAGCGGGGCGCGCTGGACGTGAAGCGGCTGGCGCGCGGACGCGGGTACGCGGCGCAGGGACACGTCGACGCCATCACCGTGACGCCCGGCCTCCTCCTCGCCTATGTGCAGGGCAGCCGCCCGCGGCCGTACCGCGTACAGGTGCGGCTGCGTACGCTCGCCGAGGCCGACTGGGAGCGGTTCCTGGACGCGGCCGCCGACCGGCCCGGCCATATCGCCGCCCTGCTCGACAAGGAGCTGCCGCAGTCCCTCGCCGACTGCGGAGTCCCGCTCCTGCCCGGCCCCGGCGATCTGGAACCGCACTGCAGCTGCCCCGACTCGGGCCACCCCTGCAAGCACGCCGCCGCGCTCTGCTACCAATCGGCACGCCTGCTCGACGCCGACCCCTTCGTGCTGCTTCTGCTGCGCGGCCGCGGCGAGCGAGAGCTCCTGGACGCGCTGTCCCGCCGCAACGCCGCCCGGGCGGCCCGAGCCGCGCAGGAACAGGGACCCGCGCCCCTGCCCGGCGTACGCGCGGCCGACGCCCTGACCCCGCGCGAACTCCCGCCTCTCCCACCCCCGTTGCTGGTGCCCCCGCACCCGGAGCAGCCCCCGGTGTATCCGGCGTCCCCGGGCGGCCCCGACCCCTTCGCCCTGGACCAGCTGGCGACGGACGCCGCCGCCCGCGCGCACGCGCTGCTCGGCACCGGACGTGACCCGGTCGGCGAGCTGACGCTGTGGCAGGACGCGGTGCGTCTCGCGGCGGCCCGCCCCGGTTCCGGTCTGACCGCGGGCACCCGCGCCCTCTACTCCTCACTCGCCTCCGCCGCCGGCCGCACCCCGGCCGAGCTGGCGCGCGCGGTCGCCGCCTGGCGGCAGGGCGGCCTCGACGGGCTCGCCGCCCTGGAGGAGCCCTGGGACCCCCCGGCGGGCCGCTTCGACCGCGCCCGGCCCCTGCTCCTGGCCGCCGACCTCCCGGCGTTCCGCCCCTGGCGCAACCACCTCACCCACCCCCACGGCCATGTCCAACTCCGCCTGGGCCGCGACGGCTTGTGGTACGCCTACGAATCCGAACCGGGTCGGGACGACTGGTGGCCCCGGGGCACCCCGGACCTGGACCCGGTGGGCGCGCTGACCGGGCTGGGGACACCGGGCGACCTCTGAGGCGCACGCCACGCCGCCGCACCCGATGAGAAACGCTCCGTGAAGCGGACGTGGAGAATCTTCACGCGGCCCCCGCGACATGGGACGGCTTGCACGCATTCGGACCCCGGCGGGTGAGAGATCGTGAGATGTGAGAGCGTGCAGGGCGTGAGTGAGACACCGACGAATACCCTGCAATACCGCTTCGACGGCCCGGAAGACGCCCCGGTCCTCATTCTCGGCCCCTCGCTCGGGACGACATGGCACATGTGGGACCGGCAGATCCCGGAACTGACCAAGCAGTGGCGGGTCTTCCGGTTCGATCTGCCGGGGCACGGCGGCGCCCTCGCGTACCCGGCCGGCTCGGTGACCGAGCTGGCCGCCAGGCTGCTCGTCACGCTCGACGGGCTCGGTGTGCAGCGGTTCGGCTACGCGGGCTGTGCGTTCGGCGGAGCGCTCGGCATCGAGCTGGCCCTGCGCCGGCCCGAGCGGGTCGCCTCGCTCGCGCTGGTCGCCACCTCCCCGCGGTTCGGGTCAGCGGACGAGTTCCGGCAGCGCGGGGTGATAGTGCGCACGAACGGGCTCGACCCGATCGCCCGGACCGCGCCGGACCGCTGGTTCACCGACGGATTCGCGTCCGCGCAGCCCGCGATCACCGAGTGGGCCGTGCAGATGGTGCGCACCACCGACCCCGGCTGCTACATCGCCGCCTGTGAGGCGCTGGCCGGGTTCGACGTACGGGGCGAGCTGGCCCGTGTCGGTGTGCCGACCCTCGTGCTGGTCGGCTCGGAGGACCAGGTCACCGGTCCGGCCGAGGCCCGCACCCTGGTCGCCGGCATCCCGGACGCCCGGCTCGCGGTCGTCCCCGGCGCCTCCCACCTCGTGCCGGTCGAGCAGCCCGCCGCCGTCACCGAGCTGCTGGTCCGGCACTTCTCCACCGCCTGGCAGCCCGGCTTCGACTCGTCCACCGGCCAGATGGCCATCGTGACGGCCCCGGCGAAGCCGGTCCTGGCCGCGGCGCCGCTCGTCGCTCCGCAGGCCGGGCCCATCGCCGAGATCGCCCCCGCCGTCGTACCGCCGCAGCCCCCGGGGTGGCCGGACCAGTACGACGCGGGGCTCAAGATCCGCCGGGAGGTGCTCGGCGACGCGCACGTCGACCGGGAGCTCACCGAGGCCGACGACTTCTCCGGGGAGTTCCAGGAGTTCCTCACCCGGTACGCGTGGGGCGAGATCTGGAGCCGGCCGGGTCTCGACCGGCGCTCGCGCAGCTGTGTCACCCTCACCGCGCTGGTCGTGGGCGGCCACCTGGAGGAACTCGCCGTCCACACCCGGGCCGCGCTGCGCAACGGGCTGACCCCGGACGAGATCAAGGAAGTGCTGCTCCAGGCGGCCGTGTACTGCGGGATGCCCGCGGCGAACAGCGCCTTCCGGGTGGCCCAGCAGGTCATCCGCGAGGAGACCACGCTCGCGGAGTGAGCGACGAAGAGCGACGGAGAGCGACCGAGTGCGGCGGGGGAGAGGATGGGAGTCATGAAGCTCACGAAGAAGTCGCATTCCTGTGTCCGGCTGGAGAAGGACGGGCGGACGCTCGTCCTCGACCCCGGAGGGTTCAGCGAGCGGGACGCCGCGGTCGGCGCGGACGCGATCCTGGTCACGCACGAGCACCCGGACCACTTCGACGAGGGGCGGCTGCGGGCGGCTCTGGAGGCCGACTCGGCCGCCGAGATCTGGACCCTGAGGTCGGTCGCCGAGCAGCTCACGGCCGCCTTCCCGGGCCGCGTGCACACCGTCGGCCACGGCGACACCTTCACCGCGGCGGGCTTCGACGTCCAGGTCCACGGCGAACTGCACGCGGTCATCCACCCGGACATCCCGCGCATCACCAACGTCGGCTATCTGATCGACGGCGGCCGGGTCTTCCACCCGGGCGACGCCCTCACCGTCCCCGACCGGCCGGTCGAGACGCTGATGCTCCCGGTGATGGCCCCCTGGAACAAGATCGCCGAGGTCATCGACTACGTCCGTGAGGTCAAGCCGCAGCGCGCCTACGACATCCACGACGCCCTGCTCACCGACCTCGCCCGCCCGATCTACGACCGCCAGATCGGCGCCCTGGGCGGCTCGGAGCACCTGCGGCTGGCGCCGGGGGACTCCGCCGACGTCTGAGGCCGGAACCGGGCGGGCGGCGTTGTCGGTGCCGCCCGGTAGGTTGTGAGGCATGCGCATCGCGACCTGGAACGTGAACTCGATCACCGCCCGCCTGCCGAGGCTGCTCGCCTGGCTGGAGAGCAGCGGCACGGACGTGCTGTGCCTGCAGGAGGCCAAGCTCGCCGAGGAGCAGTTCCCGTTCGACCAGCTGCGCGAGCTGGGCTACGAGGCGGCGGTGAACGCCACGGGCCGGTGGAACGGCGTGGCGGTGCTCTCCCGCGTCGGCCTGGCGGACGTCGTCAAGGGCCTGCCCGGCGACCCCGGCTACGAGGGCCTGGAGGAGCCCCGCGCGATCTCCGCGACCTGCGGCCCGGTCCGCGTCTGGTCGGTGTACGTGCCGAACGGGCGCGAGGTGGACCACCCGCACTACGCCTACAAGCTCCAGTGGTTCGAGGCCCTGAAGGCCGCCGTCGCGGGCGACGCGACCGGCTCCCGCCCCTTCGCGGTCCTGGGCGACTACAACGTGGCACCGACGGACGACGACGTCTACGACGTGGCCGCCTTCGAGGGCCTCACCCATGTCACCCCCGCCGAGCGCGCCGCCCTGGCCTCCCTGCGCGAGGCGGGCCTGTCCGACGTCGTCCCGCGCCCGCTGAAGTACGACCACCCCTTCACGTACTGGGACTACCGCCAGCTCTGCTTCCCGAAGAACCGCGGCATGCGCATCGACCTGGTGTACGGCAACGAGCCGTTCGCCAAGGCCGTCAAGGACGCCTACGTCGACCGCGAGGAGCGCAAGGGCAAGGGCGCCTCGGACCACGCTCCGGTGGTCGTCGATCTGGACGTGTAGGGCGCGACACCCGCGCCCGGGCTGTGGTGCGCACGGTGGTGCGAATGTCACGCTGGGCGTATGAACATCCCGTTCCTGGGCAGTCGGCACAAGAAACGCGATGAGGCGGTGCTCGCCCTCGACCCCGAGGGCGTCGCGGAGCTCCTCTCCGAGTGTGAGCTGTTGCGCGCGCAGGCGTCCCAGGAGGGCGTCCTGCTCGACGACTCCGCGGCCTCGCTGGAGGCGCTCGACCAGCTGCTGCCGCGCTGGCGCGACGACGAGGAGAGCCTGCCCTGGCTGGGCAACGACGCGGGGCTGTACCTGGGCACGGTCATCGTGCGCACCGTGCAGGGCGCGCGCTGGGACCTCAGACCCGGCGGGCAGGCCGTCGTACGGCTGGCGTCGGGCCGTGAGTTCGACGTCGTCGAGACGGGCCGGGAGTGGGCCGCGAGCGGTGCGCCCGAGCTGTCGCAGCTCTATGCCGAGGTCGCCGAGACCTGACGCGCGACCTAAAGACGGAGTAAATACGGCTTATGCCCGATAAGTGCGTGTCGTGTGTCGAGTCCCCTGCCGTCTGGATAGTTTGCGGCAACCATGACACAGCAGAGAGTGAGTAGGGCTGCGGATGGCCATCGATCCTTTGATCGAACTGCGTGACGTCGACAAATGCGGCCGCGTCATCGAGCCCGCGTACTGAGCGGGGGGCGCGACCATGATCCGTACCACACGTGTGTCCATCGCCCCGGTGGCGCTCGCCATCGCGCTCGTCGCGGCCGCCTGCGGCAGTCACGGCGGTCCGCCCGCCGGGGGCCCGGCGCCCGACGGACGCCCCAACCACCGGGTGGCGCAGGGCTTCCGGCCGCCGGACCCCCCGAATTCCCTTGAGGCGACGCTCGGCCGGGCCGGCTCATGAACGTCGACTACGATGGGCCGTTCATCCCGCAGCGGGATGAGCGCGCTGCTTTCGTGGTTCACCGGCCGGGTGTCCCACCGTGAGCAACGCAGTCCCGAGACCCGGGCCGTGGTGGTCGCCGCGGCCGAACCAGGGGCGCTGCTGCCGGGTGGTAACCCCCCTCACGGCCCCGAGACCATAAGGGGGGCGGCAGTTCACAGGGCCAGGCCCGGCCGGCGGCAGCCGGAGATCACTGCTCGCGCAGCGGAACGGACACGTATGACGGGTCGTCCGCCGGCGAGGAGAAGGTCAGCTGCGCGCCGGACGGGTTGTGCTCGATGTAGAGCGGGTCGACCGTGTCGACGACCAGGGCGAGCCGGTGTCCGGCCGGGACGTCGTAGGCGGTCGAGAACAGGTCCAGGTCGACGTCGAACGGCCGGCCGGGCGTGCGGTCGTACCAGGTGTACGGCGCGTTCGTGACCAGCTTGCCGAAGCCGAGCGGGCCCACGTCGTAGAGATAGGCGACGAGCGTGCCGCTCTCCCGGGTCGGGGTGAGCGTGGTGTGCAACTTCGCGGTCCCGCGCACCTGCTGGGCGGAGCCGTACTTCTCCGACTGCCAGACCGCGGCCCAGCGGCGGGGCAGCAGCGGGATCGAGGCGATCGGTGGGATCCGCGCGACCTGGTCGAGGATGCTGGAGAGGAAGACGATCCCGCCGTCGGCGCCCGAGTCCACGTTCGCGTGGATCGTGGTGGAGCCGGCGAGGTCGACCTTCCTGCGGGTGGCGCCGACCGACTTCCAGTCCGGGTACGCCTCGTAGCCGCCGGAGGTACGGGACTTGAGCTGTACGGGCTGCTCGTGGTCGATGCCGTTGTCCGAGCCCTTGAGGTAGTGGTCGAACCAGCGCTCGGTGTCGGTCCACACGTCGTTGGGCAGCCCGAACAGGCCGGTCAGTTCGGCGGTCGCGTGGTCGCCGGGGCGGAACTCCAGGCGCTTCGGGACGGTGAGCCTGTCGTAGAAGTCGGCGTACGAGTTGGCCGGGAAGATCGTGTCACCCCAGGCGTTGGCCATCATCACGGCCGGGGCGTTCTTGTTGAGCTGGTCGACATAGGTCGCGACCGAACGTTTCTTCCCCCAGTCGATCATCTCCTGTTCCTTGGCGAGGTTGGAGGCGTAGAAGTCGTCGAAAATCTGCCGTACTTCGGGGCTCTCGCGGCCCGTGACGACGCCCGCGCCGTCCAGCAGGGCGGCCGCCTGGACGTGCTGGGTGCGGCCGGAGTAGATGGAGCTGATCAGGTCCGCCCAGCCGCTGAGCGCGGCGACCGCCTTGATCCGCTTGTCGTGGGCGGCGGCGAGCAGGCTGATCCCCGCGCCGTAGGAGACGCCCGCCATGCCGATGTGCCGGGGGTCGGCGGGGGTGTTGGCGAGGGCCCAGTCGATCACTTTGGAGGCGTCCGCTATGTCGGGCGGACCGGCCACTTCTATCTGTCCGCCCGACTGCCAGAAGCCGCGCACGTTGTAAGTGAGCACGATGTACCCGGAGTTCGCGAGCTTCTGGGCCTGGGCCAGATACTCGGCCTGGGGCAGGCCCCAGCTCGTGGGCAGCACGATGAGCGGGTAGCTGTGCGAGGCGTCGGCGTCCGCCGGGGTGACGACGTTCGCCTTGAGCGTCGTGCCGCCGTCGCCGGTGATGTCGACGAAGCGGATGGCGGCGGCGGCCTGCGCGGCCGGAGCCAGGCCCACGACGCTGCCGGCGATCAGCGCCGCGGAGACGGCTCCGACGGCGGAGGTGCGCAAGGTGGTGCGACCGTGTCCCATGGGGTCACTCCTCACTCGTGTCAGTGCAAAGTGACCCGACGGTAACCGTGACGCCTTACCGTAAGTAACCCGTCGGTAAGTTACGTGCGGGTAAAGTTATTTGGAGTGTGCTGTTCCCTAGGAGGCCCGGTGTGAGGCGCGTGGAGCCTCCGTCTTCGGCAGCGGCGCCTGCGAGGTCCGCGTCACGTCCGCGACCAGCTCGACCACGTCGGGGCCGTACGCCTGCGAATTGACCACCTTCAGCAGGAGCACGAAGGTGTTGTCACCGTGCTTGCGGGCCAGCCGCTCGTGGTTGCGGGCGAGATAGCGGGTCGCGGCCTGGTTGGTGATGGCGCGCTGGCCGCAGAAGAGGAAGACGGGGCGGGCGTCGCGCCGCTGGCCCGCGGTGAGCCGCGCGAGCAGCACGTACTCGCTCTTGCCGGACTCCAGCCGGTAGCGCTCGCTGCCGATCTGGAAGGCGCCGCGGTCCGGGCCGGGCTCCGCGTTCACGTTGACGCGCACACCGGGCAGCAGGGAGGCGAGGTGTGCGGCCATACGGCGGTTGGAGGCGGGTCCGCCCACACAGAACTCGGTGCGCTCGCCGAACCCCTGCTGGGCCGTGTCGTGAGCGATGACCTGCGCGTTGGCATTGCAGTCCTTGATGAGGGCGGCGAGCTCCAGGAGCGCGAACACGTCGTGCCGCATGACCGTCAGCTCGGGCCCGCCCGCCTCGCGGTTCACCACGAGCAGCGACTCGGAGTTGTCGGGCAGACCGAAGAAGGCCTGCTTCCGCCGAAGCTTGCGCTTCCACAGGTAGGTGCGGGCCAGCCAGCCGAGACCGGCGCTGACACCGGCGGCTATCAGGCCCAGGACGATGTTGCGGACGTCGTCATTCATGGGCGCGCATGGTAGCGGGCCCGGGTGGCGGGAACGTACCCGTGTTCGATGTGTGATGTTCGCGTGACAATTGCCTTGAATGAGCCTGTCGAGGCAGGGCCCGTGTGGCTACGCTGCGCGGACTGTCCTGGACTGGAGGTACGGATGCGTCGCTCTGCCACGCGGAAACTGACGGTTCTGGCGGTTTCGGCCGCCGTGGTGTCGGTGGGGGCGGCGGCGCCACCGGCTCCGGCGGCCGGGACGGCGGCGAAGGTTCCGGTGGCCGTCGGCTACGGCGGCGCGGTCGCCAGCGTCGACGCGGACGCCTCCGCCGCGGGCATCGAGGTCCTGAAGAAGGGCGGCAACGCCGTGGACGCGGCCGTCGCCACGGCCGCCGCGCTCGGCGTCACCGAGCCCTACTCCTCCGGTATCGGCGGAGGCGGCTACTTCGTCTACTACGACGCCAAGTCCCGCACGGTCCACACCATCGACGGCCGGGAGACCGCGCCGCTGAGCGCCGGCTCCGACCTGTTCCTGGAGAACGGCAAGCCCCTCGCCTTCGCCGACGCCGTCAGCAGCGGCCTGAGCGTCGGCACCCCGGGCACGCCCGCCACCTGGCAGACGGCCCTGGACGAGTGGGGCAGCAGACAACTCGGTACGGTCCTCAAGCCCGCCGAGCGCATCGCCCGCGACGGCTTCACGGTGGACGACACTTTCCGCAGCCAGACCGCGTCCAACGAGACCCGCTTCCGTTACTTTCCGGCCACCGCGCAGCTGTTCCTGCCCGGCGGCCGGCTCCCCGTCGTCGGCTCGACCTTCAAGAACCCCGATCTCGCCCGCACCTACGAGGAGCTGGCCAGAAAGGGAGTCGGCGCGATCTACGACGGCGCGCTCGGCGAGGACATCGTCCACACCGTGAACAACCCCCCGGTGGACCCGGGTTCCGGCTGGAACGCCCGCCCCGGCAAGCTCTCCGCCGCGGACCTGGCCGCCTACCGCGCCAAGCCGCAGGCACCCACGAAGACGTCGTACCGCGGGCTGAAGGTCTACTCGATCGCGCCCTCCTCCTCGGGCGGCACCACCGTCGGCGAAGCCCTCAACATCCTTGAGAAGACCGACCTTTCGAAGGCCTCCGAGACGCAGTACCTGCACCACTTCATCGAGGCGAGCCGGATCGCCTTCGCGGACCGCGGGCGCTGGGTCGGCGACCCGGCCTTCGAGGACGTACCGACGAAGGAACTGCTCTCGCAGAAGTACGCCGACTCGCGCGCCTGCCTGATCAAGGACGACGCCGTCCTCACCAGCCCGCTCGCGCCCGGCGACCCGCGCCACCCGGCGGCCTGCACCACCGCGGGCACGGCGGCGCCGACGACCTACGAGGGCGAGAACACCACCCACCTCACGGTCGCCGACAAGTGGGGCAACGTCGTCTCCTACACCCTCACCATCGAGCAGACCGGCGGCAGCGCGATCACCGTCCCCGGCCGTGGCTTCCTGCTCAACAACGAGCTGACGGACTTCTCCTTCGCCCCGGCCAACCCGGCCGTGCACGACCCGAACCTGCCCGGTCCCGGCAAGCGGCCGCGCTCCTCGATCTCCCCGACGATCGTGCTCGACCGGCACGACCGGCCCGTCGTGGCCCTGGGCTCACCCGGCGGCGCGACCATCATCACCACCGTGCTGCAGACCCTCACGGAGTTCCTCGACCGCCGGCTGCCGCTGGTCGACGCGATCGCCGCGCCCCGCGCCAGCCAGCGCAACGCGGCCCAGACCGAACTCGAACCCGGCCTCTACGACAGTGACCTGAGGACCCGGTTGGAGGCCATCGGCCACAGCTTCAAGCTGAACCCCGAAATCGGCGCGGCCACCGGCGTCCAGCGCCTCCCCGACGGCAGGTGGCTGGCCGCGGCGGAGAAGGTACGCCGGGGCGGCGGCTCGGCGATGGTGGTGCGACCGGCGGGGTAGGGGCCAGATCCGGGAAGCACGGGCGGTATGCGGGGCCCGGGAAGCACGGGCGGCTGCGGGGTACGTTCCGCGTGCGCGTCCGTCGCGGACACCCCGGCTCACGCGTCGGGCGCGTATGGCCTGGCTCGCGCCGGGCGCACGCACCTTGGGGGTAGCCGGCGCCCGCGGCTCGGCCGGGATCCAGCGCGTGCGGCACGGCTTGCGTGCCTGGCGTCTGCTCCGGCCGGGGTCCTGTCACCCGCAGGCCAGGGCCGGGTCGGTGTGCGGTGGACCCGAGGCGGCTGCGCCCCGCGCGGTCACCGGCCGTCCTGGTCCCCCGGCGCAGGTGGGTCCGCCTGCGTGTCTGCCGCCGCGGGGCCGGTCGGCGCCTCGGGTGATTCTCGGGTTGACTGCGCATCCGCGGTCGCCCCGCCCGGCTCCGCGGTCGGAGCCGGCGTCGGCTCCTCGGTCGGCCGGGCGTGGAACGTCAGCCGGTTGTCCGCCACGTCCACCGTCACCCGGCTGCCCTCGGCGATCGTGCCGTCGAGCAGGAGGCGGGAGAGCTGGTTGTCGACCTCGCGCTGGATGGTGCGGCGCAGCGGCCGGGCGCCGTACTCCGGCTGGTGGCCGCGTTCCGCGATCCAGCCCACGGACGCGTCGGAGAACGCGACCGTGATGCCCTGGGCGTGCAGCAGCCGGCGGGTGCGCTCCAGGAGCAGGTCGGTGATCTGCCGCAGCTGCTCGGCGGTGAGCTGGTGGAAGACGACGATCTCGTCGATGCGGTTGAGGAACTCCGGCCGGAAGTGCTCGCGCAGCGGCCGCAGGATCCGCTCGCGCCGCGCCTCCTCGTCGGCCTGCTCCCCGGTGCTCCCGAACCCGATGCCGGCACCCCGCCTGGTGATCGCCTCGGAGCCGAGATTGCTGGTCATCACGATGACCGTGTTGGTGAAGTCCACCGTGCGGCCCTGGGAGTCGGTGAGCCGGCCGTCGTCCAGGACCTGCAGCAGGATGTTGAAGACGTCGGGGTGCGCCTTCTCCACCTCGTCGAGCAGCAGCAGCGAGTACGGGTGCCTGCGCACCACCTCGGTGAGCTGACCGGCCTCCTCGTGCCCGACGTACCCGGGCGGGGCGCCCACCAGCCGGGAGACCGTGTGCCGCTCCTGGTACTCGCTCATGTCGAGGCGCACCATGCGGTCCTCGCTGCCGAACAGCGCCTCGGCCAGCGCGCGGGCCAGCTCGGTCTTGCCGACGCCGGTCGGACCGAGGAACAGGAAGCTGCCGATCGGCCGGTCCGGACTGGCCAGCCCGGCCCGGGAGCGCAGGACCGCCTCGGACACCGCGGCGACCGCCTCGTCCTGCCCGATCACCCGCTGGTGCAGATGCTGCTCAAGGCCGAGCAGCCGCTCCTTCTCCTCCTGGGTGAGACGGCTGACCGGGATGTGGGTCAGCCGGGACACCACCTCGGCCACGGCCTCGGCCGTCACCTCCAGGTTCTGCCCCTCGTCGGCCTCCTCGTCGCCGCTGGTCTCGGAGATCCGCTCCTTCAGCCCGGCGATGCGGTCGCGCAGCTGGGTGGCCTGCTCGTACTGCTCGTCGGCGACCGCCTGGTCCTTGTCCCGGACGAGCTGCTCGACCTCGCGCTCCATCGTGCGCACATCCGTGCCCTTGGTCCGGGCACCCAGGCGTACCCGCGCCCCCGCCTGGTCGATCAGGTCGATGGCCTTGTCCGGCAGACGGCGGTCGGTGAGATACCGGTCGGACAGCTCCACGGCGGCCACCAGGGCCTCGTCGGTGTAGCGGACCTGGTGATGGGCCTCGTAGCGGTCGCGCAGCCCGCGCAGGATCTCGATCGTGTCCTCGACCGTCGGCTCGGGCACCAGGATCGGCTGGAAGCGGCGGGCCAGCGCCGCGTCCTTCTCGATCCGGCGGAACTCCTCCAGCGTGGTCGCGCCCACGATGTGCAGCTCGCCGCGGGCCAGGGCGGGCTTGAGGATGTTGCCCGCGTCCATCGCCCCGCTCTCGCCGCCCGTCCCGGCGCCGACCACGGTGTGCAGTTCGTCGATGAAGACGATCAGCTGGTCGGAGTGGGCGCGGATCTCGCCCACGATGTTGTTCAGCCGCTCCTCGAAGTCCCCGCGGAACCGGGTCCCGGCGACCACACCGGTCAGGTCCAGGGAGACCACACGGCGGCCGATGAGTATGTCGGGCACGTCCCCGTCGGCGATCCGCTGGGCGAGCCCCTCCACGATCGCGGTCTTGCCGACGCCCGCGTCGCCGATCAGCACCGGGTTGTTCTTGCCGCGCCGGGAGAGCACCTCGATCGTCTGCTCGATCTCCTCGCCCCGCCCGATGACCGGGTCGATGCTGCTCTGCGCGGCCAGCTCGGTCAGGTCGCGGCCGTACTTGTCGAGGGTCGGCGTCGACGCGGGCCGCTGCCGGTCGGTTCCGGTGCGGGTCCGGTCGGTCTCGGGCGCGTCGGCCGACCTGCCGGTGGCCGCGAAGCGGGCGGCGCCCAGGATGTGCCCGGCGGCCGAGTCCGGGTTCGCGGCGAGCGCGCTGAGCACATGCTCCGGGCCGATGTACCCGGCACCGCTCGCCCGTGCCAGGTCGTGTGCGTCGAGCAGGGCGCGTTTGACGGCCGGGGTGAGCGAGAGCGAGGTGGGCGGCGGGACCTCGCCCGGCGGGTGCTGCACCGGGCCGGAGCGCTGGTCGATCTCCGTCGCGAGGCCGTCCGGGTCCGCGCCCGCGCGGCTGAGCAGACTGCGGGTGGGCTCGGTGGAGAGGGCCGCGCGCAGCAGGTGCTGGGTGTCCAGGTCCCGGCTGCCGTGCTCGGCGGCGTACAGGGCCGCGCCGCGCACGAGTTCCCTGGCCGGCTGGCTCAGCAGCCGGCCTATGTCGATGTGGCGGGGGCCCTGCTGGGGGCCGCCTCCGCCGAAGAACCGGGACAGGAACTCACCGAAGGGGTCGGGAGGGTAGCCGTCGGTCATGACGTTCCGTTCCTTTGGTGCTCGTTCATAACACCTTGGCACGGATGGGGACGGAGGGCACCTTACGGGCGGGGCCTTCCGCCGGCCCGCCGCTCGGTGAGAATCCGGGGGCCTGTCCGGGTGATCGCGACCGTGTGTTCCACGTGTGCCGCGCGCGAGCCGTCGTTCGTGCGCAGCGTCCAGCCGTCCGATGCCGTGAAGTAGCCGTCCCGGCCGCTCGCGATCAGCATGGGCTCGATCGCCAGGACCATGCCGTGCCGCAGCGGCAGGCCCCGGCCGGGCCGGCCCTCGTTCGGCACCTCGGGGTCCTCGTGCATACGGCGGCCCACGCCGTGGCCCCCGAAGCCCTGCGGCACGCCGTATCCCGCCGCCCGGCACACCGAGCCGACGGCGTGGGCGATGTCGCCGATGCGGTTGCCGACGACGGCCGCCGCGATGCCCGCGGCCAGCGCCCGCTCGGCGGTGTCGATCAGCCGTACGTCCGCCGGGCGCGGCCTGCCCACGGCGAAGCTGATCGCCGAGTCGCCGGCCCAGCCGTCCAGTTCCGCGCCGCAGTCGATGGAGACGAGGTCGCCGTCGCGCAGCCGGTAGCGGCCCGGGATGCCGTGGACGATCGCGTCGTTGACGGAGGCGCAGATCACGGCGGGGAAGGGGGTGGGGGCGAAGGAGGGGCGGTAGCCGAGGAACGGCGAGGAGGCACCGGCCTCGCGCAGCACCTCGTGCGCCACGTCGTCCAGCTCCTTCAGTGAGACGCCGACGGCCGCGGCCGCCCGTACGGCTGTCAGGGCCCGCCCGACGACCCGGCCCGCCTCGTGCATCGCGTTGATCGACGTGTCCGTCTTCAGCTCCACCATGCCAATTACTATACCGGTATTAGAATGACGGCATGGTGCGCACCCCTCTCACCCCCGAAGAACGCGAACGCGGCGAGCGGTTCGGACGGCTGCTGCGCGAGGCCCGCGGCGACCGGAGCATGGCGGACGTCGCGGCCGAGGCGGGCATCTCGGCGGAGACCCTCCGCAAGATCGAGACGGGCCGGGCTCCGACCCCGGCGTTCTTCACCATCGCCGCCCTCGCCCGCACGCTCGGCCTGTCCATGGACGAGCTGGCGGACCGGTGCGTCCCACTGGAGGTGTGAGCGGGGCCCTGCCCACCTCGCCGGCCGTCGGCACCGACACTCGGGCCGGTCCGCCCGTGGCTTGGCGTCATCCGGTCGCAGACCGTCCGGAACCAGTCGGGCAGGCCCCGGGCCGACGAGACCGCGCAGGCAGGCGGCGTACCCCTCCCGCGGCACGGCCGGTGTCACGATCGGCGGAAGAAGCCCGGAAGGGTCGGGCTGGATCGATCGCGCGGCCCGTTCCGCGAAGGGATCGCCTGCCCTGGGTCAAGGTTGGGGAAAGGCGCCTGACAGGCACCCCGCGCGGCCGTCGCGGTGCCTGTCGTCATCACCGAAGTGTCGCCGGGGAGAGAGATCGGTGCACTCGCGCGGAAAACTCCCTGTAGCCGTGCCGTAACACGGCTCGTGTTTTCTACGGAGTCGGAGTGGCTCCGGTCTGGCGGGAGTTGGGCGATGGATGTGGATCAACTCCCCCGGCGGGTAGGGGAGTTCGTGAACTACCTGGACGGTCTGCTGGCGCGTCTGGATCAGCGTGACGGCTGGTGCGGGGTGTTCTGGCAGCGTGATCCGGACGGCATGCAGGCCTGTCTCGAAGGGCGCGAGGTGCCCCCGTGGGACGTGGTGGACGCGCTGCTGCGGGACCTCGCGGCGGTGTACGGCAGCGGGGCGGCCGGGGTGGAGGCGGAGCGGGCCCGGGCGTTGCACGGGGCAGCGCTCACCGCGTACGACGCCCGGCCGGGCGGCCGTGACGCCCTCGGGGACCGGCTCGACGTCATGCTCCGCGAGCAGCGGTACGCGGCCGAACGGCAGGCGGAGCTGGGCCGGTTGCTCGCGTCCGTGAGCACCGCGGAGGAGGCCGACGCCATCCGGATCGACCTGGCCTGGGCCCGCGACGACCATGAACGGGCGACGGCCCGGTGCGCCGAACTCCGGTCCCGCATGGCCGAGTCGGACCGGCGGGGAGCCGACGGGGGCCCAGCCCCGTACGGCGACGCGGCCCCCGCACCCACCCCGCCCCCGGAGACCGTGCCGACGCCCGTGCCGACGCCCGTCCCCACCCCCGCCCCGGCTCCTGCCCCCGCCAAGCAGCGCAAACGCCGCCGCGGCAGTGCCCGCTTCGCCGGGATGGCCGAGGACGGGACGGCACCGGCCGTCGTACCGCAGACCCCCGTGCCGTCGCCGCCCGCACCGGACGCCGCCGGGGGCCGGACCCCGCGAGGCGCCCGGTTCGCCGGGGCTCCGGAGCCGGTGGACCGGAGGCGGCCGAAGGCGGAGTCGCCGGACGCGGAGGCAATGCGGGCCGTCGCCGGGGCCGTGGCGACGATCGAGCGGCTGCGCGGCGAGGGCCGTACCGGCGAGGCGCACGCCCTGCTGGCCGAGATCGCCCACTGGCCCGCCGCCCGCCTCCCCCTGCTCGCCGCGGAACTGCAGCGCACCGGGCTCGGCGCCGACTGGGCGACCCTGCTCTGGGAGGCCGCCTCGCTGCCCGCCGGCCGACTGGTCGCGGCCGCCGACGCACTGGTCGCGGCCGGTCGCGGCGAAGACGGTCAGCAGATCCTGCGCCAGGGCGTCGTACGGCCCGCCACGGAGATAGGCGAGGCCGTGCTGGCGCTGGCCGCCGAGGGGCGGACCCGCGAGGTGCGTGCCCTGCTCGACGCGTACGTCCGTATGCGCACCCCGGAGGAGGCGGTCCGCAGCGTCGCCCCCGACCCGCAGCGGCTCGTACCGCTCCTGCTGGAGGCCGCCCGGGGCGTCTCCGACGAACGCCACTGGGACCTGGTCCACGCCCTCCGTGTGGCCGGTCGGTCCGCCTGAACGGCCCGCGACTCACCCACTGGAGTGTGAAACGTGATCGACTCCGCGGGTTAATGGCAATGGTCTTGGCAAGGCTCTCCCCGAGGCTTACGTTCGTCCCTCTACGGCCTGCGTCTACGGGCGTAGAGGCTCTGACGACCCGCCGAAGGAGCAGCTCATGGCCAACGTCGTACGTGCCGCCCTGGTCCAGGCCACCTGGACCGGCGACACCGAGTCCATGGTGGCGAAACACGAGGAGCACGCCCGCGAGGCGGCCCGCCGGGGTGCGAAGATCATCGGATTCCAGGAAGTCTTCAACGCCCCCTACTTCTGCCAGGTCCAGGAGCCGGAGCACTACCGCTGGGCCGAGCCGGTGCCCGACGGCCCGACCGTGCGCCGTATGCGGGAGCTCGCCCGCGAGACCGGCATGGTGATCGTGGTCCCCGTCTTCGAGGTCGAGCAGTCCGGGTTCTACTACAACACCGCGGCCGTGATCGACGCCGACGGAACCTTCCTCGGCAAGTACCGCAAGCACCACATCCCGCAGGTCAAGGGCTTCTGGGAGAAGTACTACTTCAAGCCGGGCAACGTCGGCTGGCCCGTCTTCGACACCGCCGTGGGCAAGGTCGGCGTCTACATCTGCTACGACCGGCACTTCCCGGAGGGCTGGCGGCAACTCGGTCTCAACGGCGCGCAGTTGGTCTACAACCCGTCCGCCACCTCGCGCGGTCTGTCCGCCTATCTGTGGCAGCTGGAGCAGCCCGCGGCCGCCGTCGCCAACGAGTACTTCGTGGCAGCGATCAACCGGGTCGGCCAGGAGGAGTACGGGGACAACGACTTCTACGGCACGAGCTACTTCGTCGACCCGCGCGGGCAGTTCGTCGGCGAGACGGCCAGCGACAAGGCTGAGGAACTCGTCGTCCGCGACCTCGACTTCGACCTGATCGAGGAAGTCCGGCAGCAGTGGGCGTTCTACCGCGACCGGCGCCCCGACGCGTACGAAGGGCTGGTGCGGCCATGAGCGACCTCTACGACCGCCATCGCAACGTCCTGCCCGACTGGCTGGCCCTCTACTACGAGGACCCGCTCGAACTCACCCACGGCGAGGGCCGGTACGTCTGGGACGCCGACGGCAACCGGTACCTCGACTTCTTCGGCGGCATCCTCACCACGATGACCGCGCACGCACTGCCCGAAGTGACCAAGGCGGTGAGCGAGCAGGCCGGGCGGATCCTGCACTCCTCGACCCTCTACCTCAACCGGCCGATGGTCGAACTCGCCGAGCGCATCGCCCAGTTGAGCGGAATCCCGAACGCCCGCGTCTTCTTCACCACCTCCGGCACCGAGGCCAATGACACCGCCCTGCTGCTCGCCACCACCTACCGGCGTAGCAACACGGTCCTGGCGATGCGCAACAGCTACCACGGCCGCTCCTTCAGCGCGGTCGGCATCACCGGCAACCGCGGCTGGTCCCCGACCTCGCTGTCCCCGCTCCAGACGCTGTACGTCCACGGGGGCGTGCGCACGCGCGGCCCGTTCGCCGAGCTGAGCGACCCGGAGTTCGTCGCGGCCTGTGTGGCGGACCTCAAGGACCTGCTCGGCCACACCCGTGCGCCGGCGGCGCTGATCGCCGAGCCCATCCAGGGCGTCGGCGGCTTCACCTCACCGCCCGACGGGCTGTACGCGGCCTTCCGGCAGGTGCTCCAGGAGCAGGGCATCCTGTGGATCGCCGATGAGGTGCAGACCGGCTGGGGACGCACCGGCGAGCACTTCTGGGGCTGGCAGGCACACGGCCAGAGCGGCCCGCCGGACATGCTCACCTTCGCCAAGGGCATCGGCAACGGCGCTTCCATCGGCGGGGTCGTCGCCCGCGCCGAGATCATGAACTGCCTCGACGCCAACAGCATCTCCACCTTCGGCGGCACCCAGATCACCATGGCCGCCGGGCTCGCCAACCTCAACTACCTCCTGGAACACGACCTCCAGGGCAACGCCCGGCGCGTCGGCGGACTGCTCATCGAGCGGCTGCGGGGCGTCGCCGCGCAGCTCCCCGGCGTACGGGAGGTGCGCGGACGAGGACTGATGATCGGCGTCGAGCTGGTGCGGCCGGGTACCGACGAGGCCGACCCGCGGGCCGCCTCCACGGTCCTGGAGGCCGCCCGTGAGGGAGGGCTGCTCATCGGCAAGGGCGGTGGGCACAACACCAGCGCGCTGCGCATCGCACCGCCGCTGTCGCTGACCGTCGCGGAGGCCGAGGAGGGCGCCACGATCCTCGAACGCGCTCTGAGGAGCACCTTCTAGCCCGACCAGGACAAGGGAAGACCGGCATGACCACCACCTTGGAGCCCTGGGGAATCGCAGAGGCCCCCGAACCCGCCCTGTCGGTCCGTCAGGTCCTCGGCCTGGAACGGGTACTGGCCGGAGAGCCCGAGGTGGTGGCCGGCGCCGGTCAGCTGGACCGGCCCGTGCGCTGGGTGCACGTGGCCGAGGCCGCCGATGTCGGCGTGATGCTCACCGGTGGCGAGATGGTGCTCACCACCGGGGTGCTGCTCGCCGGTGACGAGGCCAAGCAGGCCGAGTACATCCAGTCGCTGTACCGCGCGGAGGCCGCGGCCGTGGTGCTGGGCCTCGGCCGGGCGTTCCCGGCCCCGCCGGACGTGATGCGCCGGGCCGCCGAGCGGTGCGGGCTGCCCATGATCGTCCTGCACCGGCCCTTCCCCTTCGCCGAGCTGACGGAGGAGGTCCAGTCCCGGCTGGTCCGCCGGAAGTTCGCGGCCGTCAGCCTCTCGGAGTCCGTACGGACGGCCCTGACCGGGCTCATCACCGCGGGCGCCCCGCTGCAGCACCTCCTCGACGAGGTGGTCCAGCACAGCGGCTGTCCCGTCGTCGCCACCAACCTCGCCCATCGGGTCCTGGCCACCGCGGGCGAGCGGTCCGCGGTGGACGATGTGCTGCGCGACTGGGAACGCATCGCCCGGCAGGCGGGCGGCAGCGAGGGCGACGGCTGGATCCGCGCCGAGCTGGGCGGACGCGGGGAACGCTGGGGGTGGATCGTGCTGTGCGGGTACCGGGGCGACACGGCCACCGGGCGGCTGCTCGCCGACCGGGCCGCCGAGGCGCTCGTCCTGCACCGCATGCTCGGCGACGGTTCCGCCCACACCTGGGAGGAGCAGTCGGCGCAGAGCCTGCTGACCGACCTGGTCTCCGGTGTCGTACCGGCCCGGCAGCTGCTGCCCCGGGCCCGCGCCGCCGGACTGCCGGTCAACCGGCGGGCCTTCGTGCCCCTGGTCGTACGGGACTGCGAACCGGCCCAACTCGACCGCGTGCTGCGGATGCTGGGTCTTCCGGGGCTCGTCGCCGAACTCGCCGACGGCGTCACCGCCGTGCTGCTCAGCCTCGCCCGGGACCAGGACGCCCAGGCCCTCGCGGCGCACTTCGCGGCGCGGCTGCGCACCGAGTCCGCGGCGGCCCGTACGGTCGTCGCCGCGGCCGGCCCGCGCACCGTCTGGGACGACGTCCCCGCCGGGCTGCGCGAGGCCCAGCACGTCGCCGACGCCGTCGCCGACTCCTCGGACGCCCTGGACCTCCCGGCCGTCGTACGCCTCAGGGACGTCCATCTGCGCGGTCTGATCCGGCTGCTGCGCGACGACCCGCATGTGCAGTCCTTCGCCGAGCGGGAGCTGGACGGGCTGCTGTGCGATCCCGGCCAGGATCTGCTCGACGTGCTGCGGACGTACCTCGCCACGGGCCGCAACAAGTCCCGCACCGCCCAGCTCCACCATGTCTCCCGGCCGGCGCTCTACCGCCGCCTTGAGGCGATACAGACGCGGCTGGGCGTCGACCTCGACGACTTCGAGCAGGCGGCGTCGGTGCACATCGCGCTGCTCGCGCATGATGCGCAACAGGGCTGAAACAAACGATGACCTGGGAAAACGGCGGTGAAACATGGGTCGACGAAGTCGTGACACCGTGACACGCCGAACGCCCGCAGACGTGACACGCTGCAACTCAAAGCCTGCTTCCGGTCTTTCTACGCTCCTCAGACACCGAGCGACCGGAGGTCCCGATGAGCAGAGTGATCCGTGCCGCCCTCTTCCAGACCGCCTGGACCGGCGACAAGGAATCGATGATCCAGGTACACGAGCAGGCGGCCCGCGACGCGGCCGCGCAGGGTGCCCAGGTCCTGTGCTTCCAGGAGCTGTTCTACGGACCGTACTTCTGCCAGGTGCAGGACAAGGCCTTCTACGAGTACGCCGAGCAGATCCCCGACGGGCCGATCGTCAAGCGTTTCCAGGCACTGGCCAGGGAACTGGGCATCGTCCTCGTCCTGCCCATGTACGAGGAGGAGCAGCCGGGCGTCCTCTACAACACCGCGGCCGTGATCGACGCGGACGGCTCGTACCTCGGCAAGTACCGCAAGCACCACATCCCGCAGGTCCCCGGCTTCTGGGAGAAGTTCTACTTCCGTCCCGGCAACAGCGGCTGGCCCGTCTTCGACACCGCCGTCGGCCGGATCGGCGTCTACATCTGCTACGACCGCCACTTCCCGGAGGGCTGGCGCGCCCTGGGCCTCGCGGGCGCCGAGATCGTCTTCAACCCGTCGGCCACCTCGCGCGGACTCTCCCGCTATCTGTGGCAGCTGGAGCAGCCGGCGGCGGCCGTCGCCAACGAGTACTTCGTCGGCGCGATCAACCGGGTCGGTGTGGAGGACCTGGGCGACAACGACTTCTACGGCACGACCTACTTCGTCGACCCGGAGGCCCAGTTCGTCGGCGAGGTGGCGAGCGACAAGGAGACCGAACTCGTCGTCCGCGACCTGGACCTGGCCAAACTCCGCGAGGTCCGCGACCGCTGGCAGTTCTACCGGGACCGCCGTCCCGACGCGTACGGCCCGCTGACCGCTCCGTAACCGGCCCGCACGGCCGTCGGTCCGGTGCACGGGGGCCGGACCGGCGGCACCGACCTGCACCACACCAGTGTTGAACACGGCAGGGAGAGGGAGTATGAGCAGCCGTACCGTCATCCGAGGCGGTCTCGTCATCACCGCGTCCGACGAGATCCACGCCGACGTCCTGATCGAGGACGGCCGCATCGCCGCCCTCGCCGCCTCCGGCACCCCGGCCGCCGAGGCGTTCGGCGCCGAGAGGGTCATCGACGCCACCGGGAAGTATGTGATCCCGGGCGGTGTCGACGCCCACACCCATATGGAGCTGCCGTTCGGCGGCACCTTCGCCTCCGACACCTTCGAGACCGGCACCCGGGCGGCCGCCTGGGGCGGTACGACCACGATCGTCGACTTCGCCGTGCAGAGCGTCGGCCACACCCTGCGCGAGGGCCTCGACACCTGGCACGCCAAGGCCGAGGGCAACTGCGCGATCGACTACGGCTTCCACATGATCGTCTCCGATGTGAACCAGGACACGCTCAAGGAGTTGGACCTCCTCGTCGAGGAGGGGGTGACCAGCTTCAAGCAGTTCATGGCCTACCCGGGCGTCTTCTACTCCGACGACGGCCAGATCCTGCGCGCCATGCAGCGCTCCGCCGAGAACGGCGGACTGATCATGATGCACGCCGAGAACGGCATCGCGATCGACGTCCTGGTCGAACAGGCCCTGGCCCGGGGCGAGACCGACCCGCGCTACCACGGCGAGGTGCGCAAGGCGCTGCTGGAGGCGGAGGCCACCCACCGTGCGATCCGGCTCGCCCAGGTCGCCGGAGCGCCCCTGTACGTCGTGCACGTCTCGGCGACGGAGGCGGTCGCCGAGCTGGCGCGGGCGCGTGACGAGGGGCTGAACGTCTTCGGCGAGACCTGCCCGCAGTATCTGTTCCTGTCCACGGACAACCTGGCCGAGCCCGACTTCGAGGGCGCCAAGTACGTGTGCAGCACCCCGCTGCGGCCCAAGGAGCACCAGGCCCAGCTCTGGAAGGGCCTGCGCACCAACGATCTGCAGGTGGTCTCCACCGACCACTGCCCCTTCTGCTTCGTGGGCCAGAAGGAGCTGGGCCGCGGCGACTTCTCCAAGATCCCCAACGGTCTTCCGGGCGTGGAGAACCGTATGGACCTGCTCCACCAGGCCGTCGTCGACGGGCACATCTCGCGCCGCCGCTGGATCGAGATCGCCTGTGCCGCCCCGGCCCGGATGTTCGGCATGTATCCGAAGAAGGGCACCATCACGCCGGGCGCCGACGCCGACGTCGTCATCTACGACCCGCACGCCGAGCAGATCGTGTCCGCCGAGACGCACCACATGAACGTCGACTACTCGGCCTACGAGGGCAGGCGCCTCACCGGCCGAGTGGAGAGCGTGCTCTCGCGCGGCGAACTCGTCATCACCGAGCGGGAGTACACCGGTCACGCCGGTCACGGCGTCTACACGCCCCGCTCCACCTGTCAGTACCTCAACTAGGAGTGGCGCCCATGGACTTCGGACTCGTCCTGCAGACCGACCCGCCGGCCTCCCGTGTCATCAGCCTGATGCAGCGGGCCGAGCGCAACGGCTTCACCTACGGCTGGACCTTCGACTCCGCCGTGCTGTGGCAGGAGCCGTTCGTGATCTACAGCCAGATCCTCTCCAGCACCTCGAAGCTGACGGTCGGCCCGATGGTCACCAACCCGGGCACCCGGACCTGGGAGGTCACCGCCTCCACCTTCGCCACGCTCAACGACATGTTCGGCAACCGCACGGTCTGCGGCATCGGCCGCGGCGACTCGGCGATGCGGGTCGCGGGCCGCAAGCCCAACACCCTGGCCCGGATCAGCGAGGCCATGAAGGTCATCCGGGCGCTGGGCCGCGGCGACGAGGCCGACCTCGGCGGCGCGGTGGTGAGGTTCCCGTGGATCAAGCCGGGCGCCGAAGTCCCCGTGTGGATGGCCGCGTACGGCCCCAAGGCGCTGAAGATGACCGGTGAGGAGGCCGACGGGTTCATCCTCCAGCTGGCGGACCTCTATCTGACCGAGTACATGGTCAAGGCCGTGAAGGACGCGGCGGCGGCCGCCGGGCGCGACCCGTCCGAGGTGAGGATCTGCGTCGCCGCCCCGGCGTACGTCACCGAGGACGACTCGCCCGAGGCGCTCGCCCACGCCCGCGACCAGTGCCGCTGGTTCGGCGGAATGGTCGGCAACCACGTGGCCGACCTGGTCTCCAAGTACGGCGAGCACTCCGCCCAGGTGCCCGACGAACTCACCGACTACATCAAGTCACGCGAGGGGTACGACTACGCGCACCACGGGCGCAGCGGCAACCCCGACACGGAGTTCGTGCCCGACGAGATCGTCGACCGGTTCTGCCTGATCGGGCCGGCCGAGAAGCACATCGAGAAGCTTGAGGCACTGCGCGAGCTGGGCGTCGACCAGTTCGCGGTGTACGACATGCACGACGCACAGGAAACCACCATCGACGCCTACGGCGCGCAGGTGATCCCGGCCCTCAACGGCTGACCGGCCCTCAGCGGCCGACCGTCCCCCTTCCCCGCGATCTCCCCCTTCTCGCTCTCCCGGGAAGGGGGCCAAGGGCGCTCCCTGTTCCTGCGTCATCGGGCGCGCACCCCCCTCGGACCCGCACGGCCTCTCCCGTCCCACCTTCTCCGATTGGCCTGCCCATGACCGACACCGCTCCCACAGCGATACCGTTGACCGCTCAAGTCACCCTCGCCGACGGCCGGGTGGAGATCGCCCCCGATGCGCCGCAGCCCAGCGGCCCGTACGCCAACGAGGACCTGCTCCCGGTCCCCGTCTCGGGGCGCACCTGGACCACGTACAACTTCTCCGCGCTGTGGGTCGGCATGGCCCACAACACGGCCTCCTGGACCCTGGCCTCCGGGCTCATCGCGGTGGGCATGGACTGGAAGCAGGCCGTGTTCACCATCGCCCTGGCCAATGTGATCGTGCTGGTCCCGATGCTGCTGACCGGGCACGCGGGGCCGAAGTACGGCATCCCCTTCCCGGTCTTCGCCCGCGCCAGCTTCGGCGTCCGCGGCGCCAACCTCCCCGCTGTCGTAAGGGCGTTGGTGGCGTGCGGCTGGTTCGGCATCCAGACCTGGATCGGCGGCGAGGCGATCTACTTCCTGGCCGGGAAGCTGATCGGCGACAGCTGGACGGGCGCCTCGACGGTCGGCGGCTACGCCTGGACCATGTGGCTGTCGTTCGCGATCTTCTGGGTGATCCAGGTCGCGATCATCTACCGGGGCATGGAGACGATCCGCCGCTTCGAGAACTGGGCCGCGCCCTTCGTGCTGGTCGGCGCGCTCGTGATGCTGGTCTGGATGAGCAACAAGGCGGGCGGCGTCGGCCCCCTCTTCGACCAGCCCTCCCGGCTCGGCTGGGGCGGGGACTTCTGGAAGCTGTTCTGGCCGTCCCTGATGGGCATGATCGGCTTCTGGTCCACCCTGTCCCTGAACATCCCGGACTTCACCCGCTACGGCAAGAGCCAGAAGGCGCAGACATGGGGTCAGGCCCTCGGTCTGCCGACGACGATGACCCTGTTCGCCTTCCTCTCCGTGCTGGTCACGTCCGGCTCGCAGGCCGTGTACGGCAAGCCGGTGTGGGACCCGGTCCAGCTGGCCGCCAAGACCGACAACGTGGTGGGTCTGCTGTACGCCCTGGTCACCGTCCTGGTGGCGACGCTGTCCGTGAACGTCGCGGCCAACCTGGTCTCGCCCGCCTTCGACTTCTCCAACATCGCGCCCCGCAGGATCAGTTTCCGCACCGGCGCCCTCGCCACCTGTGTCCTCGGTGTGCTGATCTTCCCCTGGAAGCTGTACTCCGACCCGCAGGGCTACATCTTCACCTGGCTCGGACTGGTGGGCGGTCTGCTCGGCACGGTCGCGGGCATCCTGGTCGCCGACTACTGGATCCTGCGCCGCACCCGCCTCGACCTCACCGACCTGTACCGATCCGGCGGGCGCTACTGGTACGCGAGCGGCTGGAACTGGCGGGCGGTCGTGGCCTTCCTGGCCGGTGGCGTGCTGGCCGTCGGTGGCGCCAGCTTCAAGCCGCTGATCGACGGCAGACCCATTCCGGCGCTCTCCTCCCTGGCCGACTACGGCTGGGCGGTCGGCCTCGGCACGTCACTCGTGCTGTATCTGACGCTGATGCTGCTGACCGGCGGCCGGAAGGAGGAGGCCGCCGTCTGACGGCGGACGCTCGGGCGCGGAGGGCGGTCAGTTCTTCTGGCCGCCCTCCAGTGCCGCGACCGCGTCCTTGGCGGCCTTGATGGCGCCCTTGTTGATCACGTCCGAGTCGGGTGCCTTCTTCGTCTCGAAGTCACTGCCGTTGTACGTGACGACGACGAGCGCGTTGGAGACACGGGCGATCACCACGCCCTCGCGCGTCTGCTGTTTGTCCTCCGTCGTCACGTTCACCACGGAGTAGGCGGAGTCGCCCAGGCCCGGAACATCTCCTCCGCCGCTTTTCTCCCCGATGCGATTCTTGTACTGCTTCTGTGCTGTTTCATCGGAGTCGGCTATCTCGTAGGAGACATCGAGCCAGCGGTAGTCGTACCCCTTGAGCGCGTTCCAGGAGCAGGTGCGGCGCAGCTTCGTGTCCGTCGACGGGATCTCCTTGCCGGCCGTCTTGGCGCCCGGCACCAGGGAGGTGATGGTCTTGACCGCCACGCTGGTGCAGGGCGCCGGCGCCCCGGCGAAGCTCTTCGACACCGCCTTCGACGACGGGGCGGTGGGCGACTGGGTGGCCGTCTGCTGGTCCGACCGGTGCTCGGCCGCCGGTGTCGCGGCGAACGGACCGGATGCCAGCGCCCAGCCCGCCGTGGCGAGCACGGCGACCGGCGACAGACGTGCGGTCAGAGCGAGCGGCAGAGGAAGATCACGCACGGGCGCACTTCTCGTGGGGGAGGGGGTGCGGAGGGAGTCCACACTGCGGACGGGACGCCAGTGTCACACGACTCTCTGTGAGGCGGTAGTGAAAACTCGCTCCGTGCCTGCGTGGTGACGCTGGAGTGTTGACGGGCCGTGTGACCGAGCGCCGGCGAGTTCATGGATGGCGTTCGAGAGCAAGGGCGCTCTCGATGCGGTCGACGGCGGCGAACGCGCCGTATGCGACGAGATGCACCAGACAGTGGTCGGTGTGCTCCGGACGGCGCCAGGCCGCCACGTCCTCGCCCGTGACCCGGTACGGCGCCAGGGCCGCAAGCAGCGCCAGGCGCGCGGCCGGACGCTCGGCACGGTCCGGCAGGGCGGGCCAGGCCGGCGATGGGTGCGAGCCGTCCCAGGCGCGCACGGTGTCACGTACGAGGGCCCGGTCCTCGGCGTCGAGCAGGCCCGCGCCCGCGGCGGCGGCCGTGCGCAGGGCGGAGTAGGCGGGGCCCACGGCCGTCCCCGCCGCCCAGTCGGGGCCGGGGCCGGGGTCGTCGAGCAGCGGGAGCGCAGCACCGGGACGCGCGGTGCGGCGCACGGTCCTGGCCATCGTGCGGCCCGCCAGACTCCGTACCGGGCGCAGCCGTTGGGCGCCGGCCGGCAGCAGATTCTCGGTCAGCAGGGCCGACACGATGCGATTGATGAAGTGGAACGCCAGCGCCGTGCCCAGATAGGCGGGGGCGTGCTCGCGCGGGAACGGGAACGGCTCCAGGTCGGCGCCCGGGACACGGCTGCGCTGCCCCCAGTCCAGCACACGCGCGTGCTCCTCGTTCTCCGGTGTCCGCCCGCGCGCCAGTTGCTCGGCGAGCGCGTGGTCGCCGGTGGCGTGCAGCAGCACGGTGTGCGCGTCCACGCAGAAGGGGCAGCGGTTGGCGAGCGACACCCCGAGGGCGGCCAGCTCCTTGCCGGTACGGCTGCCGGGACCGGCGATGAGCGACTCGCGCAACAGCGCCCAGGCCGGGGCGAGGAGTTCGGGTGCGGAGGACAGGACGACGAAGGTGACCGGTTTGTCGATGCCGAACTCCAAGGCGAGTTGCGCGTACACCTCGGCGACGCGGCCGGTGGCGGACCTGGGCGGTGGCGGCTGGGTGAAACGGAAGGCTGTGGACATGGGCAGCAGAGTGCGACGCGGGGGCGGCTGAAGTCGTCGTACGTCCGAAGACAGCCTGCGCTGCGCCACCGGGGCGCGGTCGCGCGGTGGACTACTGCCGGGGGAGTAGTCCGGGTTCCGTCCACAGGGCCGACGCGGCTGTCGGCGGGGACGTCTAGGGTGCGGACATGGGCGGGCCACTGGTCACACGCAGGCGTCTCGCCGACGCGGCCCTCGCGGTCGTGGTCGGCGTTCTCGTCGTGACCACGGCCGCCTTCGACCCGGGCACGACGGCCGTCGACTACGCGCTGCTCGCGGTCGGTTGCGCCGCTCTGGCCTGCTATCGCGCCGCACCGCGCGCGGTGCTGGCCGTGACGACGGCGACCGGCACGGCGTACGTCCTGCACGCCCACCCGGGGCCGCTCGCGGCCCTGCCCGTCCTCGGCGCCGTGCACACGGCCGCACGGGCCGGGCACCGGGGCCTCGCCGGAGTGGCCAGCGCGGTGTTCCTCGCCGGGTACGTGGCGACGGAGCCCGGGACCCGGGCCGTCGTCGAGCGGGCCGCGCTGCTCACCGGCTGGTTCCTGTGCGCGGTGGTGACGGGCCTGGCCGACCGCAACTGGCAGGCCTATCTGCGCCAGACGGAACAGCGCGCCCAGGAGGCCGAGCGCACCAGGGAGGAAGTGGCGCTGCGTCGGGCCGGAGAGGAACGCCTGCGCATCGCACGGGAGTTGCACGACTCGCTCACCCACAGCATCTCCATCGTCAAGCTCCAGGCGGGCGTCGCGGTGCACCTGGCACGCAAGCGCGGCGAGGAGGTGCCGCCCGCGCTGCTCGCCATCCAGGAGGCGAGCGGTGAGGCCATGCGCGAGCTGCGCGCCACGCTGGAGGTGCTGCGCACCGACGAGCCGACCGGCACGCCCGCGCTGCTCGTGGAGCGCGCCCGGGCGGCCGGCCTCGCCGTCGACCTGACGGTGACCGGCGACGAACGCCCCCTGCCGACGGCCGTCGACCGCGCCGTGTACCGGATCGTCCAGGAGGCCCTCACCAACGCGGCACGGCACGCCGGACCGGCCCGGATCCGGGTCGGACTCGACCACGGGGAGCGGGAGTTGACGGTGCGCGTGGACGACGACGGCAAGAACTGCGACCCGGCCGGCCCACCTCCACCGGGCACCGGTCTCACGGGCATGCGGGAACGTGTCACGGCCCTCGGCGGCACCCTGCACGCCGCCCCGCGCGCGGAGGGCGGCTTCTCGGTGTGCGCGCGTCTGCCGCTGGGGGAGCCGGGATGAACCCGATGATCAGAGTGGCCCTGGTGGACGACCAGGCACTGATGCGCGCCGGATTCCGGGCCCTCCTGGACGCCGAGGAGGGCATCGAGGTGGTGGGCGAGGCGGCCGACGGACACCAGGGCCTGGAGCTGATCCGGGCACAGGTGCCCGACGTCGCCCTGATCGACGTCCAGATGCCGGTGATGACGGGCATCGAGGCGACCCGGCACATCGCCGCCGACCCGGCGCTGTCCGCCGTCCGGGTGATCATCCTCACCAACTACGGCCTCGACGAGTACGTCTTCGAGGCCCTGCGCGCGGGCGCCGGCGGCTTCCTCCTCAAGGACACCGAACCGGCGGACCTGCTCCAGGCCATCGAGGTGGTCGCCCGCGGCGAGGCGCTGCTCTCCCCGTCGATCACCCGCACCCTTATCGGCGAGTTCGTCTCCCGTCCGCCGGACCGCGCCAGTGCCCCCGGCCTGGAACACCTCACCCGCCGGGAACGCGAGGTCACCGCGCTGGCCGCCCGCGGCCTCAGCAACGAGGAGATCGCCGCCCACATGGTCATCAGCCCCTTCACCGCGAAGACCCACATCAGCCGCGCGATGACAAAGCTGGGCGCCCGGGACCGGGCCCAACTGGTCGTGTTCGCCTACGAGTCGGGCCTGGTGACGGCACGCGGCCGGACCTGACCGGCGCTGTCTCAAAGTCGTCAGGGACGGATCACCGGGATCTAGGCTCGGACGTGCTTTGTGATCCCGGCGGAGGGCGCTGAACAGCAGTGACGGACAAGCGAGTGGTCATCGTGACCGGCGGAGGTTCGGGCATCGGGGAGGCGACGGCCCGCCTGCTGAGCGAGGGCGGCCACCACGTGGTCGTCTCCGGTCGGCGCGGCGAGCCCCTGCGACGCCTGGAAGCCGAGACCGGGGTACTGGCCCATCCGTCCGACGTGGGGGACCCCGAGGCGGCCGAGGGTCTCGTCCAGGCAGCCCTGGCCGCCCATGGACGACTCGACGGACTGGTGCTCAACGCGGGCATCGGGCGCGGCGGAGCCGTGGGCGACCTGTCGTTGGCGGACTGGGACGAGGTGATGCGCACCAACCTCACCGGCCCGCTGATGCTCCTGCGCGCGGCGCTCCCGCACCTGCTGGCGGCGGGCGGGGCCGTGGTCGCCGTCGCTTCGGTGTCCGCGCTGCGCAACGGCACGAGCAACGCCCCGTACGCCACCTCCAAGGCGGCGCTGCTCCAGCTCTGCCGCTCCGTCGCCGTCGACTACGGGCGACAGGGCGTCCGGGCCAACGTCGTGTGCCCCGGCTGGGTACGCACCGAGATGGCCGACCGGCGCATGACGCGTTTCGCGGAGGAAGCGGGCCTTGAGGGTGGTGTGGACGCCGCCTACGCCGCGGCGACCGCGCTCCTGCCCATGGGCCGGCCGGGCGAACCGCGTGAAGTCGCCGAGGCGATCGACTGGTTGCTGTCCCCGGCGGCGTCCTACGTCAACGGCTCGGTGCTCACCGTCGACGGCGGCACGACGGCCCTCGACCCGGGGACCCTCGGCTTCGACTTCCGGATCACCCGGCGCGGCTAGGACCGGTCCGACCCCGTGAGCGCTTCCGTCGTCGTGGGCCACATCCGGGCGATCCCCAGCAGTGTCGCCGGGCTGCCATGGACCACACCGGGCAGCGGGCAGGGGTCGGCGGGCGGTGCGCCGGCCAGTTTGGCGCGCCGGGCCTGGTCCAGTGCGCCGGCGAGTGCGGCCGACGTGAGGCGGTCCTCCCGCACCCCTGACCGGCGGGCGTGCCGGTGCGCCTTCTCGTAGGCGTCCGGCCGGACCCATCGCTGCAGATCCAGGAGCGCGTCGTAGGTCTCGATGGTCTGCCGGTGTGCCTGGAGCGCCAGCGGGGAGCGCGGCCGCAGTACCTCCCGCAGCCTGGTGCGCTGCGGTCTGGCGAGGGCGACGTGGGGCACCGCCGTCATCAGGTCGCGCCACAGCGGCCACAACCGCCAGGTGGTCCGCAGGGCGTTCGCCGACCGGACGAGGGCGGTCGCGGTGGGGACCAGCAGTGATGCCGCCCGGAAGAAGCCGTGGACGCCGATGATCACCGACAGGTAGGGGAGCATGCGCGGTGTGCGGCCGTAGAGGTGCCAGAGATAGCCGAACCAGAAGACGACGGCGAGGACGCTTCCCACCGCGAACAGCCGTAGCGACCACACGAGATCGCGGTCCGCCGTGCGCATGCTGTACAGCCAGCAGACCACGAGCGCGACGGCGTCGCCGACGAGGTGGGCGCCGATGAGGATCAGCCAGTAGGCGGACGCCGGATCGGCAGGGCCCTGTACGGACGCCGTTCCCGCACGCGGTTCGAGCTGCAACAAGTCCAGGACGAGCAACGCGGCCAGGGCCGTCGGCAGCCCCACCGTCACGGACAGCCGCAGGCGGCGCGTCCGGGTGGGGTCGACCATGAAGAGCAGGACCAGCCCGGCACTGAGGACGCCGATCAGATTGCGGGCCAGGGAAACCGTGTGGAGTTCGACGCCGGCGTCGGTGAGCCATCCGGCGACCCTGGGCTGAAAGAGGGTGATGGCGAGGGTCGCGGCCAGGACCGTGAGCCACAGCCCCCGTTGGTGCGGCTGGAGCAGCGCGGGCCGGGCCCGCCAGAGCAGGGCGAACCACAGGGTGAGGACGCTCCACAGTCCGACCAGGGCCGCCAGCTCACTCACCGACATCGACCGTCACTCCCAGGAACGCGCCGAGTCGGCCCAGTCGTCCGCCCGCCCGGCCGGCCGTCCCGGCGCTCTGTATCAGGCTGGCGATCATCTCGGCCTCCTGCTCCTCGGCGGTCGTGTAACTGGTCCGGGCCATCAGCCGTTTGACGAGATGCGGCTGCAGACCGCTGAGGAGCCCGGCGATCGGCTCGTCGCCCCCGGCGGTGACCCCACGGTGGTGGTCGCACAGCACGTGGCCGATCTCGTGGAGGATGATGTGCTCCCGGTGCAGGGGCGCGGTCCGGGCCTCGTAGAAGACGTAGTCGGCGTCGTCCGTACCCAGCCAGAGACCGCAGGCACCGGCGATCGCCGCCTGCTCCGGCAGCTCCTTCAGAACGAGCGGGCGGCCTCTGAGTGCCTCCACCCGCTCGCAGACCGCGTCGAAGGAAAGCGACCGGGGCACTGCGAGATCGCGCAGAATCCCCGTACATCGCCGCTGTAACTCGGCATACTCGCCCGTTCGCCGCACGTGCTGTGTCACTCTCACTGGTCGTTGCCGCTCGGCTTCCGCGGTGTTCCTATCGGCCGGAACGGTGGGGACGTCCCCCCGGGTCGGACTCCGGGGACATCGCGTTCACCACGGCGAGCAGGGCGTCCAGCCCCGCTTCCGACAGTCCGTCGGCACGGAAGGCCAGCGTGCGCACCTTGCTGTTCCCCAGAGCAACGGCGAACTCCATCTGGCGTCTCACCCGCTCGGAGACCTCCTCGTCGGTGAAGTAGTCCGGGGTGACCCCGAAATGCTCTGCCAGGACCCGAAGATGGTCGCGCGTCACGTTCCGCTTCCGGCCCGTCGCCAGTTCCCAGAGGTAGGTGGCCGAGAACGTACGCCCCGTGCTCTCGCGGATCTCCTCCGCGATCTTGCTGTACGGAGGCCGGTTGCCGCGGTAGTACGCGTTGACGATGTCCTCCAGCCGTCGGGCCAGGGACGACGGGCCTGTCGTGCCGCTGTCGGCGCTGCCGCTGCTCGTCAAGTCTCCAACTCCCGGGCGAGAGAACGCTTCCTGCCCCCAGCGGACAGGGTGTGGTGTCAACCTAAGCCGCCGACCGCCACCTTGAACACGTCCGAGGCAATGTATTCAGGCCAAAGGACGGCATCGGCGGGCGCCAGCGGATCAGTTGACACGCTTTCATCCGCTCAGTACGGTCCCGATTGCTTGCGCAATCGCACGGTAGTCCGAACTTCACGCCGGCTGACCTCCGGCGGACGTGGCGGTGCGGTGAAGGAGAAGCACAAGGGGGAATCGCAGGAATGACCAGTGGTGCCGGATCGGCGCTCTACGCCCGGATAAGGCGGAAACTGAAGCAGGAGATACTGACAGGCGTCTACGCCGAGGGCGAGTATCTGCCCTCGGCGGGCGAACTCGGAAAAAGATACGGCGCCAACAAGAACACGGTCCTGCGGGCGCTGCGTATGTTACGCGCGGAAGGACTGATCGACTTCGGCCGGGGCCGCGGCACGGTCGTGATGCACTCCGCCGGAAAAGCGGACCTCGCCGAGATAGCGGAGCAACTCCGGCATGTCGTCAACCGTGCCGATGCCTCGGGGATCTCCCGGGCGGCCGTCGTGGCCGCCGTACAGCGGATTCCCCCGGTGCCTGCCACACGTACCCCGATGGGCGGACCCGCCGGGCCGATTCGACGGGGAACCGCGGCCCACGGCTCGTACGGGCCGCGCGGCCGAGGTGCCGCCTGATGAGGCTAATACGCAGGGTCAGGATGGAGCCAGGGAAGCCATGTGTTCCCGCCCCGTCCACGGTTAGGTCCGACTCTTCCGCGCGCGGTCGAAAGGCCAGGTCGCGGTGAGCCTCGGCGTCGCGCGGACGTGGATCTGACCGGCGGCCACGCAGCGTATCGGGAGTGTTCCTTCATTGATCGCCGTAATCGCCTCCGCCTAGATTCGCCGGTGAGCGGACGACCGGTCGAGTCACCGCTTCCACTCCTTACGGAAAGGAGGTGACAAGCATGGGTCGGAAGATCTATGAGGCGCCGGCGATGTTCATTGCCGGTGATTTCCGATTGGACACCGGATTCCTGCGGCGCGGTCCGCACGAGCCCAGGGTCCGTCTGCCGCTTGCAGCCTAGGGAATCTCTGGGAGAACGATGTCGAGCCACGGCGAAAGCTGGTTTGTGGTACTGCCCGATTGCGAAGCCGGCCTCGCCGTGGCCTCGCATGTGGAAACACGACTGAAGAGCACGGCGGACAAGCGGGTGCTCCACGCCTCCGGTCGCCCCTTCCTGATCGGCTCCTGGGGCCCCGCGTTCGTCACCACCACCCGGCACGGTCTGCGGATCGCGCTCATCGGGGGCGGTTGCGCCGACGAGCACGAGGTCGCGCAACACCTCGCCGAGCAGCGCGACATCGAGTCCGCCGCCCGCGTCGCACGCTCGCTGCACGGCGAGTTCCATCTCGTCGTCGCGGCGGGCGGGCGGTTGCGGGTCCGGGGCACCGCGTCGGGGATGAGGCGCGTCTTTTACGGCGACACCGAGGGCACAACGGTGGCGAGCAACCGCGCGGACGTCGTCGCCCGGCTGCTCGACGCGCCCCTCGACGAGGAACTCCTCGCCGTCCGCCTGCTGGACTCCGTCCCCCATCCGCTCGGGGACATGCCGTTGTGGCAGGGCGTGCACGCCGTCCCCCCGGGTTTCCAGCTGGAGGCGGGCCCGGTCGGCGCCTTCCGCACACGCTGGTGGAGTCCCCCCGAGCCCCGGCTGGGGCTGGAGGAGGGCGCGGCACTGCTGCGGACAGAGCTCGACGCGGCGGTCCGGGTGCGTACGCGGGCCGCGGCCACCGTCAGCTCCGACCTCTCCGGAGGACTCGACTCCACCGCCGTCTGCGCCCTCGCCGCCGCCGCGGGGGCCGCCCCGGTCGCCCTCACCATGTCCAGCCGCGATCCGGGGGACGACGACCTCCACTGGGCGAAGCTGGCCGCGGCAGACCTCGACCACGCGGAGCACGTCGTGCTTCCCGTCGACCGCATCCCGCTGTTCTACAGCGGCCTGCTGGAGGTCACCGGGCCGGTCGACGAACCGGCGCCGACCGTCCTCGACCAGCCCCGGCAACTCGCCGGCCACGACGAGATGCTGGCCCGCGGCTCCGCGCTGCACCTCACCGGGATGGGCGGCGACCACGTCCTGTGGGGCCACCCGGCGCATGCACTGGAACGGCTGACCACCGACCCGCTCGGTGCCCTGCGCCACCTGCGCGGCTACCGGGCGCACAACAGATGGCCGTTGCGGGACGCCCTGTCGGTGGTCGCCGACCGCAGGCCCTACGGGCAGTGGCTGGCCGACAGCGCCGACCGGCTCACCGCCGCGCGGGCCGCGCCGCACAGCGCGGACGTCCTCGCCTGGGACGTCCCGCCCCGGATGCCCGGCTGGGCGACACCGGACGCCGTCGCCGCGGTGCGCGACAGGATGCGGCGGGCGGCGCAGTCGGCCGTTCCGCTGGGCAGGACCCGTGCCCGGCACAACGAGCTGAACGTCCTGCGCCACGGAACGCGGGTGACGCGCATCCTGCACCAGGTGGCCGAGCACGGCGGACTGCCCATGGCCAGCCCGTTCTTCGACGACCGCGTCATCGAGGCGTGCTGGTCGGTGCGGGCGGAGGAGCGGTCGTCGCCCTGGCGGTACAAGCCACTGCTCAAGGCCGCGCTGCGCGGCGTCGTACCGGCCGCCGTACTCGCACGCGAGACCAAGGGAGAGGCGTCCACCGACGCGGCCAACGGACTGCGGGAGAACCGCGCCCGGATCGCCGAGCTGTGGCACGACTCCCGTCTCGCCCGGCTGGGGCTGGTCGACGCGGACCGGCTCGTCAGAACCACACTGCAGCCCTCCTCGCCCGAACTCCGGTACGCGGGCCTCGACTCGACGCTCGCCTGCGAGATCTGGCTGCGCACCACCTGAGCGCCATGAGCGCCATCCGAAAGCGCCATGAGCGCCATGAGCGCCATCCGAAGGGGGAACTCATGCGGCTGAGAGCCGACGTGTCACTGGTGGAGACCGACTACGGAAAGATCCTGCTGGACGGGCGCAGCGGAAAGTACTGGGAGCTCAACCCCACCGGCAGCCTGGTGCTGGACGAACTGATGTCGGGCGGCGACCTCGACGCGGTGATCACCCGGCTCACCGCCGAGTTTGAGGTCGGCGCGGAGCAGGCGCGGTCCGACGCCGAGGCGCTCGTCGCGGCGCTGGTCGAGGCGAGGCTGGTCGACCTGTGAGCTTCCAGACCGTACTGCGCGCCCGCTCCGAGGTCCCCCGGCGGGCGCGGATCGCCGCGCGCCTGGCCGTGGCGGTCGCCAAGCCGCTCACCCGTCTTCCGCCGGACCGCATCCGCCGGCTGCTGACCGCGCTCGCCCGTGGCGCCCGGCCGGCCGGCTTCGAGCGGGCGGCGGCCGCGCGGGACGCGGTGACCACCGTCAGCCTGGTGTGCGCCGGACGCGAGGGATGCCTGCAACGGTCGATCGCGACCGCGCTGCTGTGCCGCGCCCGGGGCAGCTGGCCGACCTGGTGCGTCGGGGTCCGTACCGCCCCGCCGTTCGCCGCGCACGCCTGGGTGGAGGCCGACGGACGCATGGTGGGCGAGGGCGTCCCCGAGGGCTATTTCCGGGTGCTGATCAGCGTGCCACCGCAGGCACCGCACCACACGAGGGAGGCAACCGATGGCCGGCACGGCCGAGGATGAACGCGTCGGCATCCGCGACCTGTTCGCGCTGCTCCTGCAGCGTCGGACGACCGTCGCCTGGGCGCTCGCGCTGACGGTCGTCGGCACCGCGCTCGGGCTGCTGCAGCCGCTGATGACGATGCGGCTGATCGACCGGGTGGGGACCGGGCAGTCGCTGCTCGGCCCGGCCCTGTTGCTCGCGGGGCTGTTCGCCGCCCAGGCCTGCATCGAGGGCGTGGGCCAGTTCCTGCTCGACGTGGCCGGCGAGGGCGTCGTACTGCGGCTGCGCAAGAACCTGACGAACCGGCTGCTGCTCGTCCGTATCGACGCCTTCGACCGCCACCGGGTCGGCGATCTGCTCTCCCGCGTGGGCACGGACACGACCGTGCTGCGCGACATGGTGGCGGGCAGCTTCGTCCAGCTCGTCACCGTGGCGCTCACCGCCGTCGGAACGGCGGGACTGATGCTGTGGCTCGACCCCATCATGTTCGCCGTCGTCATCGCCACGATCGTCGCCGCGGCGATCGTCGTCGCCGGTGTCATGACCGGCATCCGCGGGGCCACCGAGCAGTCCCTCACGGACGTCGGCACCATGACGGCCGATCTCGAACAGGCGCTGGGCAACATCCGCACCGTGCGCGCCTGCGGAGCCGAACTCCGCGAGGCCGAACGCATCGGGGCGGACGCGGAGGCCGCCTGTGCGAGCGGGGTGCGCTCCGCGCGCCTCGGCTCCCTCGTGTCGCCGATGATGGAGGTCGCGGTCAACGGCTCGTTCCTGCTCGTCCTGCTCATCGGCGCCGTACGGGTCTCGAACGGCGACATGACGATCAGCGAGCTGGTCGCCTTCCTGCTCTACGCGACCTACCTGGTCATGCCGTTGGCCGGCCTCTTCAGCGCGATCAGCCTCATCCAGCGCGGCCTCGGATCCCTGAAACGCATTCAGGAAACCCTGAAGCTGCCCGTGGAGACCACCCCGGACCCCTGCGAGGTCCCCGCCCCGGGCTCCGGCCCGCTGCTCCAACTGCGGGACGTCTCCTTCGCGTACGGCGACCGCCAGGTCCTGAGCGGGGTGTCGCTGCAGATCCCCGAGCGCGGCTACCTCGCCATGGTGGGCAGGTCCGGCGCGGGCAAGACCACCGTGACCTCCCTCATCGAGCGCTTCCACGACCCGGACGAGGGAACGGTGCTCTTCCGGGGCACCGACCTCGCACGACTGGAACACCGGGCCTACCGGCGGCACGTGGCGCTCGTGGAACAGCACACGCCGCTGCTCTATGGATCACTGCGCCACAACCTCACCTACGCCGCGCCGGACGCGTCCGAGGACGCCGTCCGCGACGTGCTCGACACCGTCGACCTGGGCCCGCTCGTACGGCGCCTGCCGGACGGGCTCGACACCGAGGTGGGGGAGCGGGGGCTGCGGCTGTCGGGCGGCGAGCGCCAGCGCGTGGCCATCGCCCGCGCCCTGCTCGCCGAGCCCGATCTGCTGGTGCTCGACGAGCCCACCTCGCACCTCGACACCATCAGCGAGGCCGAACTCGCCGAAGCCCTGCTGAAGGTGTCCGAACGCTGTGCCCTGCTGGTCATCGCCCACCGGCTGTCGACGGTCCGTGCCGCGCCGCGGATCGTCGTCATGGACGGCGGCCGGGTCAGCTCAGTGGGCACCCATGAAGAACTCCTCGTTCGTGACCGTATGTACGGGCAGTTGGTCGAAAGCCATCTGATCCAGTCGGAGAAGTCCGCGCAGGAGTCGGCGCAGAGGTCCTTGCAGGAGCGGGCGCTGTGACCTCACCCGCCCGCGACCTTCAGGAAGCCCGTCGGAACGAACCCCGGTGGACGGCCGCCCTGCAGCGACTGGACCGGCTGACTCCGCGGGAGTCGGAGGTCTTCGTCATGATGGCGGAAGGGCTGTCCAACGAGGAAATGGCGAACCGGCTCCATCTGACCGAACGGACCGTGCGCGCCCATCTGTCGGCCATTACCGAAAAGCTGGAACTGCATTCACGTCTGAGTCTCTGTCTGGCGTCCTACGTCTTTCGGAATACTGTCGCCGACGACAATATGTGCCGGTGCGGCCGGCGAGGAGAATAGGAATCACGCAGAGGCCGTTTCTGCGTCATTCCGCCCTCGGGTGGAATTCATCACCGGAAAGGAAATGACATGGCCGGCAACGAATTCGATCTGGACGTCCGGGTCACCTCGCCGTCCGCGGCCGGCGTGGACCGCGCACCGGCGTCCATCTCGTCGCTTCTCACGCGCTCGGTCTGCACGCGCGTGACCTGCCGAGGCACCTGCACCTGCGTCTGCACCAGCATCTGCACCTCGGGCTGCGTGAAGAAGCCCTGACGTGACGAAGCCCTGAACGGGCCGGGCCCGGCGCTCTGAACGGGCCCACGTTCGACAACGGGTGTTGCCGTGGGCTCAGCACGGCAACACCCGTTTCCACCGCGACGCCGAACGGCCGCGACACGAGGGATGGACATGCTGGAGAACCGGGAGACGGCCGGCGGGCCGGTTCGGGGCGACGACGACTCACTCACCGAACGCGCACACCGCGCGGTCCGTCTCGTCGCCGAACGGACCTCGACCACCGACCAGGTGGCCGAACTGGCCCTGACCGCCGCGGAACAGGCGGTGCACCCCGTGGGCTGGTACCCGCCGAGCCTCAGTCACGGTCAGGCCGGAACCGCGCTGCTGCACCTGTACGCCGCCCGCGCCGGGCTCGGCGACCGGGAGACCGCCTTCGCACACATCCGGGAAGCCGTGCTCAGCACCCGGGTCGTACCGCTGGAGAGCCCCGGGATCTTCGGCGGAACCAGTGGACTTGCCCTGGCACTGGCCGACTGCGCCGCCGACGAACCGCGCTTCTTGCCGAGCCTGCACCGCATGCACGAGCAGCTCGCCGCCCAGGTCCTCGACACCGACTACCCGGCCGTCGAACGCGTCCTGAGCGACGCCGACTACGACTGGATCGGCGGCGCGGCCGGCGTACTCGCGTACCTCGCCACGGTCGAGGACCCGAGCCCCGCCGTCCGCGAGGCCGTGCGCCGACTCCTCGACTACCTGGTGTGGCTGAGCGAACCGGCACGCACCGAGCGCACCCCGCGCCGCTGGCTGCTCGTCCCCGACGTCTACCCACCCGTCGGCGACTACCACGCCAAATATCCCCACGGGTACCTCAACCTGGGCTTCTCGCACGGCGTTCCCGCAGTCGCCGCGGCGCTCGCGGCGGCCGCCGCCTCGGGCCACCGGCACCCGGGACTCGAATCGGCCGTGACCACCCTCACCTCCTGGATCCTCAGGCACCGGGCCGCCGACGAGTTCGGCCCGCTGTGGCACGACGGCGTGGCGGTCGACGAACACGGCGAGGAACGGCCCCGGACCCACGGTCACGACCAGATCGCCTGGTGCTACGGCACGGCGGGCGTCGCCTCGGCCCTGCTCGACATCGCCCGCGCCACCGGTGACAGCGACCTGCTGACCACCGCGGTCACCGCGTTCGAGGCCGTCCTGCGCAGGGCGGAGCAGGCCGGGCCGCTGTCGCCCACCCTGTGTCACGGCCAGGCCGGACTGCTGATGATGTGCCGCGCGTTCGCACCCTGGAGCCGCCTGGCGCGGGAGCGGACACCGGTCCTGCTCGACCGGCTGCTCGACCACGCCGACGAGGCGCGTCCGGCGGTGTTCGCCGATCACGAGCTGCCCGGACACCTGGTGGACGACCCGGGCCTGCTGACCGGAGCCGCCGGCGTGGCCCTCGCGATCCTCGCGGCCCTGAACGACGACCGTCCGGCCTGGTTCCGGGCCTTCTTCGCAAGGTGATGCGCATGTCCCGGTACGTACCCGCCGACTTCTACCTGCTGCGCTCTCCCGCGCTGCCCGTGCAGACCTATCTCGACTTCATGAGCGACCCGGAGCAGACCTCCGACGCCCTGTTACGGCTGGCCGAGGACCCGGAGGTCCGGCGGGCGGTCTTCGTCGCCAGCGAGGGCCTGGCGGAAGGGCTCGCCCACCTGGAACGGATGTCCCCCAAGAGCGTGGCCCGCCTGCACTCGCGGCTGTGGCGCTATCTCACCAGGATGTCCACCCGGCCCACCCCCTTCGGGGCATTCTCGGGCGTGGCCGCCGGGACCTTCTCCGGACGCACCACCGCGCGGCTGGAGAGCCCGGTCATCGGGGGTGCCCGGGTGCGCGCGGACATGGCGTGGATCCTCGCCTGCATCGAGCGGTTCGAGAGCGACCAGCAGATCTGGCGGGGGCTGGGCATCGTCCGCAACGCCACGGCCCATGTCTCCGGCGACCGCATGGTCCTGCCGCACGCCGACGTCTACGGCAGGAGCGACCGCAGCTCGGTGCGCGTGCGGGCGACCCCCGCCGTCCACACCGTCCTGGACACCGCCGCGACCCCCGTGACGTACCAGGAGATCATCGACGCGCTGTCGGCCGCCTTCCCCGAGGCGTCCGGTGCCGCCAAGGAGAGCCTGGTGCAGCGGCTGTGGGATCTGAACTTCCTCACCAGTGACCTGCGTCCGCCCCAGACGTCGGCCAGGCCCGAGGAGTACCTGCTCGACCGGCTCGCCGGAGTCCCGCAGGCGGCCGACGCGGTCGAGCGGCTGCGCGAGGTCGTCGAGCTGGTCCGGCACGCGGACGACCCGGCCTCGTTCGCGCGGTTGCGCGCCGCCCAGGAAAAGCTCGTACCGGGCTACACGGGCCAGACCTACCAGCTCGACTCCACCCTCGACCTGCGGTCGGACGAGCTCAACCGGTCCGTCGCCGACGCCGCGGCCGACACGGTGGACGTCCTCATGCGCCTGAGCGCGGCCACCGGCCCCGGCAACTCCCATCTGACGCGGTACCGGGAGGACTTCCTCGAACGGTACGGCCAGGGCGTGCGCGTCCCCGTCCTGGAACTCCTCAGCCCGGACCAGGGACTGGACGCGCCCGAGTCCTACACCGAGCCGCCGCGCACGGCCGGGCCGACCGGCGGCATCGAGCCCGAGGACACCTCCGGCTACGACCGTGCCGTCGTCGAGTTCGTGCAGCGGGCCTGGCGCGACCGGTCCCTCGAAGCGGAACTCACCGACTCCTGGCTCGACCGCCTCGCCCCCGAGGCGTCCCCGGGACCGCTGCTGCCCACGATGGACCTCTACCTGCAGCTGGAGGCCGCCGACCGGCAGGCCGTCGACCGGGGCGAGTGGCGGGCCGTCGTCCGCGCCGACGGCCTCGCCCACGGCGGGCGCACCTTCGGCCGCTTCTTCGACCTGCTCGGCGACCGCCTCGTGGACCGGCTGCGCGACCTCGCCCGGCGGGAGGAGGAGCTCCAGCCGAACGTGGTCCACGCGGAACTGGCCTACCTCCCCACCTACGGCCGGGCCGGCAACGTCGCCGCACACCCGGGCCTGCGCGGATACGAGATACCCGTCAACACCGGCCCGTCGGTGCCCGCCGACCGCGTGCTGCCCCTGGACGACATCCTGGTGGGTGCCGACGACCGGCGGTTCCACCTGTGGTCGCGGCGGCTCGACCGCGAGGTCGTCGTGACACAGCACCACATGCTCAGCCCGCTGGCCGCCCCGAACGTCGCCCGCTTCCTGCTGGAGGCCTCGCAGGACGGGTGTGTGATGCCCGGCGGATTCCACTGGGGCCCGGTGTCCCACGCGGCGTTCCTGCCCCGGGTGACCCGCGGCAAGGTGGTGCTCCGGCCCGCCGAGTGGCGGCTGGACGGCCGCGGCCTCGCGGACCTCACAGAATGGCGCGAGCGGTGGCACGTACCGCGCCACGTGTACCTCGTGGAGCACGACAACCGGCTGCTGCTCGACCTCGACCACCCCCGCTGCGTCACCGAACTGCGCGAGGAGGTCCGCCGCAAGGGCGGTGCGGCCGTGCTGCTCCACGAGATGCTGCCGGACTTCACGCACCACTGGCTCAGCGACGACACCGGGCGGCGGTACACGGAGGAGATCGTCGTCCCCGTCGTGGCCGCCGGCCCCGAGACCGTCCGACGCGGCGGGGCCGGACTCCAGGTGGAGATCCCGGCACGGCGCTACGTGCCGGGCAGCGAATGGTCGTACATCAAGCTGTACGCAGCCTTCGAACGCCACGACGAGATCATCGCCGGTCCGCTGCGCGAGCTCGTCGCGGAACTGCGCGCCCAGGACGCCATGGACCGGTGGTTCTACATCCGGTACGCCGATCCGCGCCCGCAACTGCGCATCCGGGTGCGCAGCGACCGGCCGGAGACGCTCGGGCGGCTCGGCGCCTGGGGCAGGAGCGTGGTGGACAGCGGACTCGCCCAGGACCTCGCCATGGACAGCTACTGTCCCGAGACCCTGCGCTACGGCGGCCCCGACACCTTCGACGCGGTCGAGCGGCTCTTCGAGGCGAACAGCGACGCCACCGCCCGACTGATCGCGGAACGCGTCCAGTTGCCGGAGCTGACGGACGAGCACCTGGCCATGGCCGCGGTGGACACCCTCTTCCACCAGTGGGGCGTCCCGCTCGCCGACCGCCTGGACTTCCTCCCCGGCCACGTCGACGACGGCGCCACCCGCGACGACTTCCGCAAGCGACGCGACTACCTCTGCGAACTGCTGCTGCCCTGGGACCGGTTCACCCATGACCGGGGCCGGGACCACCGCCTGCGGATCGCGGCGGCCCTCGCGCCCCAGGAACCGGCCGTCCGGGCCGCGGCCGCGGCGGTCGGCGAGGCCGCCGGACGCGAGCGTCTCGCGGTGCCGTTCCCCCATGTCCTCGGCAGCCTCGCCCATATGCAGGTCAACCGTCTCCTGCCGGTCGACCGGACCCGGGAGGAGCGCTGCTACGGGCTGCTGCGGCACACCCTGCGCGCCCTGCGCGGCCGGCTGGCCGCCGAGGAGGCCAAGTGATCTGGCTCCGCGTGCTGCGGCTGTTCTGGAAGCTGAGCGCCCGGAAGGTCACCGCGTTCGCCGTCGTCTCGGTCCTGTCGGCCGCGATCCCGGGCGTGCAGGTCGCCCTGACGGCGAGCGCGGTGCAGTCCGTCGCGCACGCCGCGGGCGGCAGCGACGGCGCACAGGGCCAGGCCCTGCGGGCCGGCGTCGCCCTGCTGCTGATCGCCGTCGCCGGACACGCGCTGGACGTGTGGGGACAGTACCTGGACTCGCTGCTCCGCCTGGAACTCACCACCAGGATCGGCGAGCAGGTGATGGTCAAGGGCACCCGGCTCGACCTGGAGCAGTACGAGAACGCCGAGGCGTACGACAACCTCCAGCGCGCCTTCCAGGAGAGCAGCGGAGGCCGTATCTACCAGCTGTTCTCGGAGCTGCTCACGGTCAGCCGCGAGCTGGTCACCGTGGTCTCGGTGAGCATCGTGCTGTTCGCCTGGTCGCCCTGGGTGGCCGCGTTCATCCTGGTGTCACCGGTCCCGTCGGTGGTCGCCCACATGATCTACACGCACAAGGCGTACGCCGTCGAGTACGGGCGCGCGGCCGATCGCCGGCGGATGTACTACTACCAGTACCTCACCACGACGGATCACTCCTTCAAGGAAGTACGCCTGTTCCAGCTCGGACCGCACTTCGTCGAGCGGTACCAGAGGCTCGCCCGGGAGTTCTTCCGGGTCGACCGGCGGCTGGCGCGCGGCCAGTCGGCCATCGTCGGCGCGCTGGGCGCACTGAGCGTCCTCGCCTCCTCCGGCGCGCTGCTGTGGGCCATCGCCTCGGCCGCGGACGACGGACAGGTGGGCCGGCTGGCCGGCTATCTGCAGTCCATGGGAGCCATCCAGGCCTCGGCACACGGCATGCTCCTGGGCATCGCCTCGCTCTACAAGGACACGCTCTTCCTCGGCAACCTCTTCGCGTTCCTGGACCTTCCGGAGCGCCGGATCACCGGCGGAACCCGGCCGTTCCCGGCGAAGCTGCGCAAGGGCATCGAGTTCCGTGACGTCAGCTTCGTCTACCCCGGCACCGACCGGCTCGTCCTGGACGGTGTCGACTTCCTGCTGCCCGCGGGGGAGTGCGTGGCGCTCGTAGGCCAGAACGGCGCGGGCAAGACGAGCGTCGTCAAACTGCTGACCCGGCTCTACGAGCCGACGGGCGGCCGGATCCTGATCGACGACGTACCGATCGAGGAGTACGACCTCGACGACCTCCAGCGCCATATCGGCGTCATCTTCCAGGACTTCATCCGCTACGAGATGTCCGTCCGCGACAACATCGGCTTCGGCCGGGTCGAGGCGATGGACGACGACGAGCGCATACGGGCCGCCGCGACGGCCGGCGGAGCCGACACCATCGTGGCGGACCTCCCCGACCGCTACGACACCATGCTCGGCAGGCACTTCGAGGAGGGCCGGCAGCTGTCGGGCGGTCAGTGGCAGAAGGTGGCCCTGAGCCGGGCCTTCATGAGGAAGGCCCCCGTGGTCGTGCTCGACGAACCCACGTCGGCGATCGACGCCGAGGCCGAGACCGAGATCTTCGGCCGGCTGCGCGACATCGCGGGCGAGGCCACCTCCCTGATCATCGCCCACCGCTTCTCCACGGTACGCATCGCCGACCGGATCGTGGTCCTGGACCGGGGCCGGGTCATCGAGGAGGGCACCCACGACGACCTGCTCGGCGCCGACGGCGTCTACGCCCATCTGTTCAATCTGCAGGCAGCGGGATATCTCGGCGAACCCGCCTCCCAGTGAAGGCCAGTTCATGCAAACGTCGGTCATCTTCCCCGTCATGCCCAAGGACCCCACGGACGCGGTTCCGTTCGCGGAACTCGTCGCGGGAGGGGACCTGGCACGGCTGTGGCAGGGCCAGTCCCTCACCATCGAATCCCATCAGTTGTTCGCCTACCTCGCGGGCATGGGATTCCGGTTCCCGGTCGGTACGTCCGTGACCCTGATGCCGCTGCGCCATCCGATGGAGGCGGCGGCACACGCCCGCTCCCTCGCCCGTCTGACCGGCAGACGGATGACGCTCGGAATCGGCCCCGGATCACCCGACTTCGTGGCGAGTCTGCGCGGTGAGCCCTATGAGAGCCCGAGAGCCGCGTGCGCCGACTATCTCCGCCAACTGCGGGGATTCCTCGGTGGACTTCGGGAGGAGGGCGAGCCGAGGGAGGAAGCATCCGGGGGCGGCGACGCGCGATCCGGACTGCCCGATCTCGGTCATCCCGGTGTGGAGATCGGCCTGGGAGTCCTGCGCCCGGCCCTCGCCCGGGTGGCCGGTGAGCTGGCCGACGCGGCGATCAGCTGGATGACACCGCCCGCATACCTCGCGCGTGACCTCGTGCCCGCCCTGCACCGCGGCGCCCGAGCGGCGGACCGCCCCGTGCCGCGCCTGGTCACCGTCGTGCACGTCGCCGTCGCCCGCAGCGGACGCGATCCCCGCCAACTCGCCTTCACGGCCGCCCGTGCGCACCTGGGCGCACCGCACTACACCGACATGCTGAAACGCGCGGGGCTGCGGGTGCACCCGTCACAGCCCTATCTCAACGCGCGCGCCCTGGTCGACTCGGGAACATTCGTCCACGGAACTCCGCGGGAAGTGGCGGCCGCATTGGACGAATACGCCCGGGCCGGCGTGGACGAGGTGGTCCTCAACCCGGCGGGTGTGGGTCTTGCGCACGGCTGGAATGCCGCCGTCGAAGACCTCGCGGAAATCTCGGCCGAAATCCGCCTCGCACAACGGGACTTGATCGCGTGAGGGCTAGGCTCACCTTGCCGAGAGGTGACGCGAAAGGAATGGACGATGACCGAGGAAGTGCGGCAGTGGCTGAAGGAGAATGCTCTGCCGTTGCGGGACTTGCACGCCGAGGCATCGGAACCGGATCACGGCGACCTGGAGCCGTTGCGAAAGACCTTGAACGACGTACGAGTTCTGGGGATGGGTGAGGCTACGCACGGGACCGCCGAATTCTTCCGGCTCAAGCATCGATTACTGCGGTTCCTCGTCGAGGAAATGGGGTGCACCGCCCTGGCGATGGAGGCCAGTGCCTCGGCCGCGCGGGCCGTCGACGACCATGTGCTGCACGGCACCGGTGACGCCGCCGACGCACTCGCGGGCCTCGGCTTCTGGACCTGGCGGACCCGGGAGATGCTCGACGTCGTCGAGTGGATGCGGGAGCACAACCGGACCGTTCCGCGCGAGCGCGCCGTGCGTTTCGTCGGCATCGACCCCCAGCGCTGCGGTCCCGCCCTGACCGCCCTCGACGCCGCGCTGCGCACACTGGCGCCGGACCGGGCGGACCTCGGCGGCGGCCTCCTCGGCACCCTGGCCGACGCCAAGCCGGGATCCCTCACCGGCCAGAGGCAGCAGATCCTCGCCGAGGCGCGCGCACTCGTACGCTTCCTCGAACAGGGCAGGGCCGGACTCGCGGCACGCGCCGGAGCCGAGACGGTCGACGACGCGCTCGGCCACGCACACAGGATCGTGGCGGCGGCCGACGTGGCCTCGCGGCCGCTGCGCGGCGACGGCGAGGAACCGGGCGCGCTGGCGGTCCGGGACCGGTACATGGCACAGGAAGTGATCGCCCTGGAGGAGCGGTCGCCCGGCAAGGTGGCCGTATGGGCCCACAACGGCCATGTCATGACCGACTGTTACGCGGGCGACGTACCCGCGATGGGACAGCACCTACGAAGCCACTACGGGGAGCGCTACTACGCCCTCGGCCTGCTCTTCGGCGAGGGCGCCTTCCGCGCCCGCCCCGGGAACTCCGCCACGCGCACACCCAGGAAGCACACCATCGCTTCGGCGGGCCCGCGGTCGGTCGAGGGCCTGCTCGCCTCGGTCACACCGGAGGATCACCTCGTCGACCTGCGCGGCGGCCGGGCCCGGCCCGCCGTCGCCGAGTGGCTGGAGGACCGCCGGTTCGTACGGTCCTTCGGCGCCTCGGTGCCGCGCGTGACGTACCGCTTCCACCTGGCTCCGACGGTGCTCGCCCGGGAGTACGACGGGCTGGCGTACGTGGCCCGCTCGACACCTTCGACTCCGCTGCGCTGAGACGATGGGAGCGACGCGCGTTCGCGACCAGTGAGGTGAGAGATGCGGTTCACCACCCGGCCCACCCTCCAGGGCACCTTCGGCATGGTGTCCTCCACCCACTGGCTGGCCTCGCAGTCGGCGATGGCCGTGCTGGAGGACGGCGGCAACGCCTATGACGCCGCGGTCGCGGGCGCGTTCGTGCTGCACGTCGTCGAGCCGCATCTCAACGGGCCCGCCGGCGAGGTGCCGATCCTGCTCGCCCCGGCCGGCGGCGAGGTGCGGGTGCTGTGCGGGCAGGGCGTGGCACCGGCGGGGGCGACGGTCGCGCACTACCGGGGACTCGGTCTGGACCTCGTCCCCGGCACGGGCCCGCTGGCCGCGGCCGTGCCGGGCGCGTTCGACGCCTGGCTGCTCCTGCTGCGCGACCACGGCACCAAGTCCCTCGCCGACGTCCTGAAGTACGCCATCGGGTACGCCGAGCACGGGCACGCGCCCGTGGAGAACGTCGGCGCGACCGTCGAGAGCGTGCGGGGGCTCTTCGAGACGGAGTGGACCTCGTCGGCCCGGGTGTACCTGCCCGGCGGAACGGCACCCCGGCCCGGCGAGCTGTTCCGCAACCCCACCCTCGCCGCCACCTGGAAGCGGCTGCTCGCCGAGACCGAAGGGGCGGGCGACCGGGACGCGCGGATCGACGCCGCGCGGGAGGTGTGGCGCTCCGGCTTCATCGCCGAGGCACTGGTACGGCAGTCCGCGCGGCCCACCCTGGACACCAGCGGCGAGCGGCACACCGGCACGCTCACCGCCACCGACCTCGCCGGCTGGTCCGCGACCTACGAGAGCCCCGCGACGTACGACTGGAACGGCTGGACCGTGTGCAAGGCGGGCCCCTGGAGCCAGGGTCCCGCCCTCCTCCAGCAGCTCGCGCTGCTCCCGCCCGAGCTGCCCCCGTACGACTCGGCCGCCTATGTGCACCTGCTCATCGAGGGCTGCAAGCTCGCCATGGCCGACCGGGAGGCCTGGTACGGGGACGCGGCCGAGGTACCGCTCGGTGAGCTGCTGTCGGACGCCTACAACGCCGGGCGGCGAGCGCTCGTCGGCGACAAGGCCTCATGCGAGCTGCGCCCCGGCAGCCCCGGCGGGCGCGCGCCCCGACTGAGCGAGCACGCGCGCGTGGCGGCCGCCGACAGGCCCGGCTTCGACCCGATGGGCGTCGGGGAGCCGACCCTGGCGAACAGGCCGGCCGAGCCCGAGGTGGCCGCCGACGGCGGCACCCGCGGCGACACCTGCCACCTCGACGTGGTCGACCGCTGGGGGAACATGATCGCCGCCACCCCCAGCGGCGGCTGGCTGCAGTCCAACCCGGTCGTGCCCGAACTCGGCTTCCCGCTCGGCACCCGGCTCCAGATGACCTGGCTGGAGGAGGGCCTGCCCAACTCCCTCACCCCCGGCCGCCGTCCCCGCACCACCCTCACCCCGTCGATCGCGCTGCGCGACGGCATCCCGGTGCTGGCCTTCGGCACGCCCGGCGGCGACCAGCAGGACCAGTGGCAGCTGCACTTCTTCCTGGCCGTCGCCCTGCGCGCCCCCGTCCGCGGCGGCCTCGACCTCCAGGGCGCGATCGACGCCCCGAACTGGCACAACGACAGCTTCCCCGGCTCCTTCTACCCGCGCGGACGGCAGCCGGGGAGCGTGACCGTGGAGTCCCGCACGGCCCCGGAGGTCGTCGACGAACTCAGGCGGCGCGGCCACGACGTCACGGTCGCCGACGGCTGGTCCGAGGGCCGGCTGTGCGCGGTGGCGCGCGACCCTCTCACCGGCATCCTCTCGGCGGCCGCCAATCCGCGGGGCATGCAGGGATACGCGGTGGGCCGCTGATCATCGGCCCCCGCTGTTCGTCCGGATTCCATCTCACGTTCACCGGGCGGGCGGGGATTGTCAGAGGCGCATGCTCTCATGGAGGGCATGATCTCAGACACCGAAACCTGGGGGTCCCCCCTGGACGAAGCCCTTGTGGGAGAGTTCCTGGCCCGCCACTCCGCCGATGTGGAAGAGGCGGTGCGCAAGGCCGCCGCGACCGAGATCCTGCCCCGCTTCCGCCGGCTCGCCGAGCACGAGATCGACCAGAAGAGCGGACCGCACGACCTGGTGACGGACGCCGACCGGCTCGCCGAGGAGTACCTCACCGCGGCGCTCGGCGCCCTCCTGCCCGGCTCCGTCGTGGTCGGCGAGGAGGCCGTGCACGCCAACCCGGCGACGTACGAGGCGATACGGGGCGACGCGCCGGTCTGGATCGTCGACCCGGTCGACGGCACCCGGCAGTTCGTGCACGGCGACCCCGGCTTCTGCACGCTGGTCGCGCTCGCCCACCGGGGTGTCCTGCTCGCCTCCTGGACCTACGCGCCGGCCCGCGACCAGCTGGCCACGGCCGTCCGGGGCCACGGCGCCTTCCTCGACGGACAACGGCTCGTCGCGGGCGCGCCCACACCGGGCCGGGACCTGGAGATAGCCACCTCCCACCCGGACTACACGACGGACGAGCAGAAGCGTGCCCTGCTCGGCCTGTGGAGCGAGGGCGTCGCGCCGCGCGCCTGCGGTTCCGCCGGGCTGGAATATCTCGCCGTCGCCAAGGGCGAGTTGGACGCCACCGGCTTCAGCTGGGAGGCCGCCTGGGACCATGCGGCGGGCCTGCTCCTCGTCGAGGAGGCCGGCGGCGCCCACCTCACCCGCACCGGAGAGCCGTTCCGCATCACCGGCGGCAACGCCCTCCCGTTCACGGCGGCCCGCGACGCGGCCACGGCCCACCGGGTGGTGGAACTGCTGCGGGGCACCGGCTGAGCCGTGGCTCCGCTCCTGCTGGGTGAGTCTGCCTCCCGGCATTGCGGCCTCAGCGGCGCGAGGGCGCCCGTACCGCCGGATTCCGCTTCGCGCGCCCGCCCCCGGCCGTCCCGCACGCTGCCCGGTCCACCCCGCGTACGCCTCGATTCCGCTTCCGGAGCCCGCCCGGATGCGCCCCCGGGGCGCCCCGCCGAGCCCACCCGCGCCCCCTGGGCCGTCGGTCCCCCGGCATATCCTGATCCCGAGTGGCCGTCGGCTGACGAAGGAGTCCGAAGGTGCCGTCGATGTTCGATGCGGTCGTGGTGGGAGCGGGGCCGAACGGACTGACGGCTGCCGTCGAGCTAGCCCGCCGCGGATTCTCCGTCGCCCTGTTCGAGGCCCGCGACACCGTCGGCGGAGGCTCCCGAACCGAAGAACTCACCCTCCCCGGCTTCCGCCACGACCCCTGCTCCGCCGCCCACCCCCTCGGCATCAACTCGCCCGCGTTCCGCGCGATGCCCCTCGACCGGTACGGCCTGGAGTGGCTGCACGCCGAGCTGCCCATGGCACACCCGTTCCCGGACGGCACGGCCGCGGTGCTCGCCCGCTCCGTGGCACGGACGGCCGCCTCCTTCGGACCACGCGACGCGGGGGCGTACCGCAGACTGGTCGCGCCGTTCCTCACCAAGTGGGACACCCTGGTGCAGGACTTCATGTCGTTGCCGCTCACCGCGCTCCCGCGCGACCCGGTCACCCTCGCCCGGTTCGGCCTGACCGGCCTGCCGCCCTCCACCTGGCTGATGCGCCGCTTCCACGACGAGCGGGCCAGGACCCTGTTCGCCGGACTGGTCGCGCACGTCATGGCTCCGCTCAGCGGCTTCGCCACCGGCGCCATCGGGCTGGTCTTCGCACTGGCCGCGCACGCCCGCGGCTGGCCCGTGGCCCGCGGCGGCTCCCAGTCGATCTCCGACGCCCTCGCCGCCTACCTCAAGGACCTCGGCGGCAGCGTGCACACCGACTACGAGGTCAAACGGCTGGACGACCTGCCGCCCGCCCGCGCCTACGTCTTCGACACCTCGCCCACCGCCCTGGCCCGTATCGCCGGCTTCGGCAACCACTACGAGGGCTACCGCTACGGCCCCGGCGTCTTCAAGGTCGACTACGCCCTGGACGGCCCGGTGCCCTGGACCGCCCCGGAGGCACGGGTCGCCACGACCGTGCAGATCGGCGCCGACAGCGCGGAGATCGGCACGGCCCTGCGCGCCGCGTCCCGCCAGGGCTGCGCACCCGAGCGACCGTTCATGATCACCGTGCAGCCCGGTGTCGTCGACCCCACCCGCGCCCCGGAGGGCAAGCACGTCTTCTGGGCGTACGGCCATGTGCCCAGCGCCTGGACCGGCGACCTCACGGACGCCATGGAGCGCCAACTGGAGCGCTTCGCCCCCGGCTTCCGCGACCGCGTCCTCGCGCGGGCCACCGCCGGTCCGCCCGAACTGGCCGCCCGCAACGCCAACTACGTCGGCGGCGACATCGGCTCCGGCGCGGTCTCGGGCCTCCAGATCCTGCTGCGCCCCAAGCTGTCCCTGTTCCCGTACAACACCCCGCACCCGGCGGTCTTCATCTGTTCCTCGGCCACCCCGCCGGGCCCCGGAGTGCACGGCATGTCCGGCCACAACGCGGCGAAGGCCGTCTGGCGGCGGCTGCGCCAGGAGCCGTGACCCGGCCGCCGCGCCCGGTGCTGCGCGAGCGTCCCACCGGGCCACGGCTGGTATAGAGGCAGCCATGACCACCATCACGCTCGCCCAGGGCGACATCACCCGGCAGACCGCCGACGCGATCGTCAACGCGGCCAACTCCTCGCTCCTCGGCGGCGGAGGCGTGGACGGCGCGATCCACCGGCGCGGGGGACCGGCGATCCTTGCGGAGTGCCGGGCCCTGCGGGCCTCCCGTTACGGCAAGGGCCTGCCCACGGGCCAGGCCGTCGCCACGACCGCGGGGGAGCTGGACGCACGGTGGGTGATCCACACGGTCGGCCCGGTCTGGTCGTCCTCCGAGGACCGCTCGGAGCTGCTGGCCTCCTGCTACCGCGAGTCGCTCCGCGTGGCCGACGAGCTGGGTGCCCGGACGGTCGCGTTCCCGGCGATCTCCACCGGCGTGTACCGCTGGCCGATGGACGACGCGGCGCGTATCGCGGTGGAGGCGGTGCGGGACACACCGACAGACGTCGAGGAGGTGCGGTTCGTCCTCTTCGACGACCGCGCGTACGAGGTGTTCGCGGCCCGGCTCGGCTGACCACGGCGCACGGCGGGCAGCGGAAGCACCCTCCCCCGTGCCGTCGGCGACGCGCGTGACATCATCGGCGGGGCCACAGGACCCCGGATTCGTGCTCGACCGTACCGGCACGACGCCCGGGACGGCCCGAGACGAAGGAGCACGATGAACCCGGGTCCCACGGCCCCGCCGGTGGCGCCGATCACCGCGCTGCTGCAGGACTTCTCCCTGGAGATGACCGGCAAGGACATCCCCGCACTGGAGGAGGCCGGCGCCGCCATCCCCCGCGGCACCCGCGTCAACGTCACCTTCCTCGGCAACGAGAACCTCGGGATGCGCCTCGACGCCGCCCGCGCGGTCAAACGCCTCGGCTTCGTCCCCGTCCCGCACATATCCGCCCGCCGGCTCGGCTCGCGGGCGGACCTGGAACAGTTCCTCGCCGGGCTCCGGGCCGACGGCGCCGCCGACAACGTGTTCGTCGTCGGCGGCGACCCCGCCCGCCCCGAGGGACCGTACGAGGACGCCCTCACCGTCATCCGCACCGGACTGCTCCAGCGCCACGGCGTGCGGCACGTAGGCATCAGCGGCTACCCGGAGGGTCACCCCGCCATCACCGACCACGCGCTGTGGTCGGCGCTGACCGACAAGAGCGCGGTCCTCGGGGCCCAGCGGCTCGCGGGCGACGTCATCACCCAGTTTGGTTTCGACGTGGATCGGGTGCTCACCTGGGTGGAGCGGGCGCGTGAGCGCGGTGTCGGCCTGCCGATCCGTATCGGCGTCCCCGGACCCGCCGGAGTGCGCCGTCTCATGGGCTACGCCACCCGCTTCGGCGTCGGCACCAGCGCCTCCATCGCGCGGAAGTACGGCTTCTCGCTGACCAACCTCGTGGGTACGACGGGCCCCGACCGTTTCCTGCGCACGCTGGCCCGGGAGTACGACGTCCGGCGCCACGGCGATCTGAAGGTGCACTTCTACACGTTCGGCGGGCTGCGGGCGACGTCGGAGTGGATCGCCCGGTTCCGGCAGGAGGCCTGACGCGAGGCCCGCTCGGGTGCCGTGCGCTGCTCTTGGCCTTGCGCGGTTCATGTCATGCCCCTTATAACCGTCCCTGCAGGCATCGGTGGGGATGGCCGGAAATGGCAGTTGCCGCCGACCAGGGGGGATCCTCAGCTCCGCCGGGATCGGCAGCAACGCATCCAGATCCACGGAGACCGAGGACATGACCGACAACGCCTTTCGCGACGCCATGACCCGCCTGGCCGTCGACCCGGCCTTCAGAGCCGAACTCGACGGCGACACCGATGAGGTGGCCCGAAGACTCGGCCTGACACCCGCCCAGGTCACGGAGCTCCGCTCGCTCCGTGTCGAGTCCGGCACCGACGGGGGACCGGCCGCACTCGACCAGCGGCTGTCCAAGTCGTCCCTGTTCTTCGGCAGCGCGGCACATGCGCTGGCCCACCATGACGTTTCGGATGTTCCACATGTTCCGGATGTTCCGGTCGACCATGGCCAGGAGATCGCAGGCGGCTTCGACGCGTCGGCCACCGGCGCCCAGAGCCTGCTCGGCGGGGAACTCGGCGGGTTCGGCGGACATGCCGGTGGCGCCGAGGGCGGCCTCGGTGGGTTCGGCGACTTCGGCGGAGGTGACGCCGGGGGGCTCGGTGGCTTCGACGGCGGTGCCGACGGCGGCTTCGGCGGGTTCGGTGAAGGTGGTGCCGACGGCGGTCTCGGTGGGTTCGGTGACGGCGGTTTCGGTGACGGTGGCGTCGGTCCCGGAGGGTTTGGCGACGGCGGTTTCGGCGACGGCGGTTTCGGCTCCGGAGGCGACCTCGGCGGATCGGGCGGAGTCGGCGGATTCGGAGACCTCGGCGGTCATGGCGGCGGGTTCGGCGGTGAGGGCGGCGGCGACGCCGGTCACTTCGGCCACGGCGGCATCTTCGACCGCGACGAGGGCGACGGCCACGGTGACGGCGGCGGCGCAGGTGGCGGCGGTGGTGAGGGCGGCGGCAGCGGTGAGAACGGTGACCGTCCCTCCGGTGGCAGCGGCCATGGTGGCGGTGACGGCGGTGGCGAGGGTGGCGGCACCGGCG
>NZ_JBFAIQ010000002.1:376005-421338 GCF_040654755.1 Streptomyces sp. NPDC050625
GGTGAGGGCGGCGGCAGCGGTGAGAACGGTGACCGTCCCTCCGGTGGCAGCGGCCATGGTGGCGGTGACGGCGGTGGCGAGGGTGGCGGCACCGGTGGCGGCGGTGGTGGTGAGGGCGGCGGCAGCGGTGAGAACGGTGACCGTCCCTCCGGTGGCAGCGGCCATGGTGGCGGTGAAGGCGGCGGTGGCGGCGAGGACGGCGGCGGCGGTTCCGGCGGAGGCGAAGGCGGCGGTGGCAGCGGAGAGAACGGCGACCGTCCCTCCGGAAGCGGAGAGAACGGCGACCGTCCCTCCGGCGGCGGTGAAGGTGGCGGTGAAGGCGGCGGTGGTGAGAACGGCGGCCGTGGCCGGGAAACCATCGGCGGTGGCTCCGAGACCGTGCGCGGCGGTGTGAACCTCCCCGGTGCCTCCCGCATCGGCGACATCGCCACACACCTGTCGCCCTCCGCGCCCGCGCCCGACACGGACGGCGGCTTCTCCGGCGGAACGTTCATCAGCGGATCCGGCGCGGGCTGAGCCGACGCATGCTCTGCCACGCCTGCCGCGTCCATGTGCGACGCGACTTCCCCTACTGCCTGCACTGCGGCACCCTCCGCCGCAGTGCGGCACCGACGTCGTACGCCGCGCCGCAGCTGCGCGGCCTCGACGACCCCACCCTGCTCGTCCCGCTCACCGGCCCGGTCACCACGCTGGGCCGGGGCGCGGACAACGACGTCGTCCTGTCCGACGCCAGCGTGTCCCGCAGCCACGCCCGGATCGTCCGCACCGAGTCGGGCTTCCGGGTCGAGGACCTGGACTCGTTCAACGGCACGGCCGTGGCCGGCGTCGATCTGCACGGCGGCGCGGCCCACCTCGCCGACGGCACCGAGCTGTCCGTCGGCGACGTACGCCTGCTGTTCGAACAGCCCCGCGAGGCCCACATCGGCCAGCGCACCCAGGTCGTCGGCACCCAGCTCACCCAACTCCCCACCGCCGTACAGGAGGCGGCGCCGGAGGCGAACGGCCCGCTCACCGCACGCCCCCGCCGCCGCTCCGGCTGGGCGCTGAAGCAGGTGCCCACCGACCGCGGCGAACCCCGCTGGGTGCTGAACAACACCCGCACCGGCGTGTACCTGGAGCTGGACGAGCGCGAGGTCTTCCTCTGGCACGCCGTCGACGGCGAGAACACCGTACGGGACCTGCTGTTCGCCTACGCCGCCCGCTTCGGCGAGCTGGCCCTGCCGCGCATCGAGGCGGCGCTCGCGGCGTTCGCGAACGCGGGACTGCTGCGCGGCCTGCCCGGCCGCCCCGAGGAGGCGGAGCGGAAGGGCTGGCGGCGCGTGGCACACGCCGTGTACCGGGCGCTGCTGAAGCTGGAGGTCTCGGTCCCCGGCCTCGACAGGTCCGTCACCCGCGTCTACCACGCCTTCGGCTGGCGGTTCTTCACCCGGACCGGCGTGACGCTGGTCTGGCTGTCGGTGGTCGCCGGCCTCGCCGCGTTCTTCGTCGCCCAGGGCAGGCAGCACCTGCTGGACTTCGGCGGAGCGGGCGTCTGGGGCCCGGTGCTGCTCGCCGCCGGATACGTCTCCGCCCTCGTCGTGCACGAGTTGACGCACGCCCTGGCCGTGAAGTCGTACGGCCGCAAGGTCCGGCGCGGCGGGTTCCTGCTCATGATGGGCATGCCGTTCGCGTTCGTGGACACCAGCGACATGTGGTTCGGCACCCGCCGGTCGCGGGTCGTCGTGGCGCTGTCCGGACCGCTGTCGACGGCGGCACTGGCCGGCTGGTGCGCGGCGGGCGCGGCCTTCCTGCCCGCCGGACCGGCCTCGGCCGTCCTCTTCCAACTGGCCTTCGGCCTCTATCTGAACACGCTCTACAACTTCAACCCCCTTATGCCGCTGGACGGTTACCAGGCCCTGACCGACGCACTGCGCGTGCCGCGCCTGCGTGAGGAGGCGAGCGCGTACTTCCGCAAGGGCCTCTGGCAGGACCTGCGCGCGGGCAGCAGGCCCGGCCCGCGGCAGGCGGGCATGGCCGCGTACGGCCTCGCGGTCGTCGTCGGGACGTACGGCTTCCTGGTCCTCGCCCTGCTGGCCTGGCGCTCCCGGATCGGCGACCTGCTGGACGGATGGCTGTCCCAGCCCTGGACCACGGTCGTCGAAGCCGTCGTGGTCGCCCTGGTGGCCTTGCCGGTGTGGTCCGCGCCGGTGCGGTGGCTGGCCCGCCGGGTGCGGCGCCGACGTGACGCACGGGACGCGGCACCGGCCGCGACAGTGGGCGCGGCCGTGGAGGGAGCGGCATGACCGAGGACACCGGCAGACCCGGCCAGTGGGCCGTCCCCGGTTACGAAGGCGTGCGTACGCTCGGCGAGGGCGCCGGCGGACGGGTCGTACTGGCCCGGCACACCGCGACCGGGGTACCCGTGGCGATCAAGTACCTCGGCGAACGCCTGCGCGGAGACCGTGAGTTCCTCGCCCGCTTCCGCGCGGAGGCCCGGCTGCTGGGCGAGTTGCGGCACCCGTGCGTCGTGCGGCTGTACGAGTACGTCGAGGCGCGCGGCGGTGCCGCCATCGTGATGGAGGCGGTGGACGGCGTCAGCCTCCGCCACCTGCTGCGCCGGCACGGGGCGACCGGTCCCGAGGCCGCCCTGGTGCTGCTCAAGGGCTCGCTGCTGGGGCTCGGCGCGGCCCACACGGCCGGGGTGGTCCACCGCGACTACAAGCCGGAGAACGTGCTGGTCCGCGCCGACGGCACCAGCGCGCTCGCCGACTTCGGCATCGCCGTACGCACCGGACGCGAGACCGAGGCCGCCGGCACACCCGCCTACATGGCTCCCGAGCAGTGGGAGGGCGAACCGGCGGGACCCGCGGGCGACGTGTACGCCGCGGCGGCGGTGTTCCACGAGTGCCTGACCGGGCGCCGCCCGTTCACCGGCGACGACGTGACCGCCCTGCGCCTGCAGCACCTCAGGGCTTCCGTCCCCCTGGACGACGTACCCGCGCCCGTACGCGGCCTGCTGCGCCGGGGGATGGCCAAGGACCCGGCGCAGCGGCCGGGCATCGAGGACTTCCTCGCCGACCTGGAGCGGTCCGCCGTCGAGGGGTACGGCGCCGACTGGGAGGAGCGCGGACGCCGCAGGCTCGCCGAACTCACCGCGCTGCTCGCCCTGTTGTTCCCGTTCACCGCGACGGCGACCCTCGACCCTCCGGCCCGGGCCCTGACGCTGCTCGGCCGATTGAGGCGCAGCGGCTGGAAGGCCGCCACCGGAGCCGCCGCGCTGGCGGTCGTCGCGGGCGGGCTGACATCCGTAGCGGCCCGCCCGCACGACACATCGACGACGGTGGCCAGTTCGGTGCCGTCAGAAGTCAACTCCCCGACTCTCCCGGCCTCTTCGCCCTCCACGTCCGCGACCGGTGCCTCCCCCACGGCCGACACCACCCCGACCGCAACCCCCTCGGACAGCCCGACGGCCTCGCCCACCCCCACCGCGAGCACCGCCCCGCCGACGGAGTCCCCCGAGCCGAGCACCGCTAGCCCGGCCACACCCACCCCCGGCACGATCACCATCACCATCGGCTCCTGGCAGCGGGGGCAGACCCCCGGCACACTGGTCGCCGACGTCACCGTCGACACCACCGGCACCGGGCCCGTGACCGTCACGGCCGACTACTACGTGGACACGCCCGCCGATCCCTACGGCCACCAGACCCAGAAGCTGTCCGGCAGCACGCACTACCCCGTGACCTTCGTGGCCGACTTCTCCAACCACCCGTGCCGGGGCACCTGGATGGTCACGCTCACCAGCACTCCGGCGGCCGCGAACGGACCGCAGACGGCTTCCCTGGACGCGCCGCCGTGCTGAGCGCCGTACCGAGCGAGAACGAGAACGGACCGACACGATGACAGCCACCACCCTCGCCGGACGACCCCTGTCGGGCTGGTCGCGCGACGCCCGCCACGGCACCTGGCACGCGCTGCTCCCGGCCGGGTCCGGCGAGCCCGCGCTCGGCGCGCTGCGCATCGACCGCGCCCTGCTCGCCCCGGAGGGCACGCGGGAGCGACTGGCGTCCGCGGTGCTCGCCGTGGCCCGGCTCCGGCTGCCCGGGGTGCTCGGCACGGTCGACCTCGTCGGGGAGGCCGGGGAGGTCTGGCTGATCACCGCCCGGCCACCGGCTCCCACGCTCGCGGACCTGCTGGCCGGCGGCGGACCGGACCTCGACGCGGGGAGCGCGGCCAGTGTCCTGAACGAGACCGCGCAGACCCTGCTCGCGCTCCACGCGGCCGGCCTCGCCCACGGGGCCCTGGACACGGACACCGTCGTCCTCGCCCCCGACGGTGTCGCCCTGCTCGCCGGGGCCGCACTGGGCGCGGTGCTGGGCGACGTCCCGGACCGCGCGCGCCGCGAGGCCGACACCGTGGCCTGGGCCGGGCTGTGCCGCATTCTCGGCGAGGCCTGGGCGCCCGGCGGCACGCCCGCCGCGGCCCTGTTCGCGCACTGCTCCACCACGGCCGCCGCCGAGGGCCTTGCGGCGGCCCGGGCGGCACTGGTCGCCGGGCGAACGGCGCTTCCGGCCGACTTCCTGCTCCGTACGGCGCTCCGCGCGGCGGTGGCAGCGGCGGCACCGGAGATCACCGAGGCGCCGTCGGCGGCGGGCACGGGGCCGGACAGCGGGGGCGCCGACCCCGACCCCGCCCCCACCGCCGCCGAGCCCGTAGCACCCGAAGCGGACGACCGTGCCACGCCGGACGATCAGCTCACCATGCCCAGCCGCGCCCGCTCCCGCTCCGTCCCGGACCAGGCCCACCACACCGCCGCCCCGGACGACCAGGCCACCGTCCTCGGCAGACGCAACCGCGTCCCGGCCGAATCCCCGGCGGCCGCACCCTCTCCGCCCTCGCAGGACGACGGCGAGATCCTCCTGCGCTTCGGCCCCGGCATCCCCGTCGAGGCCCAGGACGCCCTCCGCGCGCAGTGGGGCACGCCGCACCTGCCTGATGACCCCGACCGCCGCCAACGCCGAAGACGCCGGGGCTGGATGGCCACGACCGCCGTCCTGACGATCGCCGCGGTCCTGCTCTGGCTGCTTCTGCGCCCGAGCCCCGCCCCGACGGTCACGGCGGTCGAAGTCCAGGCGCCCGCCGGGCGGTTGCACTGCGGGCAGACCGCCGATCTGGTGGGCGTCGTGACCACCGACGGCCGCGGCGGCCCGGTGACGTACCACTGGCTGCGCAGCGACGGCCACGACTCCGGCGAGCTGGTGCACATGACCCACCGCGGAGACCGCAGGGTCACCGTGCACCTGCGCTGGACGGTCCGCGGCCCCGGCAGCTTCCGGGGCACCGCCCGCCTGCGGATCGCGCACCAGCGAAAGCCGGTCGAGGCACAGGCGACCTTCGGCTACGCCTGCTCCTGACGGCTCCGGCCCGGCCCTACTCGTTGTCCTGGTCCGGCAAGGTAGGTGTCGGATTCTCGCCAGCGGACGCCCGGCCCGTGGCCGATGCTGGACACATGCAGAAAGGGATGCACCTCGATCGGGATCGATGTGTGCGGGCCGTGCAGTCCAAGGACGCGCGGTTCGACGGATGGTTCTTCACGGCCGTGGTGACGACACGTATCTACTGCCGGCCCAGCTGCCCGGTGGTACCGCCCAAGCCGGACAACATGACGTTCTACCCGAGCGCGGCCGCCTGTCAGCAGGCCGGTTTCCGGGCCTGCAAGCGCTGCCGGCCCGACACCAGCCCCGGTTCCCCGGAGTGGAACCAGCGCGCCGACCTGGTGGCCCGCGCCATGCGGCTGATCGCCGACGGCGTGGTGGACCGCGAGGGCGTGCCCGGACTCGCCACCCGCCTCGGCTACAGCACCCGGCAGGTCGAACGCCAACTGCTCGCCGAACTGGGCGCCGGCCCCCTCGCGCTCGCCCGCGCCCAGCGCGCCCAGACCGCCCGGATCCTCGTCGAGACGACCCCGCTGCCGATGGCGGAGATCGCCTTCGCGGCCGGCTTCTCCTCGATCCGTACCTTCAACGACACCGTGCGCGAGGTATTCGCCCTCTCCCCGAGCGAGCTGCGCGCCCGCGCACCGAAGCGGCAGACCGGAAGCGCCCCGGGCGCGCTGTCCCTGCGCCTGCCCTTCCGCGCCCCGCTCAACCCCGACAACCTCTTCGGCCATCTCGCGGCCACCGCCGTACCGGGCGTCGAGGAGTGGCGGGACGGCGCCTACCGGCGGACGCTGCGCCTGCCGTACGGCCATGGAATCGTGGCCCTGACCCCCGAACCCGACCACATCGCCTGCCGCCTCACCCTCAGCGACCTGCGCGATCTGACCGTCGCCATCAGCCGCTGCCGACGCCTGCTCGACCTGGACGCCGACCCGGTCGCGGTCGACGACCAGCTGCGCACGGACCCGTTCCTCGCGCCGCTGGTCGACAAGGCCCCCGGCCGGCGCGTGCCGCGCACCGTCGACGAGGCCGAGTTCGCCGTCCGCGCCGTACTCGGCCAGCAGGTCTCCACCGCGGCGGCCCGCACCCACGCGGCCCGCCTGGTCACCGCGTACGGCAAACCGGTCGACGACCCGGAGGGCGGCCTGACCCATCTCTTCCCGGCCCCCGAGGCGCTCGCCGCCCTCGATCCCGACCAGCTGGCGATGCCACGCACCCGCCGCACCACCTTCACCACACTGGTCGAGCAACTGGCCGACGGAAACCTCCACTTGGGCGTGGAGAGCGACTGGACGGAGGCCCGCGCCAAGCTGCTGTCGCTGCCCGGGTTCGGCCCCTGGACGGTCGACGTCATCGCGATGCGCGCCCTCGGCGACCCCGACGCCTTCCTCCCCACCGACCTCGGAATCCGGCGTGCCGCACAGGAGCTGGGCCTGCCCTCGACCCCCGCCGCGCTCACCGCGCGCGCGGCGGCGTGGCGGCCCTGGCGGGCCTACGCAGTCCAGTACCTGTGGGCGACGGACAGCCACCCGATCAACTTCCTTCCCGTGTAAGGACCTTGCCGTGAAACACCACACCGTCACCGCCAGCCCGTACGGCCCCCTCACCCTCGTCGCCGAGGACGGCACCCTCTGCGGTCTCTACATGGAGGACCAACGCCACCGCCCGCCCGAGGAGACCTTCGGCACCCGCGACGACGACCTGTTCACCGAGACGGAGTCACAGCTCACCGCCTACTTCAAGGGCGAGTTGAAGGAGTTCACCCTCGAACTCCGCCTGAACGGCACCCCCTTCCAGCGCAGCGTCTGGGAACAACTGCGGCTGATCCCCTACGGGGAGACCCGCTCGTACGGCGAACTCGCCGAAGCCCTCGGCAATCCCCAGGCCTCCCGCGCGGTCGGCCTCGCCAACGGGAAGAACCCGATCGGCATCATCGTCCCCTGCCACCGCGTCATCGGCGCGAACGGCAGCCTCACGGGCTACGGCGGCGGCCTGCCTCGCAAGCAGCGCCTGCTGGACTTCGAACGGGGCGCCGGCCTCTTCTAACCGTTCCGCATCCCTTCCAGCAGCTTGGGCAGCGCGCTGCCGATCGGCTCGCGGATCACCTCGTCGGCCCGGTCGTCGTACGGCGTCGGCTCGGCGTTGACGATGACGAGCCGGGCGCCGTTGTCGGCGGCGACGCCTGCGAGCCCGGCGGCGGGCTGTACCTGGAGGCTGGAGCCGACGGCGATGAAGACGGTGCATGCCTTGGTGATGGCGAGGGCCTCGCCGAGCACGACCGGGTCGAGCCGCTCGCCGAACATCACGGTCGCCGACTTGAGGATGCCGCCGCACTCCAGGCAGGGCGGGTCCTCCTCGCCGGCCTCGACCCGGGCCAGCGCGTCGTCCATCGGCCCGCGGGCGTGACACCTTGTGCACACGACACTGCGGACGGTGCCGTGCAGCTCCAGCACCTTGCGGGCGGGCATCCCGGCGAGCTGGTGCAGGCCGTCCACGTTCTGCGTGATCACCCGCACCGGGATCCCGGACTGCTCCAACTCGGCGACGGCACGGTGCGCGGCGTTCGGCTCGGCCTTCAGGGTGCGGTTCTTGCGCCGCATCTGCCAGGAGCGTCGCCGGATGTCGGGGTCCCCCATGTAGTACTCGTACGTCACGAGCTTCTCGGCCTCGGGGTCCCGCCGCCACAGGCCGTTCGGACCGCGGTAGTCGGGGATGCCGGAGTCCGTGGAGATACCGGCGCCGCTCAGGATCGCGACGAGGGGCTTGGTCATGGGCCGAGAGTAGGACGGCTGCCCCTGTGGGGCGAACGGATATTCGGGGCGCCGGGACGGACGGGGAGTCGCGGACGGAGAGCGGGGGGAGGAACATCGGAATCACGGAGGCAAGGTGGTGGCTAATGGGGACGCCGTCGATGCTTTTCAGTGAGAGTCCGGAGGATCCGTTCGCTCTCGGGCATGGCGCCTCGGCCGTGTTCGACGACCACGGCACCGTGGTCGGCTGGAGTGCACGTGCACAGGAACTGCTGGGCTATTCGGCCAAGGAAGTGATCGGACGGGCGTGGCGGGACGTGCTGATCGACGCCCGTGATCTGCCTGCCGCGCGGTCCGTCGTCGTGGACGCCGTGCGGACGGGGGGATGGTTCGGGGTCCTGTCCGTCCGGCACCGCGACGGACGGCGGGTCCAGATGGGCTTTCGGGCCCGTGCCATCACCCGGGACGGCGACAGCCGGGAGTGGATCCTCGTCGGAGCCCCTGCCGCCGAAGTCATCGCCTGGCAGCGGGACCGTGCGCTGCTGGACGGCCTGTACCGCCGGTCCCCGATCGGTCTGGTCACCTACGGCCCGGACAGGAGAGTGCTCCGGGTCAACCGTGCGGTCGAAAAGGCGAGCGGCGTCCCGGCCGAGGCACCGGTGGGCCATCACCCCCGGGAATTCATGGTCGACGAGGACGCGGGTCCCGCCGATGAGCGGGTACGGCACGTCCTGGAGACCGGCGAGCCGTTGATCTTCACGGAACAGTCCGCCCGGGCACGCCACGACCCCGGCCGGGAGCGGATCGTGTCCGTCTCCGCGTTCCGGATGGAGGACCCCTCGGGCCGGGTTCTCGGCGTGGCCGAGACGATCGAGGACGTCACCGACCGCCACCGGGCCCAGCGCAGGCTCGCCCTGCTGAACGAGGCGAGCGCCCGGGTCGGCAACTCACTGGACGTGACCCGCACCGCCCGGGAACTGGCCGAGGTGGCCGTCGACGGCTTGGCCGACTACTGCTCCGTGGACCTCCTGAAGCCGGTGACACTGGGTGACGAACCACCCCCCGGTGTGAAGGGCCCGCTGCTCCGAGTGGCCCTCTCGCCCCCGGAGCGCCGCATACCGTTCCACGAGGGCGAGGTGGTCCCGCTCCTTCCGGAGTCGGCGCAGGCGCGGTGCCTGGCCGAGCGGCGCACGATTCTCGACCGGCAGCTGTCCCTCCGCGCCGAGTGGTACGCCATGGACCGGCGACGGGTCGAGGTCGCCGCGGGACTCGGCGTCCATTCGCTGATCGCGGTGCCCCTGGTGGCGCGCGGACTGGTACTGGGCGTGGTGAGCCTGTGGCGGGCGCGCCACTCGGAGCCCTTCGAGGACGACGATGCCGCGGTGGCCCAGGAGATCTCCTCGCGTGCGGCCGTCTGCATCGACAACGCGCGCCGATTCACCCAGCAGCAGAGCGCCGCGCTGACCCTCCAGCGCAGTCTGCTGCCGAGCGCGGTGACCGACCTGCCGGCCGTCGAGGTGGCCTGCCGGTATCTCCCGGCGAGCGGTGAACCGGGTATCGGCGGTGACTGGTTCGACGTGATCCCGCTGTCAGGAGCCCGGGTCGCGCTCGTCGTGGGGGACGTGGTCGGCCACGGCATCCACGCCGCGGCCTCGATGGGCCGCCTGCGGGCCGCCGTGCGCACCCTGGCCAGCCTCGACCTCGAACCCGACGAGGTGATGGCCCGGCTGGACGACCTGGTCAGCCTGCTGGCCACCGAGGTGGAGGCGAACGCCGACGGCAACGGGTCGGTGGACGAGCAGGTGCTCGGCGCCACCTGCCTCTACGCGGTCTACGACCCGGTCTCCCGGCACTGCTCCCTGGCCCGCGCCGGCCACCCGGCACCCCTGGTGTCCACACCGGACGGCGAGGTGACCGTGCTCGACCCGCCCGCGGGGCCACCGCTCGGCCTGGGCGGACTGCCGTTCGAAACGTACGACCTCGACCTCGCCGAGGGCAGCCTGCTCGCGCTCTACACCAACGGCCTCCTGGAGGCGCGTAGCGGCGACATCGACGCCGCGCTGGAGAACCTCTCCGCATGCCTCGCCCACTCCACCGATCCGCTGGACGACACCTGCCACGCCGTGATCGAAGCGCTGCTGCCCGTCGGCCACGTCCCCGCCGACGACATCGCGCTGCTCATCGCCCGTACCCGGGTACTGCAGCCGGAGAACGTCGCCTCGTGGCAGCTGCCCTTGGAGGCGACCGCCGCCGCCCGCGCCAGGGAGCTGGCCACGGCGAAACTCACCGAATGGGGGCTGGAGGAACTGGCCTTCACCACCGAGCTGGTCGCCAGCGAGCTCGTCACCAACACCTACCGGTACGCGGAGGGCCCCATCACACTGCGCCTGATCCGTACGCAGTGCCTGATCTGCGAGGTGTCCGACACCAGCCACACCTCCCCGCACCTCAGACGGGCCCACAGCACGGACGAGGGCGGGCGCGGGCTCTTCCTGGTCGCGCAGCTCACGGAGCGCTGGGGCACCCGCTACACCCACGACGGCAAGACCGTCTGGACGGAGCAGCCCCTGCCGCCCGCATGACCCGCGAGCGGTGGCCGCGGGGCCGTCGTCAGACCACCCGGTGGCCGTTCTCCAGCTCCGCCGTTCCCGAGCCCTGGGCCAGGACGTCCAGTGCGGCCAGGACGCGGCGGCCCAGGGCGCCGGGCAGATGCGCGGAGAGCTCCTCGCGGGGGACCAGACGCCAGGACAGCAGCTCCTCCTCCTGGAGCCTGATCGCCGCGAACTCGGACTCGGCGAGGACCCCGCCGTCGTACAGATACGCCACCAGCGGCGGCCGTCCCGTGCCGTGCACCCAGTCCACCGCGAGCAGTCGCCCGAGCTCGCGGTCGAGGCCGATCTCCTCGGCCGTCTCACGGCGGGCGCCCTGGCGCGGTGTCTCCCCGTCGTCGGACTCGATGGTGCCGCCCGGAAGCGCCCAGCCCTCGCGGTAGTTGGGCTCGACGAGCAGCACCCGGTCCTCGGCGTCACGGAACAGGGCGGCCGCCCCGGCGAGGACGCGGGGGAGGCCCGCGATGTACGTGGCGAAGTCTTGAATGGTGGTCACTCGAGGAAGGGTAACCAGCCCGGTCGTTCCACAGCGTGGCGAACTCGGGGCCGGTGGCGAGGAGTTCGTCGACCGGTTCGTCGACCGGTTTGTCGACTGTTTCGTCGACTGGTTTGTCGACCGGTTTGTCGCCGTACCCCTCGGCCGTACGTCGGCTAGACCGCCGTATGGGTCGGCCGGACCGCCGCCCCGGCCAGGCGCAGCGTCCGCTCCGCCAGGTCGCTGATCCGGACGCCGTCGAAGCCGAACACCGCGCTGCGCACGGTGTCCTCCAGCGGGTCCTTCCACTGGGCCGGGATGGCCGCCGCGCCGGTCAGCACCCCGGCCACCGAACCCGCCGTCGCGCCGTTGGAGTCGGTGTCCAGGCCGCCGCGGACGGTGAGCGTGATGGTGCGGGTGAAGTCGCCGTCGCCGTACAGGAGCCCGGCGGTGAGGACGGCGGCGTTCGGGATGGTGTGGATCCAGCCGAGGCCCGCGGTCTCCTCGGAGACGGTCGTGAGCGTGTCCTCCCAGGTCAGGCGGGTCTCATGGAGGGACATGACCCGGCGTACGGTACGCGCCAGGCGGCAGGTCGCCGGTACGACGGTGAGCGCGGTGTCGATCGCGTGCCGCACGGTCGGCGCCGTGAACGCCGCCGAGATCAGTGCCGCGGCCCACATCGCGCCGTACACACCGTTGCCGGTGTGGGACAGCACCGCGTCCCGGCGGGCCAGGGAGGCCGCGCGCTGCGGGGCGTCCGGGCAGGTCCAGCCGTAGACGTCGGCGCGGATCAGGGCGCCGATCCACTCCTGGTACGGGTTCTCGTACGTCGCCGTCAGCGGCGGCTTCAGACCGTTGGCGAGATTGCGGTAGGCCGCGCGCTCCGCCGTGAAGGTCTGCAGATACGGCAGCCGCAGCAGCCACAGGTCTCCGACCTGCTCGGTGCTGAAGTCGAAGCCGTGGGTCTCCAGGAGGTGCAGACCCAGGATCGCGTAGTCGACGTCGTCGTCGCGGCAGCTGCCGTGGATACGGCCGCGGACGCACTGGCGCCACTCCGGGCGCAGTTGGAGGCCGTCGGTGTCGTCGGCGGGCTCGGGGAGGTAGTCGGTCAGGGGCAGGGCGGCGGCCTGCCGTAGGTAGCGGTCGATGCGGTCGCGCGTCCACAGGTCGCCCTGCTCGACCGGTTTACCGAGCATGTTGCCCGCGATCCGGCCGAGCCAGCCCCCGAGAATGCGGTCGGCGAGCTCTGGCTCAGTGCCCACAGGGGTCATGGCTCCGGTTTACCCGATTTCGGGGGCGGGCGTGCCGTATCGGGGGCTGTTCAGGGCGAGTGGCACAGGGAGTTCCCAGCGGCATCCCAGGCGCTCCCCAGGGACGTCCCAGGAGCTTCCCAGGGTTCGGTCGGGGCATGACGGCGGGGGTGTCCTGCGGTTATGGTCGCAGCGGCGCGACTGGCCCCGCTGTGCGAGGGCCCGGAGAGCAAGGGGAATGCAAGGTGGCGGACGCTGCTGTGAACGGGACCCGAAGGGTGCTCATCGCCGCGGACAAGTTCAAGGGCTCACTGACGGCCGTCGAGGTCGCCGAGCGGGTGACGGCCGGACTGCGCCGGGTCGTGCCGGGCCTTGAGGTGGAGTCACTGCCGGTGGCCGACGGCGGTGACGGGACGGTGGCCGCGGCGGTCGCCGCCGGCTTCGAGCGGCGGGAGATCCGGGTCGCGGGGCCGCTGGGGCAGGAGGTCACCGCCGCGTTCGCGCTGCGCGGCGGTACCGCGGTCGTGGAGATGGCGGAGGCGAGCGGGCTGCAGCGGCTGCCTGCCGGGGTCTTCGCGCCGCTCACGGCGTCGACGTACGGCTCGGGGGAGCTGCTGCTGGCCGCGCTGGACGCGGGGGCGCGGACGATCGTGTTCGGCGTCGGGGGCAGTGCCACGACGGACGGTGGGGCGGGGATGCTGTCCGCGCTCGGCGCGCGCTTCCTGGACGAGGACGGGGAGCCGGTGCCGCCGGGCGGGGGCGGGCTCGCCGATCTCGCGCGGGCGGACCTGTCCGGTCTGGATCCTCGGCTTGCCTCGGTCGACCTGGTGCTCGCGAGCGATGTCGACAATCCGCTGACGGGTCCGAAGGGTGCGCCGGCGGTGTACGGCCCGCAGAAGGGGGCTTCGCCGGACGATGTGGAGGCGCTGGACGCGGCGCTCGGGCACTTCGCGAAGGTGGTCGAGGCCGCGGTCGGGCCGCGGGCGGCGGAGTATGCGGCGTCGGCGGGGGCCGGGGCGGCGGGTGGCATCGGGTACGGGGCGCTGCTGCTGGGGGCGCGGTTCCGGCCCGGTATCGAGGTCATGCTGGACGTCCTGGGCTTCGCGCCCGCGCTGGAGCGGGCGTCGCTGGTGATCACCGGGGAGGGTTCCCTGGACGAGCAGACGCTGCACGGGAAGGCTCCGGCGGGGGTTGCGGCGGCCGCGCGGCGTGCGGGCAAGGAGGTTGTCGCCGTGTGCGGGAGGCTCGCGCTTGCGTCGGCGGAGCTGGAGGGTGCGGGGATCGTGCGGGCCTATCCGTTGACGTCCGTCGAGCCGGATGTCGCGAAGTGCATCGCCGATGCGGGGCCGATTCTTGAGCGGGTCGCGTCTCTGATAGCCGAGGACTTCTTGCGCCCACCCACCCACCCGACTCGGTGACTCGAGCAGTCCCCGCCACGGGGCTCCGCCCCGGCCCCCAGGCGGGGACTCCGTCCCCTGCACCCTTGTTTCCCACCCACCTGACTCGGTGGCTCAAGCGGTGGCCCGTCGCGGGGCTCCGCCCCGGACCCCCAGGCGGGGACTCCGTCCCCTGCACCCCTGACCAATCCTCGCGCCGCCCGGCACAACCCAGCCTGTCCGGCGTTTGAGGACGAGGCCGTTCAGGCCGACAGCCGGGTCTGGGGGCGCCCCCCAGTGGACGCCGGAACCAGCGCCGGGTGACCGCAAAGCGAAGGGCCCCGGACCCAAACAGGTCCGGGGCCCTTCGCGGCCGGCGTTACGGCAGTTGCGCCGCCCGCGCCTCCCGTCGGTTGTCGCGGAAGTTGTTCACCCGGCGAGCCGTGGCGAACAGGGGGATCACCGCGCCCATGACCAGCTGCAGCGCGCAGCCCGTCTGGAGGAGGAGCTGGCCGCTGGGGGCGTCGAAGGCCCAGGCGGCCAGGAGGCCCATCGACAGGACGATCCAGGCCAGCATGGCCACGGCCAGGCGGCCGCGCGGCTTCGGGTACTCCACCCGGCTCACCATCAGCCATGCCGTGCCCAGGATGGCCAGGAGCGTCGCCACGAAGGGAAGCTCCAGCAGGACGATGGAGACCACCGTGAGCGCGCCGAACGGGGACGGCATGCCCTGGAACATGCCGTTTCTCGGCGTCACGCACGAGAAGCGGGCCAGTCGGAGCACGACGGCCAGGAGCACCACGATTGCCCCGAGCGCCGCCACTCTCTGGTGCGCGTCGTCCGCCACCATGCCGTAGACGAGGACGAAGTACGCGGGCGCCAGGCCGAAGCTGATCAGGTCGGAGAGGTTGTCCAGCTCCGCGCCCATCGGCGAGCTGCGCAGCTTGCGCGCCACCAGGCCGTCGAACAGGTCGAAGACCGCCGCGCAGAGCATGAGGATGACTGCGGTGGCGGCCGAGTGGCGAGCCATGCCGGCCGACTCGTCGTTGCCCGTCAGGTGCGGGATCAGAATGCCGGTGGTGGTGAAGTACACCGCCATGAAGCCGCACGTGGCGTTACCGAGGGTGAGGGTGTCCGCTATTGAGAGGCGGAGCGAGAGGGGCATCTCCTCCTCGTCGTCCACCTCGTCGGCCTCGGGCACCCAGCCCGCCTGTGTCTCCGGATCAATCACGGTCAATGCGAGTCACCCCAGCCACCGTCTTCTGGCCGACCTCGACCGCGACCTCCACGCCCTCGGGCAGATAGAGGTCGACACGCGAGCCGAAGCGGATCAGACCGATACGGTCGCCCTGCTCGACCTTCGTGCCCTGGGGCACGTACGGGACGATACGGCGGGCCACCGCGCCGGCGATCTGGATCATCTCGATGTCGCCGAGTTCGGTGTCGAAATGCCAGACTACGCGCTCATTGTTCTCGCTCTCCTTGTTGAAGGCAGGAACGAAGCCACCGGGGACGTGTTCGACCGACGTGATCGTGCCGGAGAGCGGCGCACGGTTCACGTGGACGTTGAGCGGGCTCATGAAGATCGCGACGCGGGTGCGCCCGTCCTTCCAGGGCATGATGCTCTGCACCACACCGTCGGCGGGCGAGATGACGCGGCCCGCGGCGATCTCTCGCTCGGGGTCGCGGAAGAACCAGAGCATGCCCGCCGCGAGCGCGGTGGCGGGCACGGCGACGGCCTTGGCGGCGCCCGAGCGGCGGGCGCGCAGAAGGCTGACGGCTGCGGTGGCGACGGTCGGGAGGAGCCACGGCGATGCTCCGCGCGCGAGGCGTACGCCGGCCAGGCTGTCTCGATGTGCAGAGGTTTGGCTGTGGGGCATGGATGACCTTCGTAGCGGATGATGCCGCGCAAGAACAGGGGACGGCGGCTTTCCGGGATCGTACCGGTCCTGGGCCGCAACTGGGCAAGCCAGGAAGCCGAGTCGGCAGCTGAAGACCGTTAACGGGGTGTGATCTTCTTCTCGAAGAAAACACCCCGTACCCGGACAATCAGCCTTGGAACCGATACTCTTCGAGCAGCCTGCGCCCGATGATCATTTTCTGGATCTCGGCGGTACCTTCACCGATCAGCAGCATCGGGGCCTCGCGGTAGAGGCGCTCGATCTCGTACTCCTTGGAGAAGCCGTAGCCGCCGTGGATCCGGAAGGCATCCTCCACGACCTCCTTGCAGTACTCGGAGGCGAGGTACTTCGCCATCCCAGCCTCAAGGTCGTTTCGTTCCCCGGAGTCCTTTTTGCGTGCCGCGTTGACCATCATGGCATGCGCGGCCTCGACCTTGGTGGCCATCTCCGCGAGCTTGAACTGGATGGCCTGATGCTGGGCGATCGGCTTGCCGAAAGTGTGACGTTGCTGGGCGTACCGGACGCCGAGCTCGAAGGCGCGCTGGGCGACACCGCAGCCACGGGCGGCCACGTTGACCCGGCCGACCTCGACTCCGTCCATCATTTGGTAAAAACCTCGGCCGGTGACGCCGCCGAGCACCCGATCGGCCGGAATGCGCAGACCGTCCATGATGAGCTCGGTGGTGTCGACACCCTTGTAGCCCATCTTGTCGATCTTGCCGGGGATGGTCAGACCCGGGCGGACCTCGCCGAAGCCGGGCTCCTTCTCCACCAGGAAGGTCGTCATGGACTTGTGGGGCGCCGTGCCCTCGGGGTGTCCTTCGTCACTTCGGACCAGAACGGCCACCAGGGACGAGGTGCCACCGTTGGTCAGCCACATCTTCTGGCCGTTCAGGACGTACTCGTCGCCGTCCTTGACCGCCTTGGACGTGATCGCCGACACATCCGAGCCGAGGCCCGGCTCCGACATCGAGAACGCGCCCCGGATGTCGCCGGCCGCCATGCGCGGCAGGAAGTGGTCCTTCTGCTCCTGCGTGCCGTGCTGCTTGAGCATGTACGCGACGATGAAGTGCGTGTTGATGATGCCGGAGACCGACATCCAGCCACGGGCGATCTCCTCGACGCACAGGGCGTAGGTGAGGAGCGACTCGCCCAGGCCCCCGTACTCCTCGGGGATCATCAGACCGAACAGGCCGAGTTCCTTCAGGCCGTCCACGATCTGCTGCGGGTACTCGTCGCGGTGTTCCAGCTCGGTCGCGACCGGGATGATCTCCTTGTCCACGAAGTCGCGGACGGTGGAGAGGATCTCCTGCTGGACGTCGGTCAGACCGGCGGTCTGGGCGAGTCGGGCCATGGCCTACTTCTCCGTCTTTTCGGTAGGTGCGTTCAGCTCAGGGCGGCCCGGCTGCTCGCCGCCGCGCTCCTTGATGTACGTCTCGGTGGGCACCATGACCTTGCGGCGGAAGACGCACACCAGGGTGCCGTCCTGCTTGTAGCCCTTGGTCTCGACGTAGACGATGCCGCGGTCGTCCTTCGACTTCGACGGCCACTTGTCGAGCACGGTCGTCTGGCCGTAGATCGTGTCGCCGTGGAAGGTCGGCGCCACGTGCTTGAGCGACTCGATCTCCAGGTTGGCGATCGCCTTGCCGGAGATGTCCGGGACGGACATGCCGAGCAGGAGGGAGTAGATGTAGTTGCCCACGACGACGTTCTTGCCGAAGTCCGTCGTCTTCTCCGCATAGTTGGTGTCCATGTGGAGCGGGTGGTGGTTCATGGTGAGGAGACAGAACAGGTGGTCGTCGTACTCCGTGACCGTCTTGCCCGGCCAGTGCTTGTACGTCGCCCCGACCTCGAACTCCTCGTAGGTGCGTCCGAACTGCATCGTGCTCAGGGCTCCTCAGTTGCCGGGGATCTCGAACTTCGACGTGCGCTGCATGCCGGCGGCGCGGCCCTTGCCGGAGATGACCAGGGCCATCTTGCGGCTGGCCTCGTCGATCATCTCGTCGCCGAGCATCGCGGAGCCCTTCTTGCCGCCCGCCTCGGACGTGTAGTAGTCGTACGCGTCCAGGATCAGCTCGGCGTGGTCGTAGTCCTCCTGGGAGGGCGAGAAGATCTCGTTGGACGCCTCGACCTGGCCCGGGTGCAGCACCCACTTGCCGTCGAAGCCGAGGGCGGCGGCGCGCTGGGCGACCTCGCGGTAGCCGTCGATGTTGCGGATCTGCAGGTAGGGGCCGTCGATCGCCTGGAGGTTGTTGGCGCGGGCGGCCATCAGGATCTTCATCAGGATGTAGTGGTAGGCGTCCGCCGGGTAGCCGGGCGGCTGCTCGCCCACGACCAGCGACTTCATGTTGATGGACGCCATGAAGTCGGCCGGGCCGAAGATGATCGTCTCGACGCGCTGGGAGGCCGTCGCGATCTCGTTGACGTTGTTCAGACCCTGCGCGTTCTCGATCTGCGCCTCGATGCCGATCTTGCCGACCTCGAAGCCCATGGTCTTCTCGATCTGCGTCAGCAGCAGGTCCAGGGCGACCACCTGCTGGGCCGTCTGCACCTTCGGCAGCATGATGCAGTCGAGGTTCTGGCCCGCGCCCTCGACCACGGTCACGACGTCGCGGTACGTCCACTCGGTCGTCCAGTCGTTGACGCGCACGACCCGGGTCTTGCCGGTCCAGTCGCCCTCGTTGAGGAACTTGACGATGGTGTGCCGCGCCTCGGGCTTGGCGAGCGGCGCGCACGCGTCCTCCAGGTCCAGGAAGACCTGGTCGGCCGGGAGGCCCTGCGCCTTCTCCAGGAAGCGCGGGTTGCTTCCCGGGACCGCGAGGCACGAGCGCCGCGGACGCAGACGGTTGACGGGCGTGGTCATGCGGGGACCTCCAGGGGGTCGAGCTTGTTCGCTTTCCGGATCTCGTCGACGATGCGGCCGATGATGCCGGTGATGTCGAAGTCCTTCGGGGTGAAGACCGCGGCGACTCCGGCGGCCCGCAGCTCTTCCGCGTCGCCATTCGGGATGATGCCACCGGCGATCACCGGTATATCTGTGGCACCGGCCACACGGAGGCGTTCCAGTACGTCCGGAACGAGCTGGGCGTGCGAGCCGGAGAGGATGGACAGGCCGACCGCGTGCACGTCCTCGGCCAGGGCCGCGTCCACGATCTGCTCGGGCGTCAGCCGGATGCCCTGGTAGACCACCTCGAAGCCGGCGTCACGGGCCCGTACGGCGATCTGCTCGGCGCCGTTGGAGTGACCGTCCAGGCCGGGCTTGCCGACCAGGAAGCGCAGCTTGCCGGAGCCCAGGTCGCGGGCGGTGGCGTCCACCTTGGCGCGGACCTCGGCCAGTGCCGAGCCCTGCTCGACGGGGACGGCCACCGGCGCGGACGAGACGCCCGTGGGGGCGCGGAACTCGCCGAACACCTCCCGCAGCGCGCCCGCCCATTCGCCGGTCGTGACTCCGGCGCGGGCGCACTCCAGAGTGGCCTCCATGAGGTTGTCGGTGCCCTTGGCGGCCTCCTTCAGCCGCTCCAGCGCCTTGCACGGGCGCGGGTGGTTGAAGGGCGGCTGGTAGCGGGTGTCGCGCCAGCGGCCGATCGCCTCGACGACCTGTGCCTCGACGGCCGGGTCGACGGTCTGGATCGCGGTGTCCAGATCGGCGGTCAGCGGGTTCGGCTCGGTCGTCTCGAAGATGTTGACGCCGACGATCTTCTCCTGGCCGGACTCGATCCGGCCCCGGCGCTCGGCGTGCGAGGCGACCAGCTGCGACTTGAGGTAGCCGGACTCTACGGCGGCCATCGCGCCGCCCATCTCCTGGATCCGGTCGATCTCCGCGAGGGACTCCTCGACCAGCTGGGCCACCTTCGCCTCGATGACGTGCGAGCCCTCGAAGATGTCCTCGTACTCCAGCAGATCGCTCTCGTGCGCCAGCACCTGCTGGATGCGCAGCGACCACTGCTGGTCCCAGGGGCGGGGCAGGCCCAGGGCCTCGTTCCAGGCCGGAAGCTGGACGGCACGCGCGCGTGCGTCCTTGGAGAGGGTCACCGCCAGCATTTCGAGCACGATCCGCTGGACGTTGTTCTCCGGCTGCGCCTCGGTCAGCCCGAGCGAGTTGACCTGGACGCCGTAGCGGAACCGGCGCTGCTTGGGGTTCTCGATGCCGTACCGCTCGTGCGTGACCTTGTCCCAGATGCGGCCGAAGGCGCGCATCTTGCACATCTCCTCGACGAAGCGGACGCCCGCGTTCACGAAGAAGGAGATGCGCGCGACCACGTCGCCCATGCGCTCCTGCGGCACCTGGCCGGAGTCGCGCACGGCGTCGAGGACGGCGATCGCGGTGGACATCGCGTACGCGATCTCCTGCACCGGCGTGGCCCCGGCCTCCTGCAGGTGGTAGCTGCAGATGTTGATCGGGTTCCACTTCGGGATGTGGGAGACCGTGTACGCGATCATGTCCGTCGTCAGCCGGAGCGAGGGCCCCGGCGGGAACACATGCGTGCCCCGGGACAGGTACTCCTTGACGATGTCGTTCTGGGTCGTCCCCTGGAGCTTGGTGATGTCCGCGCCCTGCTCCTCCGCGACGACCTGGTAGAGCGCCAGCAGCCACATGGCGGTGGCGTTGATGGTCATCGAGGTGTTCATCTGCTCCAGGGGGATGTCCTGGAACAGCCGGCGCATGTCACCGAGGTGCGAGACCGGGACCCCGACCCGGCCGACCTCGCCGCGGGCGAGGATGTGGTCGGGGTCGTAGCCGGTCTGCGTCGGCAGGTCGAACGCCACCGACAGGCCGGTCTGGCCCTTGGCGAGGTTGCGCCGGTACAGCTCGTTGGACGCCTCGGCGGTGGAGTGGCCGGCATACGTGCGCATGAGCCACGGCCGGTCCTTCTCCCGCTTCACCTCGGCGGGCTGACGCTCAGTCATCTGTGACCTCGGGTGTGCTCAGATGTTGCGGAAGCGGTTGATGGCGTCGATGTGCTTGGCGCGCATCTCCTCGTCGCGCACGCCCTGGCCCTCCTCGGGGGCCAGGCACAGCACGCCGACCTTGCCCTGGTGGAGGTTGCGGTGCACGTCGTACGCGGCCTGGCCGGTGTCCTCCAGGGAGTACACCTTCGACAGCGTCGGGTGGATCTTGCCCTTCGCGACGAGCCGGTTGGCCTCCCAGGCCTCGCGGTAGTTGGCGAAGTGCGAGCCGATGATCCGCTTCAGGGACATCCACAGGTAGCGGTTGTCGTACTCGTGGTTGTAGCCCGAGGTGGAGGCGCAGGTGACGATCGTGCCGCCCTTGCGGGTGACGTAGACCGAGGCGCCGAAGGTCTCGCGGCCCGGGTGCTCGAAGACGATGTCGACGTCCTCGCCGCCGGTCAGCTCGCGGATGCGCTTGCCGAGGCGCTTCCACTCCTTCGGGTCCTGGGTGTTCTCGTCCTTCCAGAACCTGTAGCCCTCGGCGTTGCGGTCGATGATCGCCTCGGCGCCCATCGAGCGGCAGATGTCCGCCTTCTGGTCGCTGGAGACGACACAGATCGGGTTGGCGCCGCCGGCCAGCGCGAACTGGGTGGCGTACGAGCCGAGGCCGCCGCTCGCGCCCCAGATCAGGACGTTGTCGCCCTGCTTCATGCCGGCGCCGTTGCGGGAGACAAGCTGGCGGTAGGCGGTCGAGTTGACCAGGCCCGGGGCCGCGGCCTCCTCCCAGCTGAGGTGGCCGGGCTTCGGCATCAGCTGGTTGGACTTGACCAGGGCGATCTCGGCCAGGCCGCCGAAGTTGGTCTCGAAGCCCCAGATGCGCTGCTCGGGGTCGAGCATCGTGTCGTTGTGGCCGTCGCTGGACTCCAGCTCGACGGACAGACAGTGGGCGACGACCTCGTCACCGGGCTTCCAGGCGTTGACGCCCGGGCCGGTGCGCAGGACGACGCCCGCGAGGTCGGAGCCGATGATGTGGTACGGCAGGTCGTGGCGCTTGGTGAGCTCGCTGAGCTTGCCGTAGCGCTCCAGGAAGCCGAAGGTCGGCAGCGGCTCGAAGATCGAGGTCCACACCGAGTTGTAGTTGACCGAGGAGGCCATGACGGCCACCAGGGCCTCGCCCGGGCCGAGCTCGGGCACGGCGACCTCGTCGAGGTGGAGCGACTTGCGCGGGTCCTTGTCGCGGGTCTGGAGACCCGCGAACATCTCCGTCTCGTCCTTGTGCACGGTGATGGCACGGTACGACTCGGGGAGTTGCAGAGCGGCGAAGTCGGCCGGTGTGGATTCCGGCGACTGGATCGCGTCCAGGATGTCCTTCACGGTCACGGTGTTGCCTCCGGCGGTGAGCGCCCTGAGGGAGGGGCGCTGAGGGTTCGTCGGTGCTGCTGAGGGTTTGGTGGAGAAGTGCCGTCGGTTCGGCTGGGTGGTGCTTCGGCAGCGCTTTGTGGCGCGGGAGGTTGCCTGTGACGCAGGCGTCCGGGCGTGCAGGCCATCGGCTTGCTGGGACAGCCGGCGCACGAATGGTCTCTGCGCGCCGGCCGCCCGGACTCCTTCAACGTATGACACCGCGTGTCATCCGGCAAGGCACTGAGTGCCAGAACTTGACCTCAGATGAAATCTTTACGTAACAAATGAGCGATGATCGATCGAACGCCTCTTGAAATCCGCTCGAAAAGCTCCCCTGACATGCCAAAACGGCCACCCCGAGGGGTGGCCGTGATCACAGTGGCGAGGAGGCCTCAGCGGTCCCTGAGTGCCTCCTCGATGGTCCGCATGACCTCGTCGAGGGGCGCGTCGGTACGGGCTACGGTGACCAGGACCTCGCCGTGGGCGGCGACCGCCTCCGGGACGGCCGCGGGCCTGGGCACCGAGGTGCGCCCGGCTTCGATCCCGGTGCCGAACGTCTTCCGTACGATCGCGAAGGCGTGGTCGAGCTGTGCCTCGACGTCCCCCTGGCCGCCCGCCCGCAGCCAGCGCCGCAGGACGTGGTTGTGGGCGGTGACGACGGCGGACGCGGCGACCTCGGCGAGCAGCGGGTCGTCGTTGGCGTCGTCGTCGTGCGCGTGCTCGTCGAAGTGGCCGAGGAGGTAGCGGGTGAAGAGGCGCTCGTAGCGGGCCACCGACGCGATCTCGGCCTCGCGCAGGGTGGGCACCTCGCGCGTGAGCTTGTAGCGGGCGACCGAGATCTCCGGCCGGCCCGCGTACATCTTCATGACTTCCTTGATCCCACGGCACACCGTGTCGAGCGGATGCTCGTGCGCTGGGGCGGCATTGAGCACCGCCTCGGCGCGGATCAACGTGTCGTCGTGGTCCGGGAAGATCGCCTCTTCCTTGGAGCGGAAGTGGCGGAAGAACGTGCGGCGCGCGACCCCGGCCGCGGCCGCGATCTCGTCGACGGTGGTCGCCTCGTACCCCTTGGTCGCGAACAGCTCCATCGCCGCGGCCGCCAGTTCTCGGCGCATCTTGAGCCGCTGGGCGGCCGCGCGACTGCCTGCGGCACTTTCCGGCGCGTCGGGCGTAGCTGGTGTACGTGAGGACTTGGCGGGCTGGGACATGCCCCGAACGTACTGCATGTGCGCAGCTCGATGCGCATGCCCCGGGTTTCCCCCACCCGCGAGGGGCGGGGGGCCGCCAGTGGGGCCGAGCAGCCCGCCCCACTCTCTCTCGTCGTCGAACCAGTCGCCTGGACGCCTAGGGGGCGTCCCGTGGATCCCGCCGGGGTCGCGGGGTCTGGCACGCACATCTGCCGCGTTGTCGTCACTCGCCGACGCTCCGCGTCGACTCCCTCCTCCGCCTTGCAGCTGCACGCTCCCCCAAGCTCTCGGCTTCGCTCGACCAGGGGGCACCCCCATGACCCCGCTCGGGTCCGCTGAGAGAGGCTGCTCCTCGGAGTCGGCCGGATCCACGGGACGCCCCCTAGCGGCGGGCATATTCGCGGAAGCCGCGGCCGGTCTTGCGGCCGAGGCAGCCCGCGGCCACCAGGTGCTCCAGGAGCGGTGCCGGAGCGAGGCCCGGGTCGCGGAACTCGCGGTGCAGGACCTTCTCGATCGCCAGGGAGACATCGAGCCCGACCACGTCCAGGAGCTCGAACGGGCCCATCGGGTAGCCGCCGCCCAGCTTCATCGCCGCGTCGATGTCGTCAAGAGACGCATAGTGCTCCTGCACCATCTTGATCGCGTTGTTGAGGTACGGGAAGAGCAGCGCGTTGACGATGAATCCGGCCCGGTCGCCACAGTCGACGGCGTGCTTCTTGATCCTGCCGCAGACCTCGCGGACCGTGGCGTGCACGTCGTCGGTGGTCAGCACCGTACGGACGACCTCGACGAGCTTCATGGCCGGCGCCGGGTTGAAGAAGTGCATGCCGATCACGTCCTGCGGACGCGAGGTGGCGCGGGCGCAGGCCACGACGGGCAGCGAGGACGTGGTGGTCGCCAGGACCGCGCCCGGCTTGCAGACCTTGTCCAGCGTCGCGAACAGCTGCTGCTTGATCTCCAGGTCCTCGGCGACGGCCTCGACGGCCAGGTCGACCTCGGCGAAGGCCTCGTAGGAGCCCGCCGGTGTGATCAGGTCGAGGGTTTTCGCGGCGGCCTCGGCGGTCATCCGCCCCTTGTCGACGCTGCGCGCCAGGGACTTGCCGATGCGGGCCTTGGCGGCCTGCGCCTTCTCGTCGCTGCGCGCGGCGAGGACCACCTGGTAGCCGGCCTTGGCGAAGACCTCGGCGATGCCGGAGGCCATGGTGCCGGAACCCGCGACACCGACCGAGTGGACGGAACGGCCCTGTGTGAGGGTGCCGCCCTCCAGCGGGGTCAGCGCGTCCCGCACGACCGTGGCGCTGCCCGGCGCCTCGTAGGTGTAGAAGCCGCGGCCGGACTTGCGGCCGGTCAGGCCCGCCTCGCTGAGCTGCTTGAGGATCGGGGCGGGAGCGTGCAGCCGGTCGCGGGACTCGGCGTACATGGCGTCCAGGACGGTCCGGGCGGTGTCGATGCCGATCAGGTCGAGCAGGGCCAGCGGGCCCATCGGCAGACCGCAGCCGAGCCGCATCGCGGCGTCTATGTCCTCGCGGGAGGCGTACTTCGCCTCGTACATCGCGGCGGCCTGGTTGAGGTAGCCGAACAGCAGCCCGTCCGCGACGAACCCGGGGCGGTCACCGACGGCGACCGGCTCCTTGCCGAGCTCGATGGCGAGGTCCGTGACCGCGGCGACGGCCTGCGGCGCGGTCAGCACGCAGGAGACGACCTCGACCAGGCGCATCGCCGGGGCCGGGTTGAAGAAGTGCAGGCCGAGCACGCGCTCGGGGCGCGCGGAGTCGGCGGCGAGCCGGGTCACCGAGAGGGCGTTGGTGCCGGTCGCGATGATGGTCTCCGGGCGGACGATGCCGTCCAGTTCACGGAAGATCTGGTGCTTGGTCCCGTACGACTCCGGGGCCACCTCGATGACGAGGTCGGCGTCGGCGGCGGCACGCAGGTCGGTGGAGGTGCGGACGCGGGCGAGCAGCTCCGTGCGCTCCTGCTCGGTGAGCCGCTCGCGCTCCACGGCGCGGGCGGTGGAGGACTCCAGGGCGGCGAGCGACTGGGCGGCGGCGGCCTCGCTGATGTCGATGCCGACGACCTGGCGGCCGGCCTTCGCGAGGACTTCGGTGATGCCGGTGCCCATGGTGCCGAGGCCGACGACGGCAATGGTCTTGAGCGGGGACAGAGGGGTGTCGGACAGGGGAGTGGCCATCGCGGGACTCCTGGAGAAGAGGGTGACGACTGATGAACGCGCCCAGGTGCGCCGAAGAGGCGCACCGGGTGCGGAATGGAGTGCGGGTGTAGCCGGGCTGCAAGCGCACACGCCCGGTGCCGTCCGCCGCGGGCGCGCACACGCCCGGGGAGCGGCTGAGAACCGACCGGCTCTGTCCCGAAGCCGAGTCGTACTGGTGGTACGCGGGGTACCGAACCGACCTGCACTCACGACGGCTGCGTCACCAAACCGTCGTAAGCAGATGCGCGAGTGGGTGACTCGCTCGTATGAGCTTAACCGGTGGGTAACGAGCGCGCCAGCCCCCGAGTTTGTGATGTAGGTCCCCACTGCCGCAGGACCCGCCTAATGTGGGCTTCGTGGACGAAGAGTTGCGATCGCTCACGGAGCGTCTACGGCAGGAGTCGCGCGGCACGGCGGCGTACGAGCGTCTGCTGGCGACCGGGGACCACGACGAACTGGCCGATGTGCTCACCGCGCCCGGACAGCCGCTGTGGGCGCGGGAGCTGGCCGCGTTCCGGCTGGGGGTGGTGGGCGACCGGCGCGCCTTCGAGTCCCTCGTGCTGCTGCTCAACCACCGCGATCCGCCGCGTTGCGCCTCCGCCGCCTACGCCCTCGCCCGGCTCGACGACCCCCGCACCGCCCGCGCGGCCGCCGCCCTGGCCACCAACGAACTGCGCGTCGCCTACGCCCTGCATCCCGTACGGCTCCTGGTCGAGCTGCGCGCCCCCGAGGCCGTGCCCGCGCTGATCACCACCCTGGAGCGCCGGCTGCGCCCGCACGACCCCTATCGCCGGGTGGCCCTCGCCTGCGTGGAGGGCCTCGGCACGCTCGGCGACGTCCGCGCGAGACGCGTCCTCAGCGAGGCACTGGCCCACCCGACCCTCGCCGAGGCAGCCGTACACGCACTGTCCCGAATCCCGAAGCCACGGTGACCTGCGGTCAGCGGGGCAGCTCCATCGCGTACCGCACCTCGGGCACGGCGACACCGTCCACCTCGAAGGGCTCCTCGGCGCCGTCGGCACGGAATCCCGCCCGCTCGTAGAAGCGCCGGGCGCGCTTGTTCTCCTTGAGGACCCACAGATACATACGGGCGTGCAGGGGCACGCACCGCCGCACCGAGCTCTCCAGCAGCGCCCGTCCGACCCCGCTCCCCAGATGCGCGGAGTCGACGTAGATCGCGTACAGCTCACCGTCCCCGGTACGCCTTTCACCGTCCCGGTACGGCCCGTACGCCGCCCAGCCGACGACCTCGCCGCCCCGCTCGGCGACGAGGTTCACCACCCCGTCCCCGGTGTGCCGGGAGAAGCGGGCGCGCCGCCGCTCGGCGTCCTCCGCCACGCTGAGCCCGTCGAGGTGGGACTGCGGCATGAGCCCCTGGTAGGCGCGCTGCCAGCCACGGACCCGTATCTCGGAGACGCGGTCGCAGTCGGCGAGGGCCATGACGCGGATGAGAGGAGGAGTGCCGTCCATGGCCGCACTCTAAGGAACGGTCCGGCGCAGTGGCCCGTGATTATTCGTCCACGATCGCGAACGCCTCGATCTCCATGAGGAACTGCGGCCCCACCAGCGCGGCCACCTGTACGGCCGACGCCGCCGGGAGTCGGTCGTCGGGTATGTGCGCGGCGCGAGCGGTGCGGATCGCCGGCATGTGTGCCATGTCCGTGACGAAGTAGGTGAGTTTGACGACGTTCTCGAAGGTCGCCCCGGCGGCGGCCAGACAGCGCCTCAGGTTCTCGAACACCTGGTGTGCCTGGGCCGCCGGATCGCCCTCGCCGACGAGCCGGCCCTCCTCGTCCAGGGCGAGCTGACCGGAGACGGCGACGAAACGCCCGGTGCCCAGCACGACATGGCTGTACTGGGCCGCGGGCGCGACGCCTTCGGGGGCGGGAATCCTGGTCGGCTCACTCATGGGTCCATGGTGGACCAGGGGTCTGACAACGCCCCCGGTGGGCCTTCCGTTCTCATGGTCGTCGCAGCACCCCGGCTCAAGGGGTGCGAGAGGCTTCGAGATCCGGGAAGCCCGCAGCGCGGGTCCAACGGGACGCCGACGGCCTACCTGTCCGCACACGCCCCGATGACCTGGCGGGCGCGGACGCTCGACCGGGGCCCGGCCGAGCGCCTCGTCAAGCGCCTGGCCGTGGCCAGTTGATCACCTGTGTCGCAGCGGCCCCGGAATCAGTGCCGGATGCCGAGCAGGCCGTGCAGGGTCGAGCCGCCGGAGGAGATGGAGGCCGTCTTGGTGGTCAGTGGCGTCGGGTCCGGTGTCCTGCGGCACACTGCGTCGGCCTCGCCGGTGCCGCGCGGGACCTTGCCGTTGGTCAGGTAGGTGGCCAGGTGCTTGTCCAGGCAGTTGTTCCCGCTCAGGGTGACGCCGTGGTTCCCGCCGCCGTCCTCGACCACCAGGCTGGAGCCGACCAGCAGACGGTGGGTCGTGACACCGCCCTCGTACGGGGTGGCCGCGTCGTTCGTCGCCTGGAAGAGCAGCGTCGGCGGGAGCTGGGCGTTGGCGATGTTCACCGGCTTCAGCGAGGCCGTCGGCCAGAACGCGCACGGTGCGTTGTACCAGGCGTTGTTCCAGGTCATGAAGGGCGCCTTCTCGTACGCCGCCCAGCCGTCCCCGCGCCACCGGTCCCAGCTGCGCGGCCAGGAGGCGTCACGGCACTGGACCGCGGCGTAGACGCTGTAGTTGTTCTCGCCCACGGAGTCGACGGCGGCGAGCTTGCCGTACAACGCGACCAGCAGGTCCGGGCTCTTGTGGTTCACGTACGCCGCGAACGCGTCGGCCAGATAGGGCCAGTAGCCGTTGTAGTAGCCGCCGGGCATGAACGTGTCCTCCAGCTCGGAGGCCCCGACCTTGCCGCCGGTCGGCTTCTTGGCGAGCGCCGCCCGCATCGCGTACCACTTGGCCTCGACCTTCGCCGGATCGGTGCCGAGCCGGTACGTCGAGTCGTACTTGGCGATCCAGGCCATGAGAGCGCGGTGACGGTCGTTGAAGGCGTGGTCCTGGGCGAGGTTGTCGTCGTACCAGACGCCCTTGGGGTTCACGATCGAGTCCAGGACGAGGCGGCGTACCCGCTCGGGGAACAGCTTGGCGTAGACGGCGCCGAGGTAGGTGCCGTACGAGTAACCCAGGTAGTTGATCTTCTTCGCGCCGAGCGCCTGCCGGATCGCGTCCAGGTCCCGCGCGGAGCTGACGGTGTCGATGAAGGGCAGGACGCTCGCGTACTTCTTGGCGCACGCGGCGGCGAACCCCGCCGCGCGCGTGAGGCCCGCCCGTTCGAGGGCGGCCGTGCGGGGGGCGGAGTCCGGGCGCACCGGCTTGAAGTACCCCGGCTCGCAGTTCAGGGCGGGGGTGCTCGCACCGACGCCGCGCGGGTCGAAGCCGATGACGTCGTACTGCGCGGCCACCGTCTTGGGCAGCGCGGACGCCACGAACCCGGCGAGCATCAGCCCGCTGGCCCCCGGGCCGCCGGGGTTGACCAGCAGCGGGCCCTGGTAGGTCTTGGCGGTGTGCGGGACGCGCGAGACGGCGAGCGTGATCTGCCGTCCGGACGGGTGCGTGTGGTCGAGCGGCACCTTCACGGAGGCGCACTGGAGCGTCGGATAGTCGGCGGTGCCGCATTTCTTCCAGGTGAGTTTCGCGGCCGGGGCCGCCTGCGCGGGGACGGCCGTGAACGAACCGGCCAGCACGACCGCGGCAGCGCACAGCACGGCTGCGCGTGTTCCCATGGGTCCTCCCGGGACGCAGGGTGTGCGGACCGCGAGGGCCACGGTCCTCGCCGCATCGTCCCGGAGTGGGAGCCCGGAAGAACATGTTATGGCAATAATTGACCCAATTGGGTTGGATGTTGCCCTCGAACGCTCTCAGAGCAGAGTGAGTTGGGTCGGTTCGGACATTCCGGCCCCAGGGGGTGTGGACCCGGCGGAACCGGCGGGTTCGGCCGGCTCGGGCGGGCGGATCCGGCGCGGCATCCCCGCGCGCGTGGGGCCGATGCCGTACTCCTGTGCCAGTTCATGGACCTGACGGGTGATCCGGCGCTGGTACCACTTCGGCGCGTACGCGCCCTCCGCGTACAGCCGCTCGTAGCGGCGCACCAGGTGCGGATGGTGCGCCGACAGCCAGGACATGAACCACTCACGGGCCCCCGGCCGCAGATGCAGCACCAGCGGGGTCACGGAGGTGGCCCCGGCGGCCGCGATCGCCCGCACCGTGGCGCGCAGTTGGGCCGGGTCGTCGCTCAGGAACGGGACCACCGGCGCCATCAGCACCCCGCAGCCGATGCCGTGCTCGCCGAGCGTCCGCACGACCTCCAGACGCCGCTCGGGCGCGGGCGTGCCCGGCTCGACCGTGCGCCACAGGGCGGGGTCGGTGAAGCCGACGGAGACCGAGATGCCGACGTCCGTGACCTCGGCCGCCTGCTTCAGCAGGTCGAGGTCGCGCAGGATCAGGGTGCCCTTCGTCAGGATGGAGAAGGGGTTCGCGTGGTCGCGCAGGGCGGAGATGATGCCCGGCATCAGGCGGTAGCGGCCCTCGGCGCGCTGGTAGCAGTCGACGTTCGTGCCCATCGCGACGTGCTCGCCCTGCCAGCGGCGCGAGCCGAGCTGGCGGCGCAGCAGCTCCGGCGCGTTCACCTTGACCACGATCTGGGTGTCGAAGCCGATCCCGGTGTCGAGGTCCAGATAGCTGTGCGTCTTGCGCGCGAAGCAGTACACGCACGCGTGCGTGCAGCCCCGGTACGGATTGACCGTCCACTCGAACGGCATGCGCGAGGCGCCCGGCACCCGGTTGAGGATCGAGCGGGCCCGGATCTCGTGGAAGGTGATCCCGCGGAACTCGGGCGTGTCGAAGGTGCGGGTGGTCACCGCGTCCGCGCCGAACAGCGCCGCGTCGGCGGCCCGGCCGTGTTCGGACTCCACTGTGAGGTTCTCCCAGCGCATGACGCCTCCTCGGTAGTACTGCGCACAGAATAGAACACCTGTTCGCATGATCGTGCAAGGGTGTTTTCCGATCGCTTCGGACAGCCGGAGGCACCCCGATTTGGGCGGCCGGGGACCGGGGTGGTTGGCTTTGCCCAACCCCGAGAACTCAGGTCCTGGAGGAAGTCAATGGCGCAGGTCGAGGCCACTACGGAGCGGGTCGTCGCGGCGAACGCGGAGAAGGTGTTCGACGCCCTCGCCGATTACAGCGGCACGCGCGAGCGGCTGCTGCCCGAGCACTTCAGCGAGTACGAGGTGCGCGAGGGCGGCGACGGCGAGGGCACCGTCGTCCACTGGAAGCTCCAGGCCACCAGCAAGCGCGTCCGCGACTGCCTCCTGGAGGTCAGCGAGCCGACCGACGGCGAGCTGGTGGAGAAGGACCGCAACTCCTCCATGGTCACCACCTGGCGCGTCACCCCCGCCGGTGAGGACAGGTGCAGGGTCGTCGTGACCAGCACCTGGAAGGGTGCCGGCGGCATCGGCGGCTTCTTCGAGCGGACGTTCGCGCCCAAGGGTCTCGGCCGGATCTACGACGCGATCCTCGCCAAGCTCGCCACTGAGGTCGAGAAGTAGCCCCGAAGGGCCAAACGACAAGCAGGGAAGGCGGGTTGATCCCTCACCGGTTCGAGTGGATCTCCGATTCGCCGCCCTGAGTGGCCGTAACTCGTCGCGCTTGCTCGCAGTTGTCGATTTACGCGTGGATTTACGCGGAATTCGTGCGGCAGCGCGACGAGGGGAGCGGTACGTGGGCGGGACGCTGGTGCAGGACGAACCGGCCGTGGCACCTTCGGACGACCCCGTTCCGCTCCCCGGGTCCGCGGCCCAACTCCGCCCGCGTCGCGTCCGGTTGGTGTTCTTCGGGCTGATGCTCGCCCTGCTCCTGGCGGCGCTCGACCAGATGATCGTCGCCACCGCGCTGCCCAGGATCGTCGGTGAACTGCACGGCCTGGACCGGATGTCCTGGGCGATCACCGCGTATCTGCTCACCGCGACCGTCGGCCTGCCCGTCTACGGCAAGCTGGGCGACCTCCTCGGCCGCAAGGGCGTCTTCCAGTTCGCCATCGCCGTCTTCGTGATCGGCTCGGCGCTCGCCGGCCGGGCCCGGAGCATGGACCAGCTGATCGCCTTCCGCGCGGTCCAGGGCATCGGCGCGGGCGGCCTGCTGATCGGCGTGCAGGCGATCATCGCGGACATCGTGCCGCCCCGGCAGCGCGGCCGCTACATGGGCCTCATCGGCGCGGCCTTCGGCCTCGCCTCCGTCGCCGGCCCGCTGCTCGGCGGCTACTTCACCGACCATCTCTCCTGGCGCTGGTGCTTCTACGTCAACGTGCCCTTCGGCCTGCTCACCCTGGCCGTCGTCACCATGGTGCTCAAGCTTCCCAAGCCAGAGGTCCGGGCGCGCTTCGACGTCGTCGGCGCGCTGCTGCTCGCCGCGGTGTCCACCTGCCTGGTCCTGCTGACCAGTTGGGGCGGCACCGAGTACGCCTGGGACTCGCGGCAGATCCTCGGCCTCGGCGCGGGCGCGCTGGCCGCCGCCGTCCTCTTCCTCGTGGCCGAGCTGCGCGCCGCCGAACCCCTCATCCCGCTCAGACTGTTCAAGGACTCCGTCTTCAACGTCACCGGTCTGGCAGGCCTGGTGACCGGCGTCGCGCTGTTCGGGGCCGCCAGCTATCTGCCCACCTTCCTGCAGATGGTCGACGGCGCCTCGGCCACCGAGTCGGGCCTGCTGATGCTGCCCATGATGGCCGGTATCGTCGGCGCCTCGATCCTTTCCGGGCAGCTCATCAGCCACACCGGCCGCTACAAGCTCTTCCCGGTCCTCGGCGGCCTGCTCTCGGTCGCCGGCATGTGGCTGCTGTCCCGGCTCGGCGTCGACACGCCCCGGCTGCACTACAGCATCTGGATGGCCGTCCTCGGCGCCGGCATCGGCATGGTGATGCCCGTGCTGGTCCTCGCCGTGCAGAACTCCGTGCGCCCCGCCGACCTCGGCACCGCCACCAGCGCCAACAACTACTTCCGGCAGATCGGCGGCAGCGTCGGCGCCGCCGTCTTCGGCACCCTCTTCGCCGACCGGCTCGCCGACGCCCTGCACCGGCGTCTGCCCGCACACACGGGCGCCCGGCTCCCCGACCCGGAGTCCCTCACCCCGCAGCTCGTGCACGCGCTGCCCCCGGAGCTGCGCGACGCCTACGTCCGCGCCTACGCCGACGCGATGCCCCGGATCTTCCTCTACCTCGTCCCGGTGCTCGGCCTCGGCCTGCTCATCGCCTTCTTCCTCAAGGAGAAACCGCTGGTGTCCCACAACACCCCCGCCACCCACCAGCAGGCCGCACCGGTGAACGCCCCGATCCCGCAGGCACGCCCCCAGCCTTCGGCCGGGGGGACCCCCAGCTCGCTTCGCTCGCCCTTCGCCGCCGGAGTCCCCGTCTGCGGCACGGTGCAGCACTCCGACGGAACCGTGGTGCCCCGGGCCGCGCTCACCCTCATCGACGTGGCGGGACAGCAGATCGGGCGCGGCGCGAGCGGGGAGGACGGCCGGTATGCGCTGTCCACGCCCGGCTCGGGGGCGTACGTCCTGATCGCCGCGGCGGGCGGCCATCAGCCGCAGGCGGTGTCCGTGACCGTCGGCGAGCGGCCCGTCGAACTCGACGTCGTCCTCGGCGGCGCCGGACGCCTCGCGGGCACCGTGCTGACCGCGGACGGCGCCCCCGTGCGGGACGCCGCCGTCACGCTCACCAACGTCCACGGCGAGGTCGTCGCGAGCACCCGCACCGGGCGCGAGGGCGGATACGTCATCGGCGAGCTGGTGGCCGGGGAGTACACCCTCGCCGCCAGCGCGCCCGCCTTCCGGCCCGCCGCGCTCCCCGTCAGCGTGCAGGCCTCCCGGGAGACCCGGCAGGACGTGGAGCTCGCGGGCGGTGCCCTGCTGCGCGGCACCGTGCGGGCCGGCGACGGACGGCCCGTCGAGGACGCGCGCGTGACCCTGCTCGACGCGGCCGGGAACGTCGTGGACACGCTCACCACCGGTGCCGACGGAACGTTCCGGTTCGTCGACCTCTCCTCCGGCGAATACACCGTCATCGCGGCCGGTTACCCGCCGGTTGCCACCGTGCTCCAAGTGGCGGGCGGAGGACGGACGGAGCGGGATCTCCAGCTGGGACACGAGGACTGACGCACCATCGGGGGCGCTCCCGGGCGATCAAGTGAAACCAATTCCAGGATTGCCACACATCGCGACGAGCGGTCCCCGTACGGTAGTGGCGGGCGGCACAGATCTATGCGGAGCCGTGGGGAGAGAGGGCCTTGGCCATGGACCGTGGCACCGAGAGGGACACACCTCCCAGCCGCGGAGCTGGGGACGGCGCGGCGGGCACCGTCGCGTCCGGGCGCATCCCGCTGGCCGTGGTGGTCGTCGACCGCGACGGGCTGGTCTCCCACTGGAGCAGCGGCGCGCGGCGGCTGTTCGGCGTGACCAGGGAGGACGCCGTGGGGCGTCCCGCCGGCGATCTCCTGCCGGTCTCCGGCGCACTGCCCGACGGCCCCCAGGCCGAACCGCTGCTGGACTCCTCCGGACCCTACGAGGCCTACGACGGGCTGGGGCCCGATCTGGAGGCCTCGCTCGGCGGCCGTACCGCCTACGCGACGGCGGGCCGGGCCCGGATCTCCCAGCGGGACGGCGAACGGCCCGCACGGGACGACCCCGGTTCCGGGCCCGGCGACCGGCGGCTCGACGTGCTGTGGTGGGCCTACCCGCTGGTCGGCCCGGGGCCCGCACGGCTCCTGGTGCTCGCCGCCGACGCGGCGCGCCTGCGTGCCGAGCGCGGCTACGACGCGGAGACCGCCGAACGGATCTCACCCGGTTTCGCCCGTTACACCGAACTCCCCGCGTTCGACGAACTCGCCCGGCGGCTGCCCGAGATCCTGCCCAACATGGGTCCAGGACTGAGCGGCCGCATCGTCTCCCAGGTGCTCGAACTCGGCTACCCGGTCATGGAGTTCAGCCAGTACGACCGGGTGCCGGTGACACCCGACTGGGGCGTGCCCCGACGCGCCGGACGCAGCCGCGCCGAGTCCGTGCCGCGGGAGGGGACGGCGGTCGTCGTCCCGGCCGGCGCCGAGCACGAGCTGGAGTACGCCGCCGTGCGCGAGCGGCTGGAGTTCCTCAACGAGGTCAGCTCCGGCATCGGCTCCTCCCTCGACCTGGGCGAGACCATTCGCGAGGTCACCAACGCCGCCGTGCCCCGTTTCGCCGACTTCGCCGGCACCCATCTGCGCTCGGCGGTCCTGGCGGGCGAGGGCTTCCCGGACGGCCCGCCCGACGCGACCACCGTGATGCACCGGGTCTGGGTCGAGCACAACGACGAGCCCGGCCGCTGGGACGACACCGTGCCGGTCGGCGAGACCTTCGCCTTCCCCGAGCACACCCCGTTCTACAAGTGCATGGTCACCGGCGAACCGGTCCTCATCGAGAGGGTCACCGAGGAGCTGGGCAACCGCATTTCCGGCGAGTTCGAGAAGCGCGACCTCAGGCCGCTGATCAACGGACGCTCCCTCCTGATCGTCCCGCTCAAGGCGCGCAACGTCGTCCTCGGCTTCATGGTGCTGATGCGCCGCCCCGACCGTGCGGCCTTCGACGACATGGACCGGACCACCGGCGCCGAACTCGCCGCCCGGGCAGGCCTCGTGCTCGACAACGCCCGCATGTACACGTACCAGGAGAACGTCGCCGACACCCTCCAGGACAGCATGCTGCCGCAGGTCACCCCGCGCATGCCCGGCTGTGACGTGGCCACCCGCTATCTGCCCGGCACCCGGCTCGGCCGGATCGGCGGCGACTGGTTCGACACCATCAAACTGCCCGCCTCGCGCACCGCTCTCGTGGTCGGTGACGTCATGGGACACGGCCTCAACTCCGCCGCGATGATGGGCCAGTTGCGGACGGCCGTGCAGACCATGGCCACCATGGAGACCCCGCCCGCCCAACTGCTGCGCAATCTCGACGACCTGGCCCGACGGCTCGGCGAGAACTACCTCGCCACCTGTCTGTACGCCGTGTACGACCCGATCCGCGGTGAGCTGCAGCTCTCCAACGCAGGGCACATCCCGCCCGTCCTGGTACGCGCCGAGGACGGCAGCAGCGAACTGCTCGAACTGCCCACCGGCGCGCCCATAGGAGTGGGCGGCGTCCCCTTCGAGGCCGTCGTCGTGCCGGTCTCGCCCGGGGACCGGCTGGTGCTGTGCACCGACGGCCTGGTGGAGGTGCGCGGAGCCGACATCGGCGAGGGCCTCGCCGCGCTCTGCGAGTCGGCCGCACACCCCGCGGCCTCGATGGACGACGCCTGCGACACGATCATCCGGGCACTGAACACGCGCGGCGGCCGCAAGGACGACGTCGCGCTGCTCATGGCCCGGCTCAACGGCATCCCGGCCGAGGACGTCGCCGAGTGGCACCTGTCCTGCGACCCGCGCGAGGTGGCACGTGCCCGTCGACTGGTCCGCGCCCAGCTGCTGGAGTGGGGCCTCGACGACGCGGTGGACACGGCGGAGCTGCTGATCAGCGAGGTCGTCAGCAATGCCGTACAGCACGCGGGCGGTGCCCGGATCGGGCTGCGGCTGGTCCGCACCGACGCATTGCTGTTCGAGGTCACGGACGACGAACCGGAGCTGCCCGCCCTGCTCGGCGCGGGCGTGTACGACGAGTCGGGCCGCGGCCTGCGCGTGGTCAGCCGCCTGGCCCGCGAGTGGGGCGCCAGCGCTGCCGGGCACCGCAAGACCGTGTGGTTCGAGCAGTCCCTGACACCGCCTCGGCGCAGGACCTGAGGGGCGGGACCTGAGGGGCGCGCGTCCAAACAGAGTGCGCCCCTGGGCGTGCGCGGGCCGGAAGTTCTGGTGGAGGTTGGCGCTTCCCTCTTGCCGTGCGCCCGCTCACCGCGATACTCCGATCACGGAACCGACCGGTGGGGAGCGGATATGAACATTTCGGCGGACTACCGCAATTCCTGGGAGAGTTACTGGCGGGAGACTTCCGACAGACCGGGTGAGGCGATCTGGGACTCGGACCCCTCACTGACGGCGGTGCCGCACAGTGAACTGCTTCTGCACTATGCGGACGACGCGCGCGCCATCGTCGACCTCGGCTGCGGCAACGGCACCCAGACGCGGTATCTGGCCACCCGGTTCGCGAAGGCCGTCGGCGTCGATCTCTCGCACGCCGCCATCGACCACGCCCGCCGTGCGGCGGGCGGCGACACCGTCGAGTTCGAGCAACTCGACCTCACCGAGACCGAAGCGGTGCGCGCGCTGCACGCCCGTCTCGGCGACAGCAACGTGTACATGCGCGCCGTCATCCATCAGAGCGAGCCGTCGGCCCGGCCCCTGGTGGCCGACGCGGTCGCCGAGATCATCGGTGCCCGGGGGCGGGCGTTCGTCGTCGAACTCACGTCGGCCTCCCGGCAGGTGCTGCAGCGCGCGGCGGCGGATCCCGGCGGGCCGCCGCCCAAGCTGCGCCGGGTGTTCCAGCACGGGCTCAAGCCCGCCGACGCGTCGGACGAGGAGATTCCGAAGCTGCTGGGGGAAGCGGGACTCGAAATCCTCGCGAGCGGCGAAACGACCCTGCCCCAGACCGAGTACATGTCCGACGGCACCCGGATCGACCTGCCCGCACGCTGGTTCGTCCTGGCCGGCCGCGGCAGGGTGGCGTAGGCCGGGTCCCCGGCCCCTGCCCCGGGCGCGGGTCCCGCCTGCTGGTCTGCCCCGCCGTTCGCGCGTAACGTGACGGAGCATGAAGATCCTCATCTCTGCGGACATGGAGGGCGCCACGGGTGTCACCTGGCCGGCGGACGTACTGCCGGGGACACCGCAGTGGGAGCGGTGCCGGGCGATGTTCACCTCGGACGTCGACGCCGCGGTGCGCGGGTTCTACGACGGCGGCGCGGACGAGGTGATCGTCAACGAGGCGCACTCGTCCATGCGCAACCTGCTCCTGGAGCGGCTGGACGAGCGGGTGCGGATGCTCACCGGGCGGCACAAGTCGCTGTCCATGGTGGAGGGCGTGCAGCACGGGGACGTGGACGGCATCGCGTTCGTCGGCTACCACGCGGGCGCCGGCGCGGAGGGCGTCCTCGCGCACACCTACCTGGCGAACTCCATCACCGGGGTGTGGCTCAATGACGTACGGGCCAGTGAGGGGCTGCTGAACGCGCATGTCGTCGCCGAGTACGGGGTGCCCGTCGTGCTCGTCACCGGCGACGACGTGGCCTGCGAGGACGCGCTCGGCTACGCCCCGGAGGCGCTCAAGGTCGCGGTCAAGGACCATGTGTCGCGGTATGCGGCCGTGTGCCGCACCCCGGCCAGGACCGCCGCCGACATCCGCGCCGCGGCCAAGGAGGCGGCCGCGCTGGCGGTGCGTCACGAGCCGGTGCGGGGCGGGCCGTTCACCATCGCCCTGGAATTCGACGCCGAGCACCTGGCGCAGGCCGCGACCGTCGTACCGGGGGTCGCACGGGTCGGGGAGCGGAAGGTGGCGTACACCAGCGGCACCATGTACGAGGGGATCCGGACGTTCAAGGCGGTCACCACGATCGTCTCGGCCGCGGTGGAGGAGCAGTATGGCTGACGCGCAGGCGCTGGACGAGGTCGTCCGGTTCACCTCGGAACTGATCCGGATCGACACGACCAACCGGGGCGGCGGGGACTGCCGCGAGCGGCCGGCCGCCGAGTACGCCGCCGAGCAGCTGGCCGGGGCCGGTCTCGAGCCCTCGATGCTGGAGCGCACCGCCGGGCGGACCAACGTCGTCGCCCGGATCGAGGGCACCGACCCGTCCGCCGACGCGCTGCTCGTGCACGGACACCTCGACGTGGTGCCCGCGCGGGCCGAGGACTGGAGTGTGCACCCGTTCTCCGGGGAGGTCCGCGACGGGGTCGTGTGGGGCCGGGGCGCGGTCGACATGAAGAACATGGACGCGATGGTCCTGGCGGTCGTACGGGCCTGGGCCCGGGAAGGCGTACGGCCCCGGCGCGACATCGTGGTCGCGTTCACCGCCGACGAGGAGGCCAGCGCCGAGGACGGCTCCGGGTTCCTGGCCGACCGGCACGGCGCGCTGTTCGAGGGCTGTACGGAGGGCGTCAGCGAGTCGGGCGCGTACACCTTCCACGACGGGACCGGACGGCAGATCTACCCCATCGCCGCGGGCGAGCGCGGCACCGGCTGGCTGAAGCTCACCGCGCGCGGGCGGGCCGGGCACGGCTCCAAGGTCAACCGGGAGAACGCGGTGACCCGGCTCGCCGCCGCGATCACCCGGATCGGCGCGCACGAGTGGCCGCTGAGGCTCACCCCGACCGTGCGGGCCTCCCTCACCGAACTCGCGGCCCTGTACGGCATCGAGGCGGACCTGAGCGACGTGGACCGGCTCCTGGACAAGCTCGGCCCGGCCGCGAAGCTCGTCGAGGCCACCGTCCGCAACAGCGCCAACCCGACGATGCTGGAGGCCGGTTACAAGGTCAACGTCATCCCCGGGGAGGCGGTCGCCTACGTCGACGGGCGGTATCTGCCCGGCGGCGAGGACGAGTTCCGTTCGACGCTCGACCGGCTGACCGGACCCGACGTGGAGTGGGAGTTCCACCACCGGGAGGTCGCCCTGCAGGCCCCGGTGGACTCGCCGACGTACGCGAAGATGCGTGCCGCCGTGCAGGAGTTCGCGCCCGAGGGGCACGTGGTGCCGTTCTGCATGTCGGGCGGCACGGACGCCAAGCAGTTCTCACGGCTGGGCATCACCGGGTACGGCTTCACACCGCTGAGGCTCCCCGAGGGCTTCGACTACCAGGCGATGTTCCACGGGGTCGACGAACGCGTCCCGGTCGAGGCGCTGCACTTCGGCGTCCGGGTCCTCGACCGCTTCCTGCGGACGGCCTAGAGGCGGTGGAAGACGACGTGCGGACCCTGGCGTACGGTTCCTGGCCCTCGCCCGTCGACGCGGCCCTGGCCGCCGCGCACGACGGATCCCCCGAGTGGGTCGACTTCGTCGGGGACGAGACGTGGTGGACCGAGCCGCGGCCCGAGGAGAACGGCCGCCGGACGCTGGTGCGCAGGCGGGCGGACGGCCGGGAGGAGTCCGTCCTGGCCGCTCCGTGGAACGTGCGCAGCCGGGTCGTCGAGTACGGCGGACGGCCGTGGGCCGGGACCGTGCGGGGCGAGGCGCCGTTCGTGGTGTTCACGCACTTCGCGGACCAGCGGCTGTACGCGTACGAGCCCGGCGGCGAGCCGCGCCCGCTGACCCCCGTCTCCTCCGTGGGCGGTGGACTGCGCTGGGCGGAGCCGCAGTTGGACCTGCGACGCGGCGAAGTGTGGTGCGTGCTGGAGGAGTTCACGGGAGAGGGCCCCGGCGATCTGCGCCGGGTCCTGGCCGCGGTGCCCCTGGACGGATCGGCGGCAGCGGACCGGGGCGCCGTACGTGAACTCACCGAGGAACGCCACCGGTTCGTCACCGGCCCCCGGATCTCGCCCGACGGGCGGCGCGCCGCCTGGCTCGCCTGGGACCATCCGCGGATGCCGTGGGACGGCACGGAGCTGGTCCTGGCCGAGATCGGCGACGACGGCACGCTGCACGGGGCGCGGACGGTGGCCGGGGGAGCCGAGGAGGCCGTCGCCCAGGTCGAGTGGTCGGCGGACGGCCGTCTGCTCTACGCGAGCGACCGCGGCGGCTGGTGGAACCTCTACCGCGACGGCGAACCGCTGTGCCCGCGCGAGGAGGAGTTCGGCGGACCGCTGTGGAAGCTCGGCCACCGCTGGTTCGCCCCGCTGCGCAGCGGGCTGATCGCCGTCGTGCACGGCCGCGGCACCACCGCCCTCGGGATACTGGACCCGGAGACCGGCGAGGTGGTCGACGCCGCCGGGCCATGGACCGAGTTCACGCCCACGCTCGCGGTGCACGGGGAGCGGGTCGTCGGCGTCGGCGCCAGCCCGCGCAGCGCGTACGAGGTCGTGGAGCTGGACATACGGACCGGCCGGGCCCGGGTGGCCGGTGCCCCGCACCAGGACCCGGTGGACCCCGCCTTCTACCCCGAACCGCAGATCCGCACCTTCACCGGACCCGAGGGACGCGAGGTGCACGCCCACATCTACCCGCCCCACCATCCCGGCTGCGTCGCCCCACCCGGTGAGCTGCCGCCGTATGTCGTCTGGGCGCACGGCGGACCCACCGGCCGGGCGCCACTGGTGCTCGACCTGGACATCGCCTACTTCACCTCGCGCGGCATCGGGGTCGCCGAGGTGAACTACGGCGGCTCGACCGGGTACGGCCGCGCGTACCGCGAGCGGCTGCGCGAGCAGTGGGGCGTCGTGGACGTCGAGGACTGCGCGGCGGTGGCGCTGGCCCTCGCCGACGAGGGCACCGCCGACCGGGCCCGGCTCGCGATCCGGGGCGGCAGCGCCGGCGGCTGGACCACCGCGGTCTCCCTGACCGCGACCGACGTCTACGCCTGCGGCACGATCCGCTATCCCGTGCTGGACCTCGCGTCCTGGGGCTCCGGGGAGACCCATGACTTCGAGTCCCGGTACCTGGAGAGCCTGGTCGGGCCGCTCGCCGAGGTCCCGGGCCGGTATGCGCAGCGCTCGCCCGTCGAGCACGCCGACCGGCTCACCGCGCCCTTCCTGCTGCTCCAGGGCCTGGACGACGTCATCTGCCCGCCCGCGCAGTGCGAGCGCTTCCTCGCCCGCATCGAGGGGCGGCGGGTGCCGCACGCGTACATCGCCTTCGAGGGGGAGGGACACGGGTTCCGGCGGGCCGACACCCTGGTGCGCGCGCTGGAGGCGGAGCTCTCGCTGTACGCTCAGGTGTTCGGGCTGAACCCGCCCGGAGTACCGAAGCTGGAGCTGGCCAAGTGAAACGACTCCGACGGCCGTCCCGGCTGGCCCCGGGCGCCCGGGTGGCCGTGGTCGCTCCCAGCGGACCGGTCGCCGAGGAGCGCCTGCAGGCCGGTCTCGACCTGCTGCGCGGGTGGGACCTGGAACCGGTTCTCGCCCCCCACGCCCTGGACGTGCACGCGGACCTCGGCCATCTGGCGGGCGCCGACGCCGACCGCGCCGCGGACCTGGAGCGCGCCTGGTGCGACCCGTCCGTGGACGCCGTGTTCTGCGCCCGCGGCGGCTACGGCGCACAGCGCATGGTCGACCTCCTCGACTGGGAGGCGATGCGCGCCGCCGGGCCCAAGGTGTTCGTGGGCTTCAGCGACATCACCGTCCTGCACCAGGCCTTCGCCACCCGGCTGGGCCTGGTCACCCTGCACGGCCCGGCGGCTGCCGGTGTCGACTTCATCAAGAACGAGCGGGCGCGCGAGCATCTGCGGGCCACGCTCTTCGCCCCGGAGACGGTGCGCACCCTCACCTCCCGCGGTACGGCCCTCGTGCCGGGGCGGGCCCGGGGGGTCACGCTCGGCGGCTGTCTGAGCATGCTCGCCAGCGACCTCGGCACACCCCACGCCCACCCGGGTGCCCGGGGCGGGCTGCTGATGATCGAGGACGTCGGCGAACAGCCGTACAGGATCGACCGGCTGCTGACCCAGCTGCTGCGCACCGGCTGGCTGGACGGGGTCTCGGGGATCGGGCTCGGGTCCTGGAGCGGCTGCGGACCCTATGAGCGGGTGCGGGCCGTGCTCGCCGACCGGCTCGGCGGCCTCGGGGTGCCCGTGCTGGAGGAGCTCGGATTCGGCCACTGCGAGGGGGCGTCGACGATCCCGTTCGGGTCGGCGGCAGAACTCGACGCGGACGCGGGCACGTTGACGCTGGACGAGCCCGCCCTGCGCTGATCCTCACCCGGAAGGTCGCGTCCGGCGGCGGGCTCCTCGGCCAGGCCGTAGGGTGGCGAGATGCCGCACACCGCATCCCGCTATCTCGCCGAAGGCCCCCGCGTCGGTATACGCCACTTCACCTACGACGACGGTCCGGAGTTCGCGGCCCGGGCCCGGGAGAGCAAGGACCTGCACCACCCGTGGCTGTTCCCGCCGGCCACGGAGGAGGCGTACGCCGCCTACGCGGGGCGGCTGATCGAGGACCCGACCAAGGCCGGCTTCCTGGTCTGCGAGAAGGACAGCGGGGCCATCGCCGGGTTCATCAACATCAACAACATCGTCGGGGGCGGCTTCCAGTGCGGCGCCCTCGGCTACGGCGCCTTCGCGCACGCGGCCGGGCGCGGGCTGATGCGCGAGGGCCTGGACCTGGTGATCGGCCATGCCTTCGGACCGATGCGGCTGCACCGGCTGGAGATCAACGCACAGCCCGGCAATGCCGCCTCCATCGCCCTCGCCCGCGGCGCCGGCTTCCGGCACGAGGGCTTCTCGCCCGACATGATCTACATCGACGGCGCCTGGCGGGACCACGAGCGGTGGGCGATCACCGCCGAGATGCGGGCTTCCGGTTGATCTTCATGGTGTCGAGGTCGGTGACCGTCGACTTCAGACCCGTGAAGCCGTGGCCGAGGCCCCGCAGCGTGGTCTCGGCGCGGTCCTCGGCGATCGCCGCCGCCATCTCCTCGCCGTCGGCCGCGTCCGACACCACCACGTACCGCATCGAGAAGTGCTTCAGCGGCGACGGCTCGTACGACAGCGTGCCCTCCTCGGTGAACCGCATGCTGGTCAGCCCGTGCTCGGCCGCCCCGGCCAGCAGCCGCTCCCGGCTCTCGTCGCTCAGCCCGTCCCAGGTGCCCCGCACGATGACCCGGTAGGTGTGCTGCTCGCTCATTGCGCCGTTCCGTCCCTTGCCGATACCGATGGACGACCGACTGTACGTCGGCGGGACGCACCCCCACACAAAATTTCACGGCCCCCGACGCCCCCTCCGACCCGGCCTCGTGGCGGCCTTTGCGGAATCCTGACCGGTACGTCCCCTGGCCGGTTCGGCGGTCGGCGGGTTCCATGGTGATCGTGACGACGATCCGACGTGACGTACTGACCCTGCCCGCCGCGGAGTTGGGAACGGACAACCCGCTGCCCCCGTTGCGGCCGCTCGACGAGGTCCACCGCATCGAGGACCGCGACCGGGGGGACCTGCCCCGGGACATGGCCCGGCAGCTCGGTTACGAGCCGCTGCGCAGTCTGCTGCCCGTGCGCGTCCGGGACGGGTACGGAAGAGTGCGCGAACCCCGTGCCGTCGACGCGCTCGTGATCGAGAACGACCGGCTGCGCGCCACGGTCCTGCCCGGCCTCGGCGGCCGCGTCGTGTCGCTGGTCCAGCTGCCGTCCGGCCGTGAACTCCTCTACCGCAACCCGGTGTTCCAGCCCGCGAACTTCGCCCTCAACGGCGCCTGGTACTCCGGCGGCATCGAGTGGAACATCGGCGCCACCGGCCACACCACCCTCTCCTGCGCACCCCTGCACGCCGCCCGCGTCCCCGCCCCCGACGGCGGCCAGATGCTGCGCCTGTGGGAGTGGGAGCGGCTGCGCGACCTGCCCTTCCAGGTCGACCTGTGGCTGCCCGACGGCTCCGACTTCCTGTACGTCGGCGTCCGGATCCGCAACCCCCACGAGCGGCCCGTGCCCACCTACTGGTGGTCCAACATCGCCGTGCCCGAGGAGTGTCGGGTGCTCGCCCCGGCCGAGGAGGCCTGGCACTTCGGCTACGAGCGCCGACTGCACCGGGTGCCCGTCCCGTCGTACGACGGCATCGACCGCACGTACCCGCTCAACAGCCCTTACGCCGCCGACTACTTCTACGAGGTGCCGGACGGCCGGCGGCGCTGGATCGCCGCGCTCGACGCGGACGGGCACGGGCTGGTGCAGACCTCGACCGATGCGCTGCGCGGCCGCAAGCTGTTCGTGTGGGGCTCGGGGCCGGGCGGCCGGCGCTGGCAGGAGTGGCTCACCGAACCCGGTACCGGCGGCTACTGCGAGATCCAGGCCGGGCTCGCCCGCACCCAGCTGGAGCATGTGCGGCTGGAGGCGGAGAGCGAGGTGTCCTGGCTGGAGGCGTACGGGCCGTTCGACGCGCCGCCGCGGGGCGAGTGGCCCTCGGTGCTGCGCACGGCGGAGGCACGGCTGGAGACGGCCCTGCCGCGCGCGGACGTCGATGCCGCGTACGCGGCCTGGAAGCCGTGCGCCGACACCGAACCGGGCGAGCGGCTCGCCACCGGCTCCGGCTGGGGCGCGCTGGAGGTGCTGCGCGGCGATCTGAAGCTGCCCGGCACTCCGTTCGACGAGGCCACGCTGGGCGATGCCCAGACGCCCTGGCTGGAGCTGCTGCGCTCCGGGTCCCTGCCCGAACCGCGCCGGGTGCGGCCGCCCGGCCAGACGCTCGTCGCCGCGCACTGGCGGGACATGCTGGAGACCGCGCCCGCCACCCCGCTCACCGAGTACCACCTCGGCGTCGCCCAGTGGCACTCCGGCGACCGGGCGCAGGCGGTGCGCAGCTGGGAGCGCGCCCTGCCGCTCGCGCCCTCGCTGTGGCCGCTGCTGCGCTGTCTGGCCGTGGCCGACCAGGAGTCCGGCCACCACGAGCGGGCCGCCGACCGGTACGCCGAGGCATTCGACGACCTGTGCCAGGAGCGGCGCGACGACGGCGGCCTGTGGACGGCCGCCACCGCCGCGCTCGGCCGCGAGACCCTGCACGCACTGCTCAGGGTCCGGCGAGCGGCCCAGGCGCGTGCCGTGTGGGAGCGGCTGCTTCCGGCCGTCCGGGAGCGGGGCCGGTTCCGGCTCCTGGAGGCCGAGCTGCTGCTCGTGGAGGGCCGGCGCGAGGAGGCCAGGGCCGTCTTCGACGACGGCTTCGAGGTGGCCGACCTGCGGGAGGGGGACGAGACGATCGGCCGGCTGTGGGCCCGCCTCGGCGACGATCCGCTGCCCGGCCGCCACGACTTCCGTATGCGCCCCGACACGCCCTGATCCGGCCGGGGGCACTGCCGGGG
>NZ_JBFAIQ010000002.1:421437-773934 GCF_040654755.1 Streptomyces sp. NPDC050625
GCTCAGCCGCCGTGGTCCACCGGCTGTGGGCCCGCCTCGGCGACGATCCGCTGCCCGGCCGCCACGACTTCCGGATGCGCCCCGACACGCCCTGATCCGGCCGGGGGCACTGCCGGGGCTCAGCCGCCGTGGTCCACCGGCTGTGGGCCCGCCTCGGCGACGATCCGCTGCCCGGCCGCCACGACTTCCGGATGCGCCCCGACACGCCCTGACCCGGCCGGGGGCACTGCCGGGGCTCAGCCGCCGTGGTCCACCGGCTGTGGGCCCGCCTCGGCGACGATCCGCTGCCCGGCCGCCACGACTTCCGTATGCGCCCCGACACGTCCTGACCCGGCCGGGGGCACCGCCGGGGCTCAGCCCCCGTGGTCCACGTACTCGAAGATCGCCCCGTCGGGATGCATCGCGATCAGATTGCGGCCCGCCGGCGTCGCGACCGGCCCCGCGACGATACGGGCGCCCAGCTCGGCCAGTGTCCGGTGGGCGTCCTCGACGTCCTTGACGGCTATCGTCGCCGCCACCTTGCGCAGCACCTCCAGCTCGGCCTCGGGGCCGCTCATCAGCAGGAAGGAGCCGACCGCGGCGACCTGGACACCGCCGCGCTCGAACCGGAGAGCTCTACTGCCCGCGAGGCGTTCGTAGAAGGGGACCGCGGCTTCGAGGTCGTCGACGCAGATGCGCAGCGAGGCGCCCAGAATCTCCATGCGCACGAGCCTAGTTCCGGCGGCCGCAGGAGGAGATCGCTTCGGCGGATCGACCGCGTGAGGACGGGGCGACGGCGACCCGCCCGGCGGCCGCGTTACGGTCCCGTGGGCAGGGGTACACGGGCCGCATGGAGCCCTTGGATCACCTTGCACACCTGGACAAAGAGCTGGTGGACGAGCTGGCGCAGGTGGCACGCGAGACCGTGCGCGACGAGCTGCGCGAGCAGACGCGCAAGCAGCGCCGTACGGCCCTGCTGTACGGCGCGTCCGGCGCCGTCGCCCTGTATGCGGGCGGTGCTCTCGCCCTCGCCCTCGGGCTGGCCCTGGCGACCGGCCTGCCGGGCTGGGCGGCGGCTCTGATCACCGCGACGATCCTCGGCGTGATCGCCTACGCGCTGCGCGGCATGGCCAGGCCGAGCCACCCGCACCCGACGCCCTACCCGCCCATGCCGTCGGAGCCGCCGCGCTGGCCCGGCACCGACCCCGAGGCGCCGCACCACCGGGCGTGAGACCGGCCGGGTGTCCCGCCCGCACCACCCGGGCCCCGATGTATGGACGTTTGGGCGCCCCGGTCAGGGGGACGCGGTATGCCTCGGACGAGCCACACCGCCGGAGGCGTACTGTGAGTCGACCCCGCATCGTGATCGTCGGCGCCGGTTTCGCCGGGTACCGCACGGCCCGCATCCTCTCCCGGCTGACCAGGCAGCGGGCCGATGTCACCCTGCTGAACCCGACCGACTACTTCCTGTATCTCCCCCTGCTGCCCCAGGTCGCCGCGGGCATCCTGGAGCCACGCCGGGTCACCGTCTCCCTCCGCGGCACCCTGCGCGACGTGCGCCCGGTGCTGGGCGAGGCGGGCCACGTCGACCTCGACGGGCGCACCGTGCACTACACGGACCCGGAGGGCGGCGTAGGCACCCTGGGCTACGACCGGCTCGTGCTCGCCGTCGGCAGTGTCAACAAGCTGTTGCCGGTCCCCGGCGTCGCCGAGCACGCGCACGGCTTCCGCGGCATGCCCGAGGCGCTGTACCTGCGTGACCACGTGACCCGGCAGCTGGAGCTCGCCGCCAGCTCCGACGACCCCAAGAGCGCCGCGGCCCGGTGCACCTTCGTGGTGGTCGGCGCGGGCTACACCGGTACCGAGGTGGCCGCGCAGATGCAGTTGCTCACCATGGATCTGGCGCGCAGGAATGCGCTGCCGGCCGGGGTGCGCCCGCGCTGGCTGCTCCTGGACGTCGCATCGCATGTGCTGCCCGGGATGGACGAGCGGCTCTCGATCTCGGCCGACCGCGTGCTGCGGCGGCGGGGCGTCGAGGTCCGCACGGGCACCTCCGTGAAGGAGGCCACCCATGACGGAGTCCTGCTCAGCGACGGGGAGTTCGTCGAGACGCGGTCCCTGGTCTGGTGCGTGGGCGTGCGGCCCGATCCGCTCGTCGAGGCCACCGGGCGGCCGCTGGAGCGGGGCCGGCTCATCGTCGACCCCTATCTGCAAGTGCCCGGCGGGGCAGGGGTGTTCGCCTGCGGGGACGCGGCCGCCGTGCCCGACCTGACCAACCCCGGGACGTTCACGCCGATGACGGCACAGCACGCCTGGCGGCAGGGAAAGGTCGCCGCGCACAATGTGGCCGCCTCGCTCGGCATCGGGGAGAGCCGCCCGTACCGCCATCGCGACCTGGGCTTCGTGGTGGATCTGGGCGGCACCGAGGCAGCCGCCGACCCGCTGGGCGTGCCCCTGTCCGGTCTGCCGGCCGCCGCGGTCGCCCGCGGCTACCACCTCGCGGCGCTGCCCGCCGGCCCCAACCGCGTCCGCGTCGCCGCCGACTGGCTCCTGGACGCCGTACTGCCGCCCCAGGGAACCCAGTTGGGGCTCGTCCGGTCCTGGTCCGTGCCCCTCGACACGGCCTCTCCGGAACTGGCCCGAGTACCCAGCGGTCCGGAGTACCACCTCACCCCCGGCCCTGTGAAGCGCGCCGACATCCCCGCGGAAGGAGACTCATGAACACCGCCGAACTCGCCGAACTGGCCGAAGTAGCCCAGCAGTTGCGGGTGGACAGTGTGCGGGCCGCCGCTGCCGCGAGGTCCGGGCACCCGACGTCGTCCATGTCCGCCGCCGACCTGATGGCGGTGCTGCTCGCCCGCCATCTGCGCTACGACTTCGACCGCCCGTCCCACCCGGGCAACGACCGCCTCGTGCTGTCCAAGGGGCATGCCTCGCCGCTGCTGTACTCCATGTACAAGGCGGCCGGTGTCGTCGACGACACCGAACTGCTCACCTTCCGCAGGCTCGGCAGCCGCCTTGAGGGGCATCCGACGTCACGGCGGCTGCCCTGGGTGGAGACGGCCACCGGCTCGCTCGGCCAGGGCCTGCCGGTCGGCGTCGGCATCGCGCTGGCCGGCAAGCGGCTGGACCGCACCCAATACCGCGTATGGGTGCTGTGCGGTGACAGCGAGCTGGCCGAGGGCTCCATCTGGGAGGCCGCCGAGCAGGCATCGTACGAGCATTTGGACAACCTGATCGCGATCGTGGACGTGAACCGGCTCGGCCAGCGCGGCCCCACCCGGCACGGCCACGACCTGGACGCCTACGCGCGGCGCTTCCAGGGCTTCGGCTGGCACACCGTGGAGATCGACGGCCATGACCTGGAGGCGGTCGACCGCGCCTACCGCGAGGCCGAGTCCACGAGCGGGCAGCCCACCGTGATCCTCGCCCGCACCCTCAAGGGCAAGGGCGTCGCCTCCGTCGAGGACCGCGAGGGCCTGCACGGCAAGCCGCTGCCCGACCCGGAGGAGGCGGTCGCCGAGCTGGGCGGTCCGCGCGATCTCCATGTCCGGGTGCAGGAGCCGCTCGGCGCCCGGATGCTGCACTCCGTCGGCACCGAGGCGCTCGAACTCCCGCGCTACGACAGGGGCGACAAGGTCGCCACCCGGGACGCCTTCGGCAAGGCGCTCGCCGCGCTCGGCACGGCCCGCGGCGACGTCGTCGCCCTGGACGGCGAGGTCGGCGACTCCACCCGTACCGAGTACTTCGCCAAGGAGCACCCCGACCGCTTCTTCGAGTGCTACATCGCCGAACAGCAGCTGGTCGCCTGCGCCGTCGGCATCGCCGCGCGCGGCTGGGTGCCGTTCGCCTCGACCTTCGCCGCCTTCTTCACGCGCGCGTACGATTTCGTGCGCATGGCCTCGATCAGCGGAGCCGGCATCAACCTGATCGGCTCGCACGCGGGCGTGGCGATCGGTCAGGACGGGCCCTCCCAGATGGGCCTGGAAGACCTGGCGATGTTCCGGGCGGTGTACGGCTCGACCGTGCTCTACCCGTGCGACGGCAACCAGACCGCGAAGCTCGTGGGCGCCATGGCCGGCCTGGACGGCATCCGCTATCTGCGCACCACGCGCGGCGAGAGCCCGGTCGTCTACCACCCGGACGAGGAGTTCCCGGTCGGCGGCAGCAAGGTGCTGCGCTCCTCCGAAGAGGACCGGCTGACCGTGGTCGCGGCCGGGGTCACCGTGCACGAGGCGCTGGCCGCGGCCGACACGCTGGAGACCGAGGACATCCGGATCAGGATCGTCGACCTGTACTCCGTCAAGCCGGTCGACCGGCGCACGCTGCGGCAGGCGGCGCAGGAGACGGGCTGTCTGCTCACCGTCGAGGACCACCACGAGGAGGGCGGCCTCGGGGACGCCGTCCTCGACGCGTTCTCCGACGGCAGGCCCGTGCCGCGCCTGGTCCGCCTCGCGGTCCGTACGATGCCGGGCTCGGCCGCGCCGGACCAGCAGCTGCACGCGGCGGGCATCGACGCCGAGGCGATCGCGGCGGCCGGCCGGCTGCTGGTGGAGGAGGCGGTCGTACGCTGAGCGAGGACGACGCCGTCCTGGAGCGGGTCAGAAGGAGGCTCCATGAGCGGGATGACCGGTCTGCGGTATGTCTACGCGATCTGCCGCCCGTTCGACGCGGCCCTGCAGTCCCAGCTGACGGGCGTCGGGGGCACCCCGCCGGGACTGCTGAGACACCACGGCCTGGTCGCGGTCGTCAGCACGGTCCCGGAGGGTGACTTCGCCGAGCTGCCGCTCCGTGCCCATCTGGCGGACCCGGACTGGCGGAGCGCGACCGGCCGCGCCCACCAGGGCGTGATCGACGCGCTCACCACCGTCACCACGCCCCTGCCGCTCCGGCCCGCCACCGTCTTCCGGGACGACAGCGCCGTACGCGTGATGATCGAGGAGCGCGAGGACGACTTCCGGCGCACCCTCGACCGGCTGGAGGGCCGGGTGGAGTGGGGCGTGAAAGTGTTCCTGGAGCCGGAGCCGGAGCCGTCGGACCAGCGCCACGAGGACAGGTGGCGGACGGCCGAGGAATTCGCGAACCGGCTGCACACACTGCTTTCCCGGCATGCCGAGGAATCCCGGCTGCACGCCCCGCAGAACGCGGCGCCCTCCGGTGACCCGGGAGAGAACGTGCTCAACGGGGCCTATCTGGTGCCGCGTTCCCGGTCCGAGGAATTCGTGGAACTGGTCGACCGTACGAAGGACGAAGCGCCGGGCATGCGGGTGGAACTCACCGGACCCTGGGCGGCGTACTCGTTCACCGATGACCTGTCGGAGGAGGAGCGGTGACGCGTGCCGACCCCGGCCGGGTCGCTGCCCCGGATCAGCCCTGCTTGCGGCAGAGGATCTCTCCGTGCAGTACGGCGAACCAGCCGTCCTCCCGCTGTCCCCATTCCCGCCAGGCCTCCGAAACGGCCCGCAACTGCCCGGCGGTCGCATGACCGGCCTCGGTCGCGCGGTCCGCGTACGCGGAGTCGACGGTGCGGTCCGCCCACAGAGCGCTCCACCACGCGCGCTCCTGTGACGTGGCGAACGTCCAGGTGCTGGAAGTGGCCGTGATGTCCGTCAGCCCGGCGGCCAGCGCCCAGGACTTCAGCCGCCGGCCGGCGTCCGGCTCACCGCCGTTGGCACGGGCGACCCGGCGGTACAGGTCCAGCCAGTCGTCCAGCCCCGGCACCTGCGGGTACCAGGTCATCGCCGCGTAGTCAGAGTCTCGTACGGCGATGAACCCGCCGGGTTTCGTGACCCGGCGCATCTCGCGCAGCGCCTGCACCGGGTCGCCGACGTGCTGCAGCACCTGGTGCGCATGGACCACGCAGAACGTGTCGTCCGGGTGGTCCAGGGCGTGCACGTCGGCGACCGCGAAGTCCACGTTCGCCAGGCCGCGTTCGGCGGCCGTGGCCCGGGCCCGGTCGAGGATCCCGGGCGCGTGGTCGACGCCGGTGACATGCCCGTCGGGGACCAGTGCCGCCAGGTCGGCGGTGATGGTCCCGGGGCCGCAGCCGATGTCCAGGATCTTCATATGGGGCTTGAGCGAACCGAGCAGATAGGCCGCCGAGTTGGCGGCGGTCCGCCAGGTGTGCGAACGCAGCACCGACTCGTGGTGCCCGTGGGTGTAGACGGCGGTCTCCTGAGGCTTCGGCATGGCAACCCCTTCTCGCTCTGCGGTACGCACCACGGTAAGCGCCCGTGCCGAATGATGAGACCCTTGTTTCGTCATGTGGACTGACAGGTGATCAGATCAGGGACCACTCCGGGTGCGCCGGGCGGTACACGATCAGCCCCACGGGCAGCTTCTCCACCGCCACCTCGCCCGCCGCCGTGGTGACTTCACCGTCGTACGCAAGGGGTGTGCCAGGTGCGACACCGGTGATGCGCAGCCGTCGCAGCTTGACCGCCCGATGGGTCGAGGAGCTGGTCAGCGGGCCCGCCACGGCGGCCGCCAGCAGCCGTAGCGCGGGTCGGCGGTCGCCGTGCACCACACGCACGTCCAGCAGGCCGTCCGCAAGATCCATGCGCCGCCCGGGTGTGAGACCCACGCGGTGGTAGGTGCAGTTGCCGACGAACAGCAGCCACAACGGCCTGCTCCGGCCGTCGAGTTCGACCTCCAGCGGATGCCGGCCGGCGCGCAGCACGCGCAGCGCGCCGAGCACCCCGGCGGGCCGGCCGCCGATGCGGTGCGACCACTTGTCCCGCTCGCGCACCAGCTCCGGATAGACGCCCAGACTGAGCGTGTTGAGGAAGATGCCCTCCTGGTGCCCGGAGACGAACCGGCCCACGTCCACCCGTACGGCCTCGCCATGGCGGACCGCCCGACCCACGTCCCGTACGTCCTCGACGCCCAGGTCGTACGCGAAGTGGTTGAGGGTGCCGCCGGGCAGCACCGCGAGCGGCAGGCCGTGGCGCAGGGCGGCCGCCGCGGCCGCGTTCACCGTGCCGTCGCCGCCGCACACCCCGAGGGCCCGGGCCCGCGCGGCCGCCTTCTCCAACTCGACGCTCATGTCCTCCGGTTCGCACTCGACGACCTCCGCCTTCGGCAGCGTGTCCCGCAGCGCGCGCACCCGGTCGGCGGTGCCCGAGGCCCGGTTGGCGACGACCACCAGGCCGTCGCCGTCGGGCAGCGCCGGGGGGTCCGCGCGCGGCCGGGCCGGCGGGGTGAGCTGGGCGCGCGTCGGCACCAGGCCCCGTACGGCGAACGCGGCGCCCGCGCCGAGGGCGGCTCCCGCGAGGACGTCGCTGGGGAAGTGGACGCCGGTGTAGATACGGGACATGGCGACCGAGAACGCCACCGGCGCGATCACCGCGCCCCAGGCCGGGGACTCCAGGGCCACCCCGGTCGCGAAGGCGGCCGCCGACGCCGAGTGCCCGGACGGGAACGACGTGGTGATCGGCTGCCGCTTCAGCTGCCGCACCAGCGGGACCGGATCCAGGACGGGCCGGGGGCGGCGCACCGAACGCTTGCCGAGGGTGTTGATGGCCAGCGAGGCCAGGCCCAGGGAGGCGATGCCGCGGACGGCCGCCCGGCGGGCGCGCGGTGTGCGGACCGCCGACATCGCCGCCGCGGTCGCGAACCACAGCACCCCGTGGTTCGCGCTCCGGCTCAGCCGCGGCAGCACGCGCTCGGCACCGGGCCAGTGCCGCTCGGCGGCGCTCTCGAAGAGACGGGAGTCGAGGCCGAGCAGCCGGTCGCGCAGGATGTGCCGGCCGGGCTTCGGGACAGTGAGATCGACGTCTGGGCTCATGCCGGGGCGGGTACCCTGAAGTGGCCCTTTTCGTGCGCCGGCGGTGCGAACGAGTGAGAGGAAGCCCGAATGCGCCTGCTCCTCGTCCGCCACGGCCAGACCCCGTCCAACGTCGACTTCCTGCTGGACACCGCCGTACCCGGGCCCGGTCTGACCGCGCTCGGGGAGCGGCAGGCCGCCGCGCTGCCGCGGGCGCTCGTGGACGAGGGCATCGAGGCCGTCTACGCCTCCACCCTGATCCGTACGCAGCTGACGGCGGCCCCGCTGGCGGCCGCCCGCCGTCTCGACGTGCTCGTCCGGGACGGCATCCGCGAGGTGTCCGCCGGGGACCTGGAGATGCTTCCCGGCGACTCGGAGCGCGGCCGGCTCTACATGGAGATCGTGTTCGCGTGGGCGGCCGGCGACACCGGGCTCCGGATGCCGGGCGGGGAGAGCGGCGCGGAGGTGCTGGGGCGCTACGACGCCGTGATCGCCGAGGCCGCGGGGAGCGGCGCCTCGACCGTGGCCATGGTCAGCCACGGCGCGGCGATCCGGATGTGGACGGCCGCCCGCGCCGACAACGTCGACATCCCCTTCGCCGCGGACCGCCCGCTGGACAACACCGGTGTGGTCGTTTTGGAGGGCTCCCCGTCCGACGGCTGGAAGGCCCTGTCCTGGGCGGGGGCGGTCGTGGTGCCGGCGGGGGAGGGCGGCCCGACGGGGCGGCCGCAGCCGCTGGGCCGGACCGGCCTCGGCGCCCTTCGTCCGCACCGGCCCAGGCCAGGGGACGCGGCCGGATAACGGTTTGCGCAGGTGGGGGGTGCCCCGCAGAATGCGTCCCCATGGGACATCTGGAAGCCGCGCACCTCGAGTACTACCTCCCCGACGGGAGGGCCCTGCTCGGCGATGTGTCCTTCCGGGTGGGCGAGGGCGCCGCCGTCGCCCTGGTCGGCCCCAACGGCGCGGGCAAGACCACCCTGCTCCGGCTGATCTCCGGCGAGCTGAAGCCGCACGGCGGCACGGTCACCGTGAGTGGCGGCCTGGGCGTGATGCGCCAGTTCGTCGGGTCCGTACGGGACGAGACGACCGTGCGCGACCTGCTCGTGTCCGTCGCACCGCCCCGAATCCGGGAGGCCGCGCGGGCCGTCGACAAGGCCGAGCACGCGATCATGACCGTCGACGACGAGGCCGCCCAGCTGCAGTACGCGCAGGCCCTCGCCGACTGGGCCGAGGTGCGCGGCTACGAGGCCGAGACGCTGTGGGACATGTGCACCACGGCCGCGCTCGGCGTGCCCTACGAGCGGGCGCAGTGGCGGCAGGTGCGCACCCTGTCCGGCGGCGAGCAGAAGCGGCTGGTCCTGGAGTCCCTGTTCCGCGGCACCGACGAGGTGCTGCTGCTCGACGAGCCGGACAACTACCTCGACGTGCCCGGCAAGCGCTGGCTGGAGGAGCGCCTGAAGGAGACCCGCAAGACGGTCCTCTTCGTCTCCCACGACCGTGAACTCCTCTCCCGCGCCGCTGAGAAGATCGTCTCCGTCGAACCGGGTCCGGCCGGCGCCGACGCCTGGGTGCACGGCGGCGGCTTCGCCACCTATCACGAGGCCCGGCGCGAACGCTTCGCCCGCTTCGAGGAGCTGCGCAGGCGCTGGGACGAGAAGCACGCCCAGCTGAAGAAGCTCGTGCTGAACCTCCGTCAGGCCGCGTCCATCAGCCATGAGCTGGCCTCCCGCTACCAGGCCGCCCAGACCCGGCTGCGCAAGTTCGAGGAGGCCGGACCGCCGCCCGAGCCGCCGCGCGAGCAGGACATCACCATGCGCCTGAAGGGCGGCCGCACCGGCGTACGGGCCGTCACCTGCAAGGGACTTGAGCTGACCGGCCTGATGAAACCCTTCGACCTGGAGGTCTTCTACGGCGAGCGGGTCGCCGTCCTCGGCTCCAACGGCTCCGGCAAGTCGCACTTCCTGCGCCTGCTCGCGGGCGAGGACGTGGCGCACACGGGGGAGTGGAAGCTCGGCGCCCGGGTCGTCCCCGGCCACTTCGCGCAGACACACGCCCACCCCGAACTGGAGGGCCGCACGCTCCTGGACATCCTCTGGAAGGAACACTCCCAGGACCGGGGCGCGGCCATGTCCCGGCTGCGCCGCTACGAACTGACGGGGCAGGCCGAGCAGCCCTTCGACCGCCTCTCCGGCGGCCAGCAGGCGCGGTTCCAGATCCTGCTGCTGGAACTCCAGGGCGTCACCGCGCTGCTCCTCGACGAGCCCACGGACAACCTCGACCTGGAGTCCGCCGAGGCTCTCCAGGAGGGCCTTGAGGCCTTCGACGGAACGGTCCTGGCGGTCACCCACGACCGCTGGTTCGCGCGCTCGTTCGACCGCTATCTGGTCTTCGGCAGCGACGGCCGGGTACGGGAGACACCCGAGCCGGTGTGGGACGAGCGCCGGGTGGCGCGCGTCCGGTAGCCACGGAGGCCGGGGGGCCGGAATGTTCGTACAGTGGAGGCAGAAAAGCGACCACGACGAGCGGGGCACCATCATGACCGGAGTCGACCCGGACCGTCTGGACGACCAGCAGCTCATGAAGGAGCTGGAGACGATCCACCGTACGCGCCACGACACCCTGCTGTACGGCTCGAACGACGCACTGCGGGCCCACAACGAGCGCATGGCGCAACTTGAGGGCGAGTATCTGCGCCGCAATCCGCGCCGCCCGGTCGTCGCCGGCCGCACCCGCGAGGGAGCCCGCGAGCGCGGCTGCGGCGGAGCGGCGATTCCCGGCGCCTGAGGCGCCCGATCGCTTTCCTTCCAGGCTCAGGTACGGCCCGCCAGTGCCTCGGCCAGTTGCTGGACGTTGGCGTAGCGCGCGCCGCGTGGCAGCCGCCGGACCGCCTGGATCAGCGCGTCGGGGGCCTGCCCCCGGTGCAGGGCGCCGGCCAGCTCGCCCGGTGCCGCGGGGAAGTCACTGCGCCCCAGATGCCGGGCCAGGTCCAGCCGTACCGTCGCCATGGGCGGCCGTTCGCTCTTGCCCGGCACCACCGGACCGCGCCAGATCTCGGGGTCGTCCTCGGCGGGGGGCTCCGGGTCCTGCCACTCCTCGGTGCGGGTGGGGTGCCCCGACCTGAGCAGGTCCTGGAGCTCGTGCTTCATCTCGTCGTCCCGGTGAGCGCTCAGCCGGGCGCTGCCTCGCTGCATGGCTCCCTCCAGGGGTACAGGGGGTGCGTGTTCAGGGAGTGTGCTCCGCGTACCCGAACACGGGCCGCCGACACCCCACGCATCCGTGTGTTTGCCCCCGGAGGCGACGGGCAGGCGCACAGTCAGTGCTTCGGACCGGAGGCACGTCCGTGGGAGCGGCGAACCAGTCGCCACGGGTGTGTCCGTCCGGGGCCGCTCAGGCGCTCCCACGGTGACCGTCCGACCCAGCAGTCCAGGGGAGTTGCGACGCACCATGCCGAATCGAGCGAGCACGAAGCAGCACCCGCACGACGACGCACCCGACACCGCCCAGGCGTTCCGCGAACTCGCCGCGCTCCCTTCGGGGCCGCGGCGCGACCGGCTTCGCCACGAGATCGTCGAGGCCTGGCTGCCCATGGCCGACCGGATCGCGGGACGGTTCCGCAGCCGCGGCGAGAGCTTCGAGGATCTGCGCCAGGTCGCCGCCCTCGGTCTCGTCAAGGCCGTGGACCGGTTCGACCCCGGGCGCGGCAAGGCCTTCGAGAGCTACGCCGTGCCCACCGTCACCGGTGAGATCAAGCGCCACTTCCGCGACCACATGTGGACCCTGCACGTGCCGCGCCGGGTCCAGGACCTGCGCAACCGGGTCCGCTTCGCCTGTCGGGAACTCTCGCAGACCGGGGCGGGCCCGCGGCCCGCCGTCGCGGAGATCGCCGAGTACGCCGGCCTGAGCGAGGAGGACGTCCGGGCCGGACTGGAGGCGCTGGACAGCTTCACCGCGCTGTCCCTGGACGCGGAGCTGCCCGGCAGCGGGGACGGGTACTCGCTGGCCGACGCGCTCGGCTCGGCCGACCCCGCGATCGACACGGTCGTGGACCGGGAGGCCGTCAGGCCCCGGCTGGCCGCCCTGCCCGAGCGCGAGCGGGTGATCCTCTACATGCGGTTCTTCGGGGACATGACACAGAGCAGGATCGCCGAGCAGCTGGGCATCTCGCAGATGCACGTGTCCCGGCTGATCAGCCGGTGCTGCGAGCGGCTGCGCGACCAGGTGATGCGGGACGTGGCGTAGCGGGTGATGCGGGACGTGGCGTAGGGGCGGAGCCCGCGGGGTGCGCGGGGTGCGCCCTGTGCCCGCGGGCCGTGGACGTCACCCGATAGGCCGGTCGCGTTCCCGCGAATGGGGTCCGGCCGCGCGCGAGGTGCGGCCCGGCGGGCTGTGATGGCTGCGGGAGGCACGACCCAGGTGCCCCCGCAGCCGTCCGTCTGAGGAGCCCGTCCCATGCGACGCACCGCTCGTGCTCTGTCCGCGACCGCCCTGGCCGCGGCCGCCCTCGGCATCGCGATACCGGCCGCCCGGGCCGACCCCGCCGCGGAGGTCAGCCCGGGCAGCGTCCGGCCAGGTGGCAGCGTCACCGTCTCCGTCACCTGCGATGCGGTCGAGGGGACCGCCCCGGAGACGATCGACGCCTCCTCGCGGGCCTTCGAGGGGGGAACGGTGCGGCTGCGCCGGGTCAGCGCCGCGGACGGCCGTACGGCCGGGACGGCCGGGACGGCCGGGGCCGCCAGAACCATCGGGACCGTCTATCGGGGCACCGCCCGGATTGCCTCCGGTGAGGACGTCAAGAGCGATCCGGACGCGGCCGCGCAGGACGCCGCGCGGACGTCGGTCGACGGCACGTGCCCCGCCGCGGCCGGTGCGCAGGGGCAGTCCTGGAGCGCCGAGCTCTCGATGCCCCGCGCCGACACCGGAACCGATGTCGCCGCCGATGCCGATGCCGATGCCGATGTCGCTGCCGACGCCGCCGGCACCGTGGTCGGCCCGGGCACGGTCAAGGGTGCCGATTCCGGCTCGGACATCGGCGTCGACGCCGATGGCACCCGGCCGTGCGATGACGCGAAGGCCTGCGGTGCGTCGCAGTCGTGCGGGGACGGCCAGGGGCGAGAGTGCGCGCAGTCCCAGCCCGCGGGCGACGGCCGGAAGACGTCCACGGACGCCCGGGAGACGTCGGGCGATGGTCAGGAGGCTTCAGGCGACGGACGCGAGTCGTCGGGCGATGGCCGGGAGACGTCAGGTGACGGACGCGAGTCGTCGGGCGACGGCCGGGAACCCTCCGGGGACGGCTGGGAGCCCTCCGGGAACGGGCGGGAGTGCGGGGAGCCCGGGGGTGCATCCTGTAGCGACGGCGGCCGTACGTGCTCCGCGCCCCGGGGCGACTCCACCTGCGGCCCGGCCGTCGTCCAGCACGGTGTGGACGCTGGGGAGGGCGGTGCCTTCACCGGGTCCGTACCGGCGCTGGTCGTCGGCGGACTGCTGATCGCGGGCGCGCTCGGTGCGGCCGTGCACCGATTGGTATGGCACCGGGAGCAGGCCGGGGACGGCTGACACCGGCCGAGGGAGCAGCCGACGACAGAGCACGGACCGTACGGACGGCACACGGCACCACGGACTGCGCGGAGGCGGACATGCGGCGGACGCACCTCGAAGGCCACGGCCCCGTCCGCTACGGGCCGCCCCTGCCCGACGACGGACTGCCCGTCCTGCCGGAGCTCTCCGCCGTGCTCGCCGCGGCGGCGAGCCGTCCCGGGGAGGAGCCGGTCGGCGGCGGCCCCGGGCTCCTGGAGGCGGCCGGCGGCTACTGGGCGCGGCGCGGACTGTCCACCGGGACGGACCGCGTGGCAGCCGGACCCGGAGCGCCGTCGCTGCTGCTCGCCCTGACCGCCGCGCTCGGCGGTGACGTCCTCGTGCCCAGGCCCTGCGCGGCCTGGTGGGCACCGTACGCGCGCCTGCTGGGCAGACCCGTCTTCCACGTCACCACACCGGCCGAGTGCGGCGGCGTACCCGACCCGTACGCCCTGCTGGAGACCGTGCGCCGGGTCCGCGCCGAGGGCGGCGACCCACGGCTGCTCGTGCTCTCCGTCGCCGACGACCCGACCGCCACCGTCGCACCGCCCGAGCTGCTGCACGAGACCGTCGAGGCCGCCGAGGGCGAGGGACTGCACCTGGTCAGCGACGAGACCTGGCGCGACACCCTGCACGACCCGCACGACACCGTGCTGCTCAGCCCCGCCGAGATGCTCCCCGACCGGGTCACCGTCGTCACCGACCTGGCCGGTGCCCTGCTGCCGCCGGGCTGGCCCGCGGCCGTCGCCCGCTTCCCCGAGGGAGACACCGGGGAGGCGCTGCACGCGCGCGTGCTGGACGTGCTCACCGCACTGGGGGCGCGCGTCGCCGGACCGGTCGCGGCCGCCGCCGGGTACGCGCTCGGCGAACCCGAGCCGGTCACCGTACGCCGCGACGCCGCCGTACGCCTGCACGCGCGCGTGGCCGACGCCGTGCACGCCGCGGTCGTCGCCGCGGGCGCCCTGTCCCGGCCGCCGCAGGCCGGCCGCCACCTGTACGTCGATCTCGCCGAGCTGCGTTCCGCGCTCGGCGCGCACGACATCGGCGACGCACAGGAACTGGAGGACTTCCTCACCGCCGGGCTCGGCATGCCCGCGCCCGGCGGCCACCGCTTCGGCGACGACCTGGGGGCGCTGCGCGTGCGGCTGTCCACGGGGCCGCTGCTCGGCGGTACGGACGAGGAACGCACGGAATGCCTCATGTCACCCTCACCGTTGGAACTGCCACACGTGCAACGCGCGTTGATCTCCTTGAGGTCGGTCTTCGACGATCTCCGCGACGACGCTCAGCGATGGGAGCCTCCTCGATGACGCAGCAGACGCAGCCGCTCGGGTCCACCACCACGACGACGACCAGGGAAGCCGACGTTCCGCCGGCCCCGGCGGCCCCGCCCGCCCCCACCTCCTTCGCGCCCCCGTTCCCGCCTCTCGCCGACCCCCGCCCCCTGGGCGAACTCCGGTTCTGGCCGCGGACCTTCCACGACCGGCTCACCGCCCCCCTGCCCGGCTTCAAGGCCATCGCCCGCTTCGCCCGCGAGGGTTCCGTACGGCCCGGACCCGACGGCCTCGCCGACATCCCGCACCTCCCCTTCGAACCCGGCCCGCTGCCCCGCACCGACGCCCGCACGACCGCCGTCACCTGGGCGGGCCACGCCAGTTGGGTCCTGCGAATAGGCGGGCTCACCGTCCTCACCGACCCCGTCTGGTCGCGCCGGATCCTCGGCACCCCGGCCCGGGTCACCCCCGTCGGGGTCGCCTGGGAGGCGCTGCCGCGCGTCGACGCCGTGGTGATCAGTCACAACCACTACGACCACCTGGACGCCCCGACCCTGCGCCGGCTCCCGCGCGACACACCGGTGTTCGTCCCGGCCGGACTCGGCAACTGGTTCCGCCGCCGCCGGTTCACCGTCGTCACCGAGCTCGACTGGTGGGAGGCGGCCGAACTGTCCGGCGTCCGCTTCGACTTCGTGCCCGCCCACCACTGGTCCAAGCGCACCCTCACCGACACCTGTCACAGCCTGTGGGGCGGCTGGGTGCTCACCGCCCCGGACGGACAGCGCGTCTACTTCGCCGGCGACACGGGATACGGCCACTGGTTCTCCCGCATCGGCCGCCGCTACCCGGGCATAGACCTCGCGCTGCTCCCCATCGGCGCCTACGACCCGCGCTGGTGGCTGAGCGACGTCCACTGCGACCCGGAGGAGGCCGTCCGCGCCGCCCGCGACCTCGGCGCGCGCCGCATGGCGCCCATGCACTGGGGCACGTTCGTGCTCTCCGCCGAGCCGGTCCTGGAGCCGCTCACCCGGGTGCAGGCCGCGTGGGCGGCGGCGGGACTGGACCGCGAGGCCCTGTGGGACCTGCCGGTGGGAGGCTCACGGGTACTGGACTAGGACCTGCGGAGCGTGGCCCCGTCCGGCCGGCGGGGCGCGCTCATCCCGACGACCGCTGGACCGGCGAAGCCTTCCGCAGGCGCCGCCAGGCGCTCGGTGTCACGGTGATGAGCAGCGTCAGCGCGACGGCCGCGACCACGCCCTGCCACGGCTCCGGGAAGAGCGAACCGCCGAGGATCCCGATCAGCTGGTAGGTCACCGCCCAGGCCAGACAGGCAGGCAGGTTGCCGCGGGCGAAGCGGCGCAGTGGCCAGTCGGCCAGCAGACAGGCCAGCATCACCGGTATACGGCCCGCCGGCACCAGCCGGGACAGCACGAGCACCGCCACACCGTGCTCCGCGAGCTTCCCCTGTGCCTGCGTCAGCCGGTCCTCGGGCGCCCGCGCGCGGATCGCGGCCAGCCACCGCGACCCGTTCTTCGAGCCCATCCCGCGCCGCCCCAGCAGATACAGCGCCGCGTCCCCCAGGAACGCGGCCAGCGACGCCGTCACGAACACCAGTGCCAGCGAGAACGGCGCTGTCTGATGGAACGCCACCACCGCCGCCGAACTCACCAGCGCCCCGGTCGGCACCACCGGCACCAGCGCCCCGATCAGCACCAGCAGGAACAGCGACGGATAGCCGATCGCCTGCTGGGTGGACTCCGGTGGCACGGCCGCCCGCGCGGCGTCGGCGAGCCAGTTCACCGCGCGACCTCCAGCCGCACGCCCTCCCCGTGCCCGAGCTTGTGCACCGTCACCTGAGGCGCGTACTCGGCGGCCAGGCGCACGAATTCATCACCCGGCGCATGGAATTCATGGGGGCGCACGGCATCCATGCCGATGGGCCAGTATGTGCCGTAGTGCACCGGCACCGCGCTGCGCGGCGCGAGCCGGGCCAGAGCCTGGGCGGCGCGTCCCGCGTCCAGATGCCCCGGGCCGAGGTACGGTCCCCAGCCGCCGACCGGCAGCAGCGCCACGTCCACCGGCCCGACCTCCTCTGCCATGGAGTCGAACAGGCCGGTGTCCCCGGCGAAGTAGGTCCGTGCCTCGCCCTCGACGACGTACCCGAGGGCTGGGCAGCGGTGCGGGCCGATCGGCAGCCGTCGCCCGTCGTGACGTGCTGACACCGCCCTGACGACCAGGTCACCGATCACGGTCTCGTCTCCGGGGGCCACCTCGGTGATGCGCAGATGGGTGAGCCGGCGCAGCCCCGGTACCGCCCGTGGTGCGCCCCGGGGCACGAGCAGGCGCGTGCCCGGGGCGAGCCGGGCCAGCGAGGGCAGGTGCAGATGGTCGGCGTGCAGATGCGAGACGAGTGCCACGTCCGCCCGGCGGGCGTCGGGGGCGGGCAGCGCACCCCGGCGGCGGCGCAGGTGCGCGAGTCTGCCGGCGAACAGGGGATCGGTGAGCACACGTATGTTCGAGTCGACTACCGTGCAGGTGGCGTGACCCCACCAGGTGATCTCCACCGGCACCCTCTTCGCCTCCTTCGCGCGACTCCCCGAAGCCTACGGGCAGGAGTAGGGTCGGCGGCGAAACCCGGAGGTGAGGGGGCCACCATGGGACCGGTTCGGGTCACGGCGATCGCCAGTCTGACGCCGCTGGAGGAGCTGGAGGCGGATCCCTTCCTCGTGGATTCCCGCAGTCAGCACGCGATGTGCGCGCGCTGGGCCGCCGAGCGTGGCTATGTCGTGGCGCGGGAGCTGCTGGTGCGGGGTCTGCGCCCCGACCACTGCGTGCTGTGGGACGGGGTCCGGCCCGGGGTGGACCTGTTCGTCGCGCCCAGCCGGCGGGTGCTGGAGAGCGCCCTGTCCTCCGCCGACGAGTTCACCGCGGAGTGTGCCCGGCGCGGGGTGCGGGTCGAGACGGTCGGCTGCGCGGAACCGCTGTACGACGCCCAGATGAAGGCCCGTGTCCACCGGCGCCTGTCGATGCCGACCGCGGGGTACGACGGCCGCTAGAAGCCGGGATGATCCGGACCACACCCCCTGGGTCCTGCGGCGAAGGTCCCTGATGTCCGGCCCGCCCCCCTGTGACAAGGTGGAGCAAGGCCCGCGCCGGTGACGGGCCGGGACGTGAGGTGTGCGGGGCGTGCGTGGCGGGCGTTGGCGGCGGATCGCCAGTCAGATCGGGCGGAGCGTCACGGTGTGGGCGGTCTCCACCCTCACCATGCTCGTGCTCGCCGGAATCCTGCCCGACTTCCAGCTCCAGTCCGCCGACGGCGACAGCGCCACCCGCATCGCGGTCACCGCGGCCCTCGGCGCCGGTGCCTTCGGCATCCTGTCGGCCGTGGTCTGGCCGCTCCTGGTACGGCTGCTGCTGCTCGTGCCCGCCCTCGTCCTCGGCCTGCTGGTCTTCTTCCTCAACGGCTCCCTGCTGCTCGTCGCGCTGCGCATCAACCCCTCCGGCAGCAGCGAGGCCGCCCCCGAGACCGCCGTCATCGTGGCCGCCGTGATGTCCGCCGTCGCCTCCGCCACCGGCGCCGCCCTCGCCGTCCGTGACGACGACGCCTACCGGCGCAGGCTCTACCGGCTCGCCGACCGCCGCCGCGGCTCCCACCCGCCCTGCCCGGCCACCCCCGGCACCGTCCTCGTCCAGCTCGACGGCGTCGGCCACGACGTCCTCACCGACGCCGTCCGCAAGGGGCTCATGCCCACCGTCGCCCGCTGGACCGGCGCCGCCGACGGCCTGCCGCCCACCCACCGGCTCACCCCCTGGCGCACCGACTGGTCCAGCCAGACCGGCGCCAGCCAGCTCGGCATCCTGCACGGCTCCAACTTCGACGTCCCCGCGTTCCGCTGGTACGAGAAGGACAGCCACGAGGTGATGGTCTGCAACCGCCCGACCAGCGCCGCCGAGCTCCAGCGCCGTGCCGTGGAGCGCACCCGCGACGGCGGACTGCTCTCCGTGGACGGCGCCAGCCGCGGCAACCTGTTCAGCGGCGGCGCCGGCGAACAGGCCCTCGTCCTGTCCATCGCCACCCGCCGCCGCGGCCGCGAGAACCGCTCCCGGGCCGGCTACTTCGCCTACTTCTCCGACCCGGCCAACGCCGTCCGCACCGCGCTCTCCTTCGCCGCGGAGGTCTGCCGGGAGATCGGCCAGTCCTCCCGGGCCCGGGCACGGGGGCAGCGTCCACGCGTCAAGCGCGGCGGGCTCTACCCCTTCGTCCGTGCCTTCGCGACCGTCGTCGAACGGGACGTGGTCGTCGCCGCGGTGATGGGCGACCTGCTCGCCGGACGTACCGCCGTCTACGCCGACCTCGTCGCCTACGACGAGGTCGCCCACCACTCCGGGCCGCGCAGCCGCGACGCCGACAAGGTGCTGCAGCGCCTGGACCGCTGCCTCGCCCTCATCGAGAAGGTCGCCGAACACGCCCCGCGCCCCTATCGGATCGTCGTGCTCTCCGACCACGGCCAGAGCCCCGGCGAGACCTTCCACGCCCGCTACGGCCTCACCCTCGGCGACCTCGTCCGCGCCGGCAGCGGACTGCCCGTACCGCGCCGGGCCGAGCGGACCCTTCCCCAAGCTCTCGGCTTCGCTCGACCAGGGGAGACCCCGACCGGCGCCGAGGCACGAGCCGCCGTACGCGCGGCCCTGCACAGGCCCGTCGAGGAGCGCGGCGAACGCCACCGCCCCGCCGGCCGCCACTCGGAACCGATCGTGCTCGCCTCCGGCAACCTCGGTCTGGTCTCCTTCCCGGACGTGCCGCACCGTATGACCAAGGAGGAGATCGACGCCCGTCACCCCGCCCTGCTCAGCACCCTCGCCAACCACCCCGGCATCGGCTTCCTGCTGGTGCGCAGCGAGCGGCACGGCGGGCTGGTGCTCGGCGCGAACGGCGCGGAGATCCCGCTGGACCGGCTCGACGGCCATCCCGGCCCGCTGTCCTGCTTCGGCCCCGGCGCCGCCGACGCCGTCCGCCGCACGCACTCCTTCCCGCACACCGCCGACATCATGGTCAACTCCTGGTACGACCCCGCCGGCGGCGAAGTCCTCGCCTTCGAGGAGCAGATCGGCTCCCACGGCGGACTCGGCGGCGCCCAGGCGAAACCGTTCCTGCTGTCGCCCCTCGCCCTGTCCGCGCCCAGCGACGACGGACAGGAGCCGGTCGGCGCCGAGCAGGTGCACCGCGTGCTGCGCCGCTGGCTGCGCGAGGAGAACGGCCCCCAGGTGCCGCTCACCCCTCAGGCAGAGGAGGAGCGGGCCGCCTGAAAATCGGCTGCGGCCGAGGGGACACGCGCCCACACTGTTCGAGTCGCCCGCCCTCGAACCTCCCCAAGGAGCCCTGGTCTTGCAGGCTGCCGTCACGGTCACCCCTGCCCGTCTCCCCGAGCTGCTGCTCGGCCTCGCCACCGTCCGCCCCGTCTTCATCTGGGGTGCCCCCGGCATCGGAAAGTCCTCCCTGGTCCGGGAGTTCGCCGCGTCGCTGGGCCTGGACTGCGTGAGCCTGCTCGGCACCCAGCTCGCCCCCGAGGACCTGATGGGCGTCCCGCAGATCCGCGAGGGACGGTCGGTGTTCTGCCCGCCGGAGGCGATCGCCCGCGACGAGCCGTACTGCCTGTTCCTGGACGAGCTGAACGCTGCCACCCCGGACGTGCAGAAGGCGTTCTACTCGCTGATCCTGGACCGCCGTATCGGCACCTACGAGCTGCCCAAGGGCTCGATCGTCGTCGGCGCCGGAAACCGGGCCACCGACAACGCCCTCGCCCGCCCCATCGCCTCCGCCCTCGTCAACCGGCTCGCCCACGTCCATCTGGAGGCCTCCGCCCGGGACTGGCTCGCCTGGGCCGCGGGCAACGGCATCCACCCCTGGATCGTGGACCACGTCACCGACCGGCCCGACCATCTGTGGTCCAAACCGCCGAAGACCGAGGAGCCGTTCTCCACCCCGCGCTCCTGGCACATGCTCTCCGACGCGCTGCACTCCTTCGGCCGGGACCTCGACGAGGAGACCCTCAAGGTCCTCGCCCACGGCACCCTGACCCCCGCCCACGCGACCGCCTTCTGCGGCTACGTCAAGATCGTCCGCAGCCGCTTCGGCATCGAGGCGATCCTCAAGGGCGACGCCCGCTGGCCGCACCGCGTCGAGGACCGCGACCTGCTGTACTACCTCGCGGAGTCGTTCCGCGGCCGCCTCGTCAAGGAACTGCCCGTCAGCAAGGAGCACATGTCGGCGAACGGACGCCAGACCGCCTACCGGGCCAAGTCCCTGCTCGTGCAGCTCGCCGAGATCTCCGTCGAGGTCGCGCAGAGCGTCATAGCCGCCGACACCGACGGCAACCCCGTCCTGCCCGCCTGGTTCCTGATCGAGGCGGCGCGGGACATGCCCCGGCTGGTGGAGGCGCGCCGGTGAGCCGGGTGCGTGCGGCGAAGCAGGAGAAGAAGAAGGACCCGGCCGCGGAGGAGTTCGCGGCGGGTGTGGCGCTGCTGCGGTCCAACCCGGCCTTGCGTGCGGTGGAGTTCACCGTCTGCCGCCATCCGGACTGCGGTCTCGCGCCGCGCGAGGGGCTCGTGCGCGCCGATGCCGACGGTGATCGTGTGCTGCCCGCCTGGTTCCTGATCGAGGCGGCGCGGGACATGCCCCGGCTGGTGGAGGCGCGCCGGTGAGCCGGGTGCGTGCGGTGAAGCAGCAGCAGAAGAAGGACCTGGCCGCGGAGGAGTTCGCGGCGGGTGTGGCGCTGCTGCGGGCCAATCCGGCCCTGCGTGCGGTGGAGTTCACCGTCTGCCGCCATCCGGACTGCGGTCTCGCGCCGCGCGACGGTCTCGTGCGCGCCGACTCCGACGGGGTGCTGCACGCCCACCCCACCCGCCGTGCCGAGCCCGCCGAATGGGCCTGGGCCCTCGCCCACGCCACCCTCCACCTCGGCTTCGGACACCTCCCGGCCGCCACCGGCGAACGCACCCAGCCCGACCGCCACGACCTCGCCGCCCGCTGCGCCGTCGTCAACCGCTTCCTGCAGACCTTTCCCGTCGGCCAGGCACCGGAGCGGTTGCCGCCGACGTACCCCGACGGCGACGAGGAACAGCTCGCCGCGCAGTGGCGCCGTACGGGCGTCCCGGCCGCGTACGAGCGCTGCGGCACCGCCGGCGGCGAGCCCGACCAGCTGCTGGTGTCCTGGAACAAGTGGGCCGGGCAGCCCCCGGACTGGCAGCTCGCCTTCGCGCACGCCCTGACCCGCACCATGGCCACGGCAATGGACATGGCGGGCGGCCGCCGCGACTCCATGACCGGCGCCGCGACCCCGCCGCGCCCCTGGGAGAAGGCCCTGAGCTGGTTCATCTCCTCCTATCCGCTGCTCGGCGGTATCGCGGCCGGCATCAGGCTGGTCGCCGACGCCGAACTCGCCCGCGCCCATGACATCTCCGTCGCCGCCGTCAACGCCGAGGCGGGCGAGATCTACGTCAACCCGCTGCGCACCCTGGAGGACGAGGAGTGGCGGTTCGTCCTCGCCCACGAGATGCTGCACGCCGCCCTGCGCCACGGCGACCGCCGCGGCACTCGCGACCACTATCTGTTCAACATCGCCTGCGACTACGTCATCAACGCCTGGCTCGTCGAGATGGGCGTCGGCACCATGCCCCAAGGGGCGCTGCACGACCCGGAGCTGACCGGGCTGTCCGCCGAGGAGGTGTACGACCGGATCGCCGGCGACCTGCGCCGGATGCGGCGCCTGGCCACCCTGCGCGGCAAGGGCCTCGGTGACATGCTCGGCGCCCCGCTCGGCCCGCCCCGTGACTACGTCGACCTCGACGAGTTCTACCGCCGGGGCCTCGCCCAGGGCCTGGACCTGCACCAGGCGCAGGAGCGCGGCTTCCTGCCCGGCGGCCTGGTCGAGGAGATCCGCGCGCTCAGCCACCCGCCGCTGCCCTGGGACGCACAACTCGCCCGCTGGTTCGACGAGTTCGTCCCGCGTCCGGAGGCGGTGCGGTCGTACGCGCGGCCCTCGCGCCGGCAGTCGTCCACCCCCGACATCCCGCGCGCGGGGCACTGGTTCCCGCCCGAGGAGGTCGCCCGTTGCACCTTCGGCGTCGTCCTCGACACCTCCGGTTCCATGGACCGCACGCTGCTCGGCAAGGCGCTCGGCGCGATCGCCTCGTACGCCGAGGCCCGCGACGTGCCCGCCGCCCGGGTGGTCTTCTGCGACGCCGCCCCGCACGACGCCGGCTATCTGCCGGTCGCCGACATCGCCGGGCGGGTACGGGTGCACGGCCGCGGCGGTACGGTCCTGCAGCCCGGGATCGACCTGCTGCACCGGGCGGACGACTTCCCGCCGGGCGCCCCGGTGCTGGTCATCACCGACGGCTGGTGCGACGTACTGCGCGTGCGGCGCGAGCACGCCTATCTGATCCCACAGGGCGGCCGGCTGCCGTTCACCCCGCGTGGGCCCGTCTTCAAGGTGCGGTGAGTCCGGATGTGATCGGATGGGACACGCAGAACCCGGAATGGGGCTCCCACGCGAAAGGAACAACCGTGGCCACCACGCGCACCGCACACACCGTCTGGGAAGGCAACCTGATCGAGGGCAACGGCGTCGTCACCTTCGACTCCTCCGGCATCGGCCAGCAGCCGGTGTCGTGGCCGTCGCGCGCGGAGAAGGCGAACGGCAAGACCAGCCCCGAGGAGCTGATCGCCGCCGCCCACTCCAGCTGCTTCTCCATGGCGCTGTCGCACGGCCTGGCCGGCGCCGGCACCCCGCCCACCAAGCTCGTCACCTCGGCGGACGTCACCTTCCAGCCGGGTGAGGGCATCACCGGCATCCACCTCACCGTCGAAGGCACCGTCCCCGGTCTGGACGAGGACGGCTTCGCCGCGGCCGCCGAGGACGCCAAGAAGAACTGCCCGGTCAGCCAGGCCCTGACCGGCACCACCATCACCCTGTCGGCGAAGCTCGCCTGACCCGCACCACGTCCCTGGATGCCGCGCCCCGCAGGGCGCGGCATCGCCGTTTCGGGGTACCCGGCATTGACAACGGCCCGCTCAAGTTTTGTGCTGGAGTCGGGGAAACGCCGGGCGGAAGGGGACAGCAATGGCACGCGCGGTCGGGATCGATCTCGGCACGACGAACTCGGTGGTGGCCGTCCTGGAGGGCGGCGAGCCCACCGTCGTCGCCAACGCCGAGGGGGCGAGGACCACGCCGTCGGTCGTGGCCTTCGCCAAGAACGGCGAGGTACTGGTCGGCGAGGTCGCCAAACGGCAGGCCGTGACGAACGTGGAGCGCACCGCGCGCTCGGTGAAGCGGCACATGGGCGACGGGGCCTGGCGCTTCCCGGACAGCGGCACCGTCGACGGCACCCGCTACCGGGCCCAGGAGCTGTCGGCGCGGGTGCTGCAGAAGCTGAAGCGGGACGCGGAGGCCTACCTCGGCGAGGACGTCACCGACGCGGTGATCACCGTACCGGCGTACTTCGACGACTCCCAGCGGCAGGCGACGAAGGAGGCCGGGGAGATCGCCGGTCTGAAGGTGCTCAGGATCATCAACGAGCCCACGGCCGCCGCCCTCGCCTACGGCCTCGACCGCGGCGAGGAGCAGACCGTCCTCGTCTTCGACCTCGGCGGCGGCACCTTCGACGTCTCCCTCCTGGAGATCGGCGACGGTGTCATCGAGGTGAAGGCCACCAACGGCGACACCCACCTCGGGGGCGACGACTGGGACCAGCGGATCGTGGAACACCTGGTCAAGCGGTTCAAGGGGCAGTACGGCGTCGACCTGGGCAACGACAAGATGGCGCTGCAGCGGCTGCGCGAGGGCGCCGAGAAGGCCAAGATCGAGCTGTCGAGCTCGACCGAGACGACGATCAACCTCCCGTACATCACCGCCTCCGCCGAAGGCCCCCTCCACCTGGACGAGAAGCTGACCCGTGCCCAGTTCCAGGAGCTCACCGCCGATCTGCTCGACCGCTGCAAGACCCCCTTCCACCAGGCGGTCAAGGACGCCGGCGTGAAGCTCTCCGCGATCGACCACGTCATCCTGGTCGGCGGCTCGACCCGGATGCCCGCCGTCACCGACCTGGTCAAGGAACTCACCGGCAAGGACCCGCACAAGGGCGTCAACCCCGACGAGGTGGTGGCGGTCGGCGCCACCCTGCAGGCGGGCGTCATCCGCGGCGACGTCAAGGACGTGCTCCTGCTGGACGTCACCCCGCTGTCCCTGGGCATCGAGACCAAGGGCGGCATCATGACCAAGCTCATCGAGCGCAACACCACGATCCCGACCCGCCGTTCGGAGATCTTCACCACGGCCACCGACAACCAGCCCTCGGTCGGCATCCAGGTCTACCAGGGCGAGCGGGAGATCGCCGCCTACAACAAGAAGCTCGGCGTCTTCGACCTCACCGGCCTGCCGCCCGCCCCGCGCGGAGTCCCGCAGATCGAGGTGGCCTTCGACATCGACGCCAACGGGATCATGCACGTCTCGGCGAAGGACCTGGCCACCGGGCGCGAGCAGAAGATGACGGTGACCGGCGGCTCGGCCCTCCCGAAGGACGACATCGACCGCATGATGCGGGAGGCCGAACAGTACGCCGACGAGGACCGCAGGCGCCGGGAGGCCGCCGAGACCCGCAACCAGGCCGAACAACTCGTCTACCAGACCGAGAAGTTCATCCGGGACAACGAGGACCGGGTGCCCGCCGAGACGAAGTCCGAGGTCGAGGCGGCGGCCACGGAGTTGAAGACCCTCCTTGAACAGAATGCCGATACGGCCGCCCTGCGCGCCGGCGTCGAGAAACTCGCCTCCGTGAGCCAGAAGATGGGGCAGGCCATGTACGCGCAGACCCAGCAGGAGACTCCGCCTCCCGGGGAGAGCGCCGCACCGCCGCAGGACGAGGAGGGCGTGGTCGACGCGGAGATCGTCGACGACGAACGCGACGCGAAGGGCGGTGCCGCGTAGCCGACTCCCGCTACGCGGTCGGCAGGGTCGCGCAGACCGCGTCCAGTACGGATGCGTACGGCGTACCGAACTCCGTCAGCCGGGAGCGCAGGCCCTCCAGCGCGTCGCGGTGTTCCGTGAGCAGCTCCGTGCTGCCGGTACGGGCGGTGCACTCCAGCACCGCCGGGAGGAAGTCGGGCAGCTCCTCGCAGCTGAACTCCAGGCCGTGTTCCCGGTAGACGTCCTCGAACCGGTCCAGGGACTTACCCCGCCGTCCGATGCAGCCGTTGTTCCACCGGCTCAGATACAGGCCGTGCCGGTGCCCGAGCCCGAAGACCCGCACATAGTGCTCGGCCAGTTCGCACGGCGGGGTCGCGGCCGCGTAGTCGCTGAACTCCCGCAACTGCGGCGCGGCTTCGCGCAGCAGCGGCAGCCGGGCGACGAAGTCGTCGTCCGGATACGTCAGGCAGAGCGCAGCCGCCTGGTACAGGACCGCGTCCGAGGGCATCAGGCCTCCTTCGCGTCGTCGGAGGCCGGCCGCCGCTCGCGGTCGGACACGCGCGCTCCCTTGCTCGCCCTTGGTCCCAACCTAGGGGCGAGGAGGGATGCGCACCTGTCTGCGGCACCCGTCCGGGTCAGGGCTTGCGCGCGACCCCCGCGTACACGGGTACGACGCCCTCCGCCTGCGCGGCCACGTCCTCCGGGTCCGGCCGCCAGCCGTAGACGGGGATGACACCGGGGCCGAGCAGCTCCAGGCCGTCGAAGAACCTGGCGAACTCCGTCAGCGTACGGGGATAGAACGGCGTGCCGCTCCTGCGGAACAGCTCCGCCGCCCGGGCCACGCCCTCGGGGCTGAGATCCTGCGTGACCTGGGAGAGGATCAGATGGCTTCCCGGGGCGAGCCGTGCGACGTACCGCTCGATCAGGCCGTACACATCGTCCTCGTCACCCAGGTAGTGGGTGAGCGCCACCAGCGACAGCGCGACGGGCCGGCCGAAGTCCAGGGACTCACCGGCCAGGCGCAGGATGGTGTCGGGGTCGCGGACATCGGCGTGGACGTAGTCCGTGCTGCCCTCGGCGGAGCCCTTCAGCAGTGCCTCGGCGTGCCGCAGCACGATCGGGTCGTTGTCCGCGTACACCACCCTCGACTCAGGGGCCGCGCCCTGCGCCACCTGGTGCAGATTGGGCTCGGTGGGAATGCCGGTGCCGATGTCCAGGAACTGACGGATCCCCGCCTCGGCCGCCGTACGCACGGCGCGGTGCATGAACCGCCGGTTGGCACGCGCCCCGCGCACCGCCGTGCCGTCCGCGGCCAGGATCTTCCGCGCCAGCTCCTCGTCCACCGGGTAGTTGTCCTTGCCGCCCAGCCACCAGTCGTACACGCGTGCGGGATGCGGCCTGCTCGTGTCGATGGTGATGCGCCCGGCCTCGGATTCGCTCATGCGCTGTCTGCTCCGTCCTCAGAGGTTCTTCCGGTACTCACGCAGGATCTTCTCGGTGCGCTGTGCGGACGCGGCCCGCGCGGTCATGTGGTCCAGCACCTCCAGGTGCGCCCCGACCTCCGACCGCGAGTCCAGATACAGGGCGCCGGTCAGATACTCCGTGAAGACCATGTCCGGCAGCTCGGGCTCCGCGAACCGGAACAGCGTGAAGGGGGCGTACGTCCCCGGATGCGGTCCTGCGGCGAACTCGGCGAGCTGGAGGGTGATCCGGTCCCGCTCCACGTACTCCAGCAGCTTGTCCAGCTGGTCGCGCATCACCTCGGCGTGCTCGCTCACCGGGCGCAGCAGCACCGTCTCGTCCATGATCACCCACAGATGGGGCGGATGTTCCCGTTCCAGCAGGCTCTGCCGTGCCATGCGTAACGACACATGGCGCTCGATCGCCTCCGGGCCGCAGCTCCCGATCGTCCCGGCCTCCAGCACCGCACGCGCGTAGCCCTCGGTCTGCAGCAGGCCGGGCACGAAGTGCGGCTCGTAGGAGCGGATGATCCGGGCGGCGCCCTCCAGGCTCACATACAGGCTGAACCAGTCCGGCAGCACATCGTGGAACCGCTGCCACCAGCCCGGCTGGTTGGCCTCCTCGGCCAGCTCCACGAACGCGGCCGCCTCCTCGTCGGCGACGCCGTACGTCGTGAGCAGCACCTGCACGTAGGGGATCTTCAGCGCGACCTCGGCCATCTCCATCCGCCGTACGGTCGCCGGAGCCACCCGCAGCACCCGGGCGGCCTCCTCGCGCTTGAGGCCGGCCGCCTCGCGCAGCTCCTGCAGCCGCTTCCCGAGCACCACCTGGCCCACGGTCGGCGCAGCCCGCCGCTCACTCACGCCACGCCTCCCCTACGCGCCGAAGTCTGCGTGCAGTGTGTCACGCGATGCCGTATCGCACACGTGCCCGACGCAGACGCACGCGTCACATGCCGGTCAACCCACCGGCGTATGCAGGTACTTGGCGGTGGCCGGGTCGGCGGGCAGGAACGTCTCGATCGCCAACTCGGCCACTGTCACGTCCATCGGCGTGTTGAACGTGGAGATCGAGGACACGAACGACAGGATCCGCCCCTCGTGCTCGATCCGCATCGGCAGCGCGAAGTACGCGGCGGGCTCGGCCGGTTCGTCCTCGGGCGTGCCCCGCGGGACGGGGTAGGCCGCGACCTCCTCGTACAACTCCCGCAGCGCGTCGGAGCGATGAAGGGCGATCTGCCGTTCCATCTGCGCGAGCAGATGGCCGCGCCACTCGCGCAGATTGCGGATGCGCGGCGCCAGACCCTCCGGATGCAGCGTCAGCCGCATCGCGTTCGGCGCGGGCGTCATCAGGGACTCCGGTACGCCGTCCAGCAGCATGGCGATGCCCCGGTTGGCCGCGACGACCGTGTACGTGGCGTCGACGACCAGCGCCGGATACGGCTCGTAACCCCGGATCAGCTGTTCCATCCCGTCCCGCAGCGCGTCCAGCGCCGGGTCGTCCAGCGGGGTCTCGGGATAGTGCGGGGCGTAACCGGCCGCCAGCAGCAGCGCGTTGCGCTCCCGTACCGGCACGTCCAGGTGCTCGGCCAGGCGCAGCACCATCTCCTCGCTCGGCCGGGAACGGCCCGTCTCGATGAAGCTGATGTGCCGCGCCGACGAGTCGGCACGCAGTGCCAGTTCCAGCTGGCTGACCCGGCGCCGCTCCCGCCAGGCACGCAGCAGCGGACCCACACCCTTTTCGTTGGCGGTGGGGTCGGGGGTGGTGGCGGACGGGGCGGGGCCGGACGCGACACTGGTCATACGGACGACCGTAGTCGAGGAGTGTGCGCATGAACGAGCCCTGGAAACCGTCCTGGGAGGCCACGGCGGTGTACCGGGCCCGGGTCCGCGGCTGCCTCCTCGGCGGCGCCCTCGGTGACGCCCTCGGCTATCCCGTGGAGTTCTCCTCCCTCGACCGGATCCGCGCGGCCCACGGTGCCCGCGGGGTGACCGGGCTCGTACCCGGCGCGCACGGCGTGGTGGGCCGGATCAGCGACGACACCCAGATGACCCTGTTCACCGCCGAGGCCCTCGTCCAGGCCCACGCACGGGAACGCGCCAAGGGCATCGGCGGCGCCTGGTCCCTGCTGCTGCGCCAGGCCTACGAGCGGTGGCTGCAGACCCAGTCGAAGCCCGGCCCGGACCGGGCCGCACCCACCGAGGGCGGCGCTTCGCCGGCCGGCCTGATCACCGAGGAGTGGCTGTACGCCCGCCGCGCCCCGGGCAACGCCTGCCTGTCCGGGATCGCCCAGATGTACGCGCCCGACCCGTGGCTCGCGCTCGACGGCAGGCCGGGGCAGGTCAACCCGGACTCCAAGGGCTGCGGCGCGGTGATGCGCTCGGCCCCCTTCGGCCTCGTCAACCCCGCCGACGCGGCCTTCGCCATGGCCGCCCGCGGCGCCCAGATCACCCACGGCCATCCCACCGGCTACTACGCGGCGGGCGCCCTCGCCGCGATCGTGGCGCACCTCGTCGCCGGGGACTCCCTGGAGGGCTCGGTGCTGCGCGCGCTACGGGAGTTGGAGACCCACCCCGGCCACGAGGAGACCTCGGCCGCCCTGCGCGAAGCCGTCGAGCTCGCCGCGCAGGGGACGCCGACGGCGGAGAAGGTCGAGTCACTGGGCGAGGGCTGGGTCGCCGAGCAGGCCCTCGCCATCGGCGTCTACTGCGCCCTGGCGGAACCCCGCGTCAAGGACGCCCTGCTGCTGGCCGTCAACCACTCGGGTGACAGCGACTCCACCGGCTCGATCTGCGGCAACCTCCTCGGCGCACGCCACGGCGACGTGGGTCTGCCTCATGCCTGGGTCGAGCGGGTCGAGGGCCGGGCGCGGGTCGCGGCGCTGGCGGACGACCTGGCGGCGGAGTTCGCAGGGGGGTGAGCGGGTTCGCCTTCGGCGATCTGTTCGGCGCGTGTCATGGCGATGTGGGTCTGCTTCATGCGTGGGTCGGGCGGGTGGAGGGCCGGGCGCGGGCTGCGGTGCTGGGGATGACCTGGCGGTGGAGTTCGCAGGGGGCTGAGCGGGCTTGGCTGCGGCGATCTGTTCGGCGCGTGTCATGGCGATGTGGGTCTGCCTCATGCGTGGGTCGGGCGGGTGGAGGGCCGGGCGCGGGTCGCGGTGCTGGCGGACGACCTGGCGGCGGAGTTCGCAGGGGGTTGAGGTGGGCTCGGCTGCGGCAGGCTGAGCGGGCACGTCTGTGGCAGGCTGAGCGGGTACGTGAGCCCAGGAAGGGAGCCGTTCCATGCCCGTCGAACCGCTGTCCCAGAAGGAGATCGAGGACCGGCTCGCCGAGCTGCCGGGCTGGTCGCTCGACGGGGACCGCATCACCCGTTCGTACCGGCTCGGCTCGCACTTCGCGGCGGCGGCGCTGGTCGTGCACATCGCCCGGATCCAGGACGAGCTCGACCACCACTCCGACCTCACCCTCGGCTACAACACGGTGACCCTGTCCGTGAACACGCACAGCGCCGGCGGTGCCGTCACCGCCAAGGACTTCGGACTCGCCCGCCGGGTGGAGGACATCGCCCCAGGTCACGGGGCACACTGAGGTACGTGCTGGACTACGACAAGGAAGCCGACGCCTACGACGCCTCACGCGGCGGCGAACCACGGGCCGAGGCGGCCGCCGACGCCGTCCTCGGCCTGATCCCCGACGGCGCCCGCCGACTCCTCGACCTCGCCTGCGGCACCGGCATCGTGACCCGGCGGCTGGCGGCGGCCCGGCCGGAGATGACGGTCACGGGCGCCGACCTCGCCCACGGCATGGCACGGATGGCCGCCGCCCGACTGCCCGGCTCGGTCGTGCTGGCCGACAGCCGCCGACTCCCGTTCCCCGACGGGACGTTCGACGCGGTCACCAGCGTCTGGCTGCTGCATCTGATGGACGACCCCGCCGACGTCGGCTCCATCCTCGCCGAGTGCTCCCGCGTGCTCCGGCCGGGCGGGGTGTTCGTCACCACGGTCGACAAGGCCGAGGCGCACGACGTGGGCAGCGACATCGACGCCGTCCTCGTCCCGCGGCCACGCCGCCCCGCCCCCGACGCGGCCGGCACGGTGGCAGCGCACGCCGCGGAGCACGGACTCCTCCCCGCCGGGCAGGCGTCCTTCCCCGGCCTGGGCCAGGGCCGCAGCCCCCGCGGCACCATCGCCAATCTGCGGCGCGGCTGGTTCACCATGCTGACGCCCGAAGACCCGCTGACGGACCGGCTCGCCGAGGCGCTGGCGGCCCTGCCGGACCAGGACCGGCCCCGCCCCGACCCCCGTTTCCGCGTGCGGTCCTTCAGGAAGCCGCAGGCCGGCCGAACTCCATGATCCAGTTGGTCACCCAGGTCTCCCCGCCGTCCATCGAGAACGCCTGCTCCCAGCGGGCCGCGGCGGGGGAGACCCCCGACCACACGAACCGCACCCGTACGTCCTTCCCGTCGTGCGTGTCGTCGCCGTAGAACTCGCCGCGGTCGCCCGTGAACCGGCCGAAGACCGGCGGGAAGAGCGTCCCGCTGCGGCTGGAGGCCCAGTTCAGCGACCAGTCGCCGGTCTCCCGGTCGAAGAGCCGCAGGGTCGCGCCCCGGTACCCCAGGCGCGGCATGTCGATCTCGTCGATGTTCGCGGCCCCGCCGAACAGCGGCCGGCAGTGGCTGGTGGCGGCGAACTCCTCCCAGTCGCTGCCGGGGTCCAGGAAGTCGGTGCGGCGGCGGTTGCGGACCTCCCACTCGCCGTGGAGGAAGTCGAAGTCGTGCGGGCTGCTCATGAACGGTCCCCCGTGGTTCCCTCGGGCAGGCTGTCGGTCAAGTAGGCCTCCAGGTCCGGGACTTCGGGCGCCAGCAGATGCCGTACCCAGGCGTCCCGTTCGTGCTGGATCGGCGGGAGCTCCCACACACAGCCGATCCAGGGCAGCTCCGGCCGGATGAAGTGCGTCGGGTCCTCGTCGGGGCAGCCGAGCACCGGCTGGCCCGCCGAGGCGCCCCTGAAGTGCAGGACGTTGTCCCACACCCAGCTGTACGCGTTCAGATAGGCGCCGGTGTCCCCGCCCCGGTGGAGCACGACGAACGTCGCGGGCGGCGTGCCGTCCGGCTCCGGCAGCAGCTGCGGCAGGATCGTGTACGCCGCCTTCTCCACCTCGGGCGCGATGCCCCCGGGGTCCGCGGTGACGTGATAGCGCTTGACGTGCCGGCCGGCCACCTCGATCGGCGGCAGCACGGTCAGCAGTTTCTCCTTGAAGGCCATGCACGGGACGCTAAGCCAGCTTCACTGACATCCTGTGGCAGTGAAGTCCAGCCGACTCGTCTCGATCCTCCTGCTCCTGCAGACCCGGGGCCGGATGACCGCCGCCCAGCTCGCCGAGGAGCTGGAGGTCTCCGTCCGCACGGTCTACCGGGACGTCGAGGCCCTGAGCGCGGCGGGCGTTCCGCTGTACGGCGACGCGGGCCACGCCGGCGGCTACCGCCTCCTCGACGGCTACCGCACCCGCCTGACCGGTCTGACCACCGACGAGGCCGAGGCCCTGTTCCTGGCGGGCGCCCCCGGTCCCGCCGCCGACCTCGGACTCGGCCCGGTGCTGGCCGCCGCCCAGCTGAAGGTGCGCGCCGCGCTCCCACCGGAACTGCGCGCCCACGCAGACCGCGTCAGCGGACGCTTCCATCTCGACGCCCCCGGCTGGTACGCCGGCGCCGACGACACCCCGCACCTGCCCGCCGTCGCCGACGCCGTCTGGAACGGCCGCGTCCTCGACGTCCTGTACCGGCGCTGGCGCGAGCCCACCGACGTACGCCGCCGTCTGGAGCCGTACGGACTGGTCCTGAAGGCGGGCCGCTGGTATGTCGTCGCCGGACCGGGCCCGCGCACCTTCCGGGTCGACCAGATCCTCGAACTGACCGTCTCCGGAAAGGAGTTCACCCGTCCCGAGGACTTCGACCTGGCCGCCTACTGGACGGCGTACCAGCGGGACTTCCACGACCGACTGCGCGGGGGAGAGGCGCTCGTCCGACTGGCCCCCGGCGCCCGGCTGCCCGGACCGGCAGGGGAGGCGGCGGTCTCCAACGGCCTTACGGACGAGAGGGGTTGGACTCTGGCCACCGTCCCCATCGAGTCCGTCGACCACGCCCACGCCGAATTCCTGCGCCTGGGCACGGACATCGAGGTCCTCGCACCCGTCGAGCTGCGCGAGCGCATCGCGCGGACCGTCACCGAACTGGCCGAAACCTACGGCAACTCCCGTGCGAGCGGCGGCGACTGAGACGGGAACCCGTCCGTCCTCCCCGGGAGGTACGTCACGTGAAGCACCCGCATCCCCCCGCCCACCGCAGACGCCGCAGCGCCGTCCTCTCCGCGCTGACCGCGGTGGCCGCCCTGGTCGGCGCCGGTCTCACCGGCGTCTCCACCGGCACCGCCGCGGCCGCCACCGCGAGGCAGGTCGAGGCGCTCGACCGGGGCGTGGTCAGCGTCCACACCGACAGCGGCAACCTGGTCAGCTGGCGCTGGCTCGGCACCGACCCCGAGGATGTCTCCTTCAACGTCTACCGCGCGGGTACGAAGGTCAACTCCGCCCCGGTCACCGGGTCCACCGACTATTTCCACTCCGGTGCCCCTGCCCAGGCCGACTACACGGTACGGGCGATCGTGAACGGGGTGGAGCAGGCCGACTCGGTCCACGCGATCCAGTTCCGCACGGGCTACAAGGACGTCCCCATCACCCCGCCCGCAGGCGGCACCACCCCCGACGGCGTCACCTACACCTACGAGGCGAACGACGCCTCCGTCGGCGACCTCGACGGCGACGGGCAGCTCGACGTCGTTCTCAAATGGCAGCCAACGAACGCCAAGGACAACTCCCAGTCCGGCTACACCGGCAACACCGTCCTCGACGGCATCAAGCTCGACGGCACCCGTCTGTGGCGCATCGACCTGGGCCGCAACATCCGCTCCGGCGCGCACTACACCCAGTTCCAGGTGTACGACTACGACGGCGACGGCAGGGCCGAGGTGGCCGCGAAGACCGCCGACGGCACGGTCGACGGCACCGGCGCGGTGATCGGCAGCGCGTCGGCGGACCACCGGAACTCCAGCGGCTACATCCTGTCCGGACCGGAGTATCTGACCATGTTCAACGGGCAGACGGGCAAGGCGATGCAGACCGTCGACTACGTCCCGGCGCGCGGCACGGTCTCGTCCTGGGGCGACTCGTACGGCAACCGCGTCGACCGCTTCCTCGCGGGCACGGCCTATCTGGACGGCTCCCGCCCCTCCCTGATCATGGCGCGCGGCTACTACACACGCACGGTCGTCGCGGCCTGGGACTGGCGCGGCGGCTCCTTCACCCGCCGCTGGACGTTCGACACCAACTCCTCCACCAACAGCGGCAAGGGATACGACGGCCAGGGCAATCACCAGCTGTCGGTCGCCGACGTGGACGGGGACGGCAAGGACGAGATCGTGTACGGCTCGATGGCCGTGGACGACAACGGCCACGGCCTGTGGACGACGAAGAACGGCCACGGCGACGCCCTGCACGTGGGCGACCTGGAGCCGTCCCGGGCGGGCCTTGAGGAGTTCAAGGTCGACGAGGACGGCTCGAAGCCCTCGTCCTGGATGGCCGACGCGAGGACGGGACAGATCCTGTGGTCCACACCGGCCAACGGCGACAACGGCCGGGGTGTCTCCGGCGACATCTGGGCCGGCAGTGCGGGCGCCGAGTCCTGGTCGTCCCGCGCGGACGGCGTACGCGACCCGCGGGGCAACGTCGTTGCGAGCCGTAAGCCCTCCAGCATCAACTTCCTGGCCTGGTGGGACGGCGACCCCGTCCGTGAACTCCTCGACGACACCCACATCGACAAGTACGGCACCTCGGCCGACACCCGCCTGCTGACCGCCTCCGGTGTCCATTCCGACAACGGCACCAAGGCGACGCCGGCCCTGTCCGGCGACATCCTCGGCGACTGGCGCGAGGAGGTCATCTGGCCGACGACCGACAACAAGGCCCTGAGGATCTACTCCACCCCGTACGAAACGAGCACACGCATCACGACCCTCCTCCACGACACGCAGTACCGCACGGCCCTGGCCTGGCAGAACACCGCGTACAACCAGCCCCCGCACCCGAGCTTCTTCATCGGCGCCGGGATGGCCACCGCTCCCCGGCCCACGGTGTACGCGCCGTAGAGGGCACACAGGAGGGCGCGTGCCCGGTGCGGCACGCGCCCTCCCTCTTTTCAGGCGACCGTGCAGGTCTGGTCGCCCAGCTTGAATGTCGTGGGTTTCGTGTTGGCGCCCGTCCAGCTCCCCGTGAAGCCGAAGCCCACGGACGAGCCGGCCGCCACCGTGCCGTTCCAGCTCACGTTCCTGGCCTTCACCGCCGCCACCACCTGGGTCCAGTCCGCGTTCCACAGCTGGGTGATCTTCTGGCCGTCGGGGAAGGACCAGCCCAGTGACCAGCCGCTCCAGGCGGTCGAGCCCGTGTTGGTCAGCTGGACGTCGGCCTGGAAGCCGCCCGTCCACTGGTTGGTGATCTTGTAGGTCACCGTGCAGGCACCGGTCGGTGCCGGATCCGTACCGCCGCCGGTATCGGACGAGTCGCCGTAGACGACTCCGCGGCCGTTCGTCGACACATACACCCGGCCGTACACCCTCGGGTCACCGGTGATCGCCGCGCCCGTCCACCCCCACTGGTGGACGTCGTCGTTGATACGGGTCCAGGTCGCGCCCTTGTCCGTGGAGCGGAAGATGCCGCGCACGCCGCCGATCTTCGCGCTGGTGTACAGGGTCTGGTACGAGGCTCCCGGCGCCGCCTTGCCGAAGCCGATGGTGTCGGCCTGCTCGACGCCGGCCGCCTTGGTGAAGGTCGCGCCGCCGTCCGTCGAGTGCCACAGGCCGTACGCCCCGTCGCTCGCCCCGCCCGCCAGCCACACGTCGCCCTTGGTGCCGGGCAGCGCCTTGAAGCGCACGCTGTCACCGCTGGGCAGACCGGTCGCCGCGGACGCCGTGAAACTCGCACCGCCGTCCGAACTGACGTAGAACTTGCCCGACTTGAAGCCGTAGAAGGTCTTCGGATCGACCCGGTCCGACTCGACGACCGCCCCGGAGGGGATGCCGCTCGACGCCGCCCACGAGGTGCCGAAGCCCGAGGCGTACTGCACGCCCGCTCCGACCGGACTCCACACGAACCGGTTGCCGTCCGCGCCGGCCGCGACCGTGCCGCCGCCGCTCACTCCCGAGGGATCCGTCCCCGCGAACCAGTTGGCGCCGTTGTCCGTCGAGAACGCGATGTGCGGGCCCGAGTCCAGATTGCCGACCCGGACCACCGTGTTCGGGTTCGTCTCGGCGAAGTCGAGGCTCGTGGTCGTGGAGAAGGTGGGCGAGGTGTACATCATCGACGGGACCTCGGTGAGATCCGTGTGCCGGAAGCCGCCGATGTCACCGAGCGCGCTGAAGAGCCGGGCGTCGCCCGACGGGGGAGCGGCCAGGTCGTTGACCGACGTCTCCTCCAGCCCCCGCACCATCGGCTTCACCGTGAACTGGCCGCCGCTGTCCCAGTTCGTCAGGTTCTCGGTGCCGTAGAGCGTCGCGCCCGTCCCGTACATCATCCGGGCGGAGTCGAACGGGTCGATCTCCAGCGACTCCGTCATCCAGCCGAGTTTCGGGCTCTGTTCGGGCGGCGACGGGTTCACTCCGAAAGTCAGCCAGGGGGAGGACGAGACGTCGATCGTGTAGCGGTTCGAGCGGTTGGGGTACGACGTGTAGTCCCACGCCTTCGTCCAGGTGCCGCCGCTGTCCGTGGAGCGGAAGAGCTGGGTGTCCGGCCACCAGGAGCTGTAGGCGGTGGCCATGACGGTGCCGGGGTGCTGACGGTCGACCGTCAGCCCGCTGAATCCGTAGTAGGTGTCGGCCTCCGCGACCGGGCTGATGTTCGTCCAGGTTCCCGTCGCCGTCGCGTACCGCCACAACTGGCCCTTGCCGCCGTCGTACGGGCCGCCCTTGTCGCTGTAGGCCAGGTACAGGTAGCCGTTCTTCGCGTCCAGCACGCCCTTGTGGGCCAGATATCCGGTCGGCTGACCGGCGAGCCGGGACCAGGTCGTGCCCCCGTCAGTCGACCGGTACACCGCGTTGTCCTTGTCGGCCACCCCGACGTAGACCGTCTTCGTCGCGCTGCCCGACGTGCCCGTGGACTCGTCGAAGGTGACCCAGACGACGCCCTGGTTGTCGCTCGCGTACCCGGAGGTGTCGCTCGGATCCTGTCGGTAGTTGCCGGGGTTGGGGAAGGACGTCACCTGCGACCAGGTCGCCCCGGAGTCCGTCGACCGCCACAGGCCCTTGCCGCTGGGCGCGCCCAGGTACAGCACGCTGTTCCTGTTCGGGTCGATGGCCAGCCGTTCGCCCATGCCGCGGCCGGGCATGTTGCCGCCCAGTTTGAAGGGGAGGTCGGCCTTCTGCCAGCTCGCGCCCCGGTCCACGGAGCGCAGCACGGCCCCGTTCCCGGGATCCCAGCTGTTGGTGTACGTGCCCACGGCCGCGTACACCTTGTCCGGATCGACCGAGTCGGAGGCCAGGCTGACGACACCGGTGTGTCCCCAGTCGTTCCAGCCTACGGAGTCCAGCAGCGGGGTCCAGGTCTTCGTCGACTCCTGCCAGCGGTAGGCGCCGCCGATGTCGGTGCGGGCGTAGACCAGGTTCTTCTCGGAGCGGTTGAACACGATGCCGGGGACGAAGCCGCCGCCGTCGATACGGGCGTTCTTCCAGGTGTAGGTGTCGGCCGCGAGCGGCACTTTCGGGCTGCTCGCGGCCAGGGCGGGCGGACTGCCCGCGAGCAGCCCGGCGGCCAGCGCCAGCACGGCCGTGAGGATGCGGGTTCTTCGCACGGGAGGAGTCCTCTCCTGGGGGGAGGGCGGTCCCCAGTGTGGGTGGGGACCGCCGAAGAAGCGCCCCGATGGGGCGATGCGAACTATTCGAGGAGTTCCGCGTACGAGCCCATGGCCAGGGCGATGTCCGCCTGGGCCCAGAAGCGGTGGTACGTGAAACTCGGTGCGGCGCCGCCCGCCAGATAGCTCTCGATCTTCGACCAGGCCGGGTCGTTCTTGTAGAAGGAACGCAGCGAGGCGAAGGTCGAGGAGGAGTTGATCGCGTCGCCGTTCGGCATCTTGCCGCTCCAGCCGCTCGGGACGTACACACTGTCGTCGAAGCGGTTGTAGTCGGCGCGGGTCTCCGGGACGGCGATGCCCAGGCTGTCCTGGTAGTTGTTCCACATGCCGTCGAGGAGCGCCTTGGCCGTCGACTTCGCCGTCGCGTCACCGGACTTGGCGGCGTAGTACGTCAGGGTCTTGGCGTACGCGGCGGCCACGCCGACGTCGTTCGTGTAGTCGGCGACGGTGACGTGAAGTCCGCTGTTGGAGCCGGGACTCGACGCGTTCCAGGTGTCGGGCCGGCCCGACCACTGGAGAGTGGAGGGGATGAGGTAGGTGCCGTCGGGGTTGATCGTGGTCTTGGACAGCGCCCACTTGACCCACTTGTCGAGGACGGCCTTCGCCGTGGCGTTCCCCGTCTGCTGGTAGTACTCGGCGACCCGCTCCATCGACCACGCCTGGAAGCCGAACCACTGGTTGGACGGCGGGTCGTGGTAGACGGGCTGCCAGTCGTAGTACATGCCGTAGAAGGTGGGCGTACCGGACGGCGGGGTGGCGTACCGGCCCTGCCAGCTGTTGGTCGCGCCGCCCGCGATGGCGCCCTCGGACGACTGGAGCCAGCGGTAGAACTCCAGTTGCCGGCCGAGCGAGGTCGACCAGTCCGCCGCGCCCGTCGCCGACTTGGGCTTCAGATCGGCGTACGAGCTGAGCGCGTAGGCGGCCAGGGGGTTCTGGTAGCCGCCGTGGACATGGCTGGAGCCGATGCGCCAGGCCCAGCCCGCGCTGGTGTCGGTGGCGCCGCCCCAGGCGTAGTACCAGGACAGCAGATAGTCGGAGGAGTTCTTGCCGGTGCCCGCCGCGCAGGTGGAGGGACCGACACAGTTGCCGATCTTCTTGAAGTACTTGTCGTACATCGCGTACCGCAGGTAGTCGCCCATCTTCGCGGCCTTGCCGACGGTGGCCGACACGTCACCGCCCTTGCCCTGCGCCTTCGCCCATACGTCCGCCCAGTACGCGGCCTGCACCGCGCGGGCGTCCGCGTCCGGGGCGTCCGTGTACTTCCACTGCCTGGCGTAGGAGGAGTCGCCGGTGAACAGGTCCAGATAGCCGTTGCTGCCGCCGTACTTGAAGGCGTCGCAGGTCGGCTGGGGGACCGTCTCCCAGACGGACTCCTGCGGACCGCGCTGGAAGGTGTTGATGTACGACGGTCCGGTGGCCGTCGGGCCCGCCTCGCACTTGCCCGGCTCGTTGCCGTAGCCGTAGACGTTGTCCACGTCCTGCAGCCAGTGCATGCCGTAGACGTCGTCCGTGCCGTACGCCGACTTCAGCTCACCGGCGATCGGATCAGAACCGACCGGCACCGAGGTGTCCAGCTTCGCCGGGTACTCGTCGGGCGTGTCCAGCTCGGGCGCGTACGTCGCCGGCTTCGAGGCGTTGTAGAAGGAGTTGGTCGGCTGGTCGGCATGGGTCGGGATCATGTACTTCTCCATCAGATCCCAGGCGCCGTTGAACTTGGACCAGTCACCCGTGACCTTGCCGTACATGGCCTGCAGCCAGAGCAGGTAGCTGTATGCCTCCGACGTGGTCTCATGTCCCTGGTCCGGGGCCTCGACGATCAGCGTCTCGACCGAGTGGTAGGGGATGCCCTCGGGGGAGAAGTAGCCGTTCGCCGGGTTGGTGATCTTCCCGTAGAGGTCCAGGAAGCGGGCGTCGTACGCCTTCGACCCCGCCAGCTCCGTCACCGTGACCGTCGCCTCGGTGTAGCCGGTCGCCGAGGCGGTGAAGGTCGCCGCGCCCGTGCCGGAGGAGTCGGCCGTGATGGTCACCGTCTGTGCGGTGTTCCAGTTGGACGGTGTGAAGGTGAGCGACGAACCGCCGGTGACGGACAGCCCGGTGTTGCCGTCCGTACGGGCCACGCCCACCGTCACATCGGCACTCGGCTGCGTCGAGAGCTTCACCGAGAAGGTGCCGGTCTTCCCCTGCTGGATGCCCAGTTGGGTGGGCGAGGCCACCAGGGCGGGACCGGAGGCGACCGTGATGCCGACGGGAGTGGAGGTGCCTGCGGCCCCCAGGCTGTCGTACGCCTTCGCCACCAGAGAATGACTGCCCACGGTCAAACTGGAGACGGGGAGCGTGTACGGGGCGCTCGTGTCCGTCCCGAGCAGTGTGGTGTCGTCGTAGAACTCGACCTTGCTGACCGTCGCGTTGTCGGCCGCCGCCGCGGTCGCCGCGAGCGGTACGGCCTCGCCCTGTGTGTAGACGGCGCCCGCAGTGGGACTGGTCAGCACGGTGACCGGTGGCTGGTGCGCACCGGTGCAGGTCGTACCGTTGACCGCGAAGGCGGCCGGGGCCGCGTTGGTGCCGCTGTAGCCGAACTGCGCGCCGGTCGAGACGGCGGCGCCCGCGGCGATCGTCCCGTTGTACGAGGCGTTCTGCACGGTGATCGACTGGCCGGACTGGGACCAGCTGCCGTTCCAGCCGTTCACGAGCTTCTGATTGCCCGTGTAGCCGTACGTCAGCGTCCAGCCGTTGATCGCGTCCGTGCCGCGGTTGGTGAGGGTGAGGTCGGCGGTGAAACCGGAGCCCCAGTCATTGGTCCTGTAGTCGACGCTGCACTGAACCGTCGCCGCCTGTGCGGGGGTCGTCCCCGTGGCGAGCATCGACAGGGGAAGGGCGAGCGCGGCGCCGACGGCGGTCCATAACCGCCGTACGGCTCTGCGTCTGCGTCCGGGATGTCCGGGATGCATGTGCTGGTTCCTCCTTGCGCTGACAAGACGTGGGGAGAAGTCAAGGCTTGAACCAGTGGGAGCGCTCCCATAGTGGGGACGGGGGTAAGGGCGGTCAAGATGCTTGAAGAGTCGAAAAGATTCGACAGACGCCATTGAGGAAAAGTCAAGCGACTCCCCTGTCCATCGCCGTCACTTGGCGCTACCTTCCTTCGCACCAGTGGGAGCGATTCCGTTCGGTCGACGCGCACGTCACGCGTCCGAGCTGCAAGGAGTCGCTCATGCGACACCCCCCGCGTTCAGTACTTTTAGCCGTCGCCGGTGCGGTCGCCCTCGTCGGGTCCGCACTGGTGCCGGTGGTCTCGGCGTCCGGGGCCACACCCGCCTGCACGGTCGAGTACTCCGTCACCGGCCAGTGGGACACCGGCTTCCAGGGTGCCGTGAAGATCACCAACAACACGGCCGCGCTGAGTGGTTGGAGTCTCACCTTCGACTTCGCGAGCGGCCAGAAGGTCACCCAGGGCTGGAGCGCCAAGTGGTCCCAGTCCGGCACCACCGTGACCGCCGCCAACGAGAGCTGGAACGGCTCGCTCGGCACCGGCGCGAGTGTCAGCGCCGGGTTCCTCGGCTCCTGGTCGGGCAGCAACGCCGTACCGACCGCGTTCAGGCTCAACGGGACGACGTGCAACGTGGATGCGGAGCCCTCGCCCACCCCGACCGAGCCGTCACCGGGCAACGGCACGGCACCCGCCCTGCACGTTTTTGGCAACAAGCTCGTCGACGCCGACGGAAAGACCCGCCGGCTGCTCGGCGTGAACCGCTCCGGCGGCGAGTTCATGTGCGTCCAGGGCTACGGCATCTGGGACGGTCCCGTGGACGACGCGGCGATCAGGGCGATCGCCGACTGGAAGGCGAACACGGTACGCATCCCGCTCAACGAGGAGTGCTGGCTGGGCCTTTCCAACATCAAGCCCGAGTACGCCGGCACCAACTACATCAACGCCGTCAAGGACCTGGTGGCCCGGGTCGAGGCGCACGGCATGACACCGGTCCTCGAACTCCACTGGTCCTACGGCCAGTACACCGGCAACTCCGCGGGCTGCTCCGATGTACACGCCACCTGCCAGAAGCCGATGCCCGACATGCAGTACAGCCCCTCGTTCTGGTCCTCGGTGGCCGGCACCTTCAAGGGCGACCCGGCCGCCGTGTTCGACCTGTTCAACGAGCCGTACCCGGACCGGGCGACCTCCACCACCACCACCCAGGCCTGGCAGTGCTGGAAGGACGGCGGCAACTGCCCCGGAATCTCGTACGAGGTCGCCGGAATGCAGGACCTCGTCGACGCCGTACGCGGCACCGGCGCCAAGAACGTCATCATGGCGGGCGGGCTCGCGTACTCCAACGACCTGAGCCAGTGGCTGACGTACCGGCCGACCGACCCGACCGGCGATCTCGTCGCCGCCTACCACGTCTACAACTTCAACACCTGCGCGAACGAGAGCTGCTGGAACTCCACCCTCGCCCCGGTCGCGGCCCAGGTGCCGCTGGTCGCCGGGGAGATCGGTGAGAACACCTGCTCGCACGGGTTCGTCGACCAGGTCATGAAGTGGTTCGACGACCGGAACCTGTCCTACCTCGGCTGGACCTGGAACACCTGGGACTGCTCCTCCGGCCCGTCCCTGATCACCAGCTTCGACGGAACCCCCACCGCGTACGGCACCGGCCTGCGCGACCACCTGCGCGCCATCAACCCGTAGCCCCACCGAAGAAGGAACCCGCACTCATGAGTCGTACCAGAACAGCGATACTCGCCGCCCTGGCGCTCGTCGCCGGGGCCTCGGGAACGGCCCTCACCACCGCACCGGCGAACGCCGCCGCGTCCGCCGTCCCCTGCACCGTCGACTACAAGGTGCAGAACCAGTGGGACACCGGCTTCACCGCCGCCGTCACCGTCACCAACAACGGTGCCGCCAAGAGCAGTTGGTCGGTTAAGTGGGCGTACACCGGCAACCAGAAGGTCACCAACTACTGGAACACCAAGCTCACCCAGAGCGGTACCGCCGTCACCGCCGACAACGAGACCTACAACGGCACCCTGGCGACCGGCGGTTCGGTCAGCTTCGGCTTCAACGCCTCCTACAGCGGCACCAACGCCGTCCCGACCGCCTTCACGCTAGACGGCGTCACCTGCAACGTCGACGACGGGGGCAGCGGCGGTGGCGGAGGGGGCGGCGGTGGCGGCACCGGCAACCGTGTCGACAACCCGTACGCCGGCGCCAAGGTGTACGTGAACCCGGAGTGGTCCGCGAAGGCCGCCGCGGAGCCCGGCGGCAGCCGCGTCTCCAACCAGCCCACCGGCGTCTGGCTCGACCGCATCGCCGCCATCAACGGCGCGAACGGCAGCATGGGCCTGCGTGCCCATCTCGACGCGGCCCTCGCCCAGAAGGGCAGCAACGAAGAGGTCGTCCAACTGGTCGTCTACGACCTGCCGGGACGCGACTGCGCGGCCCTCGCGTCCAACGGCGAGCTGGGCGCCACCGAGATCGACAAGTACAAGACGCAGTTCATCGACCCGATCGCGGCGATCCTCTCCGACAGCAAGTACGCCTCCCTCAGGATCGTCACCACCATCGAGATCGACTCGCTGCCCAACCTCGTCACCAACACCGGCAGCCGCGCCACCGCCACGCCCGCGTGCGACACCATGCTCGCCAACGGCAACTACGTGAAGGGTGTCGGCTACGCCCTCGCCAAGCTCGGCGCGATCCCCAACGTCTACAACTACCTCGACGCCGGCCACCACGGCTGGCTCGGCTGGGACGACAACTTCGGCCCCGCGGCCACCCTGTTCAAGCAGGCGGCCACCAGCGAGGGCGCGACCGTCGACGACGTGGCCGGTTTCATCACCAACACCGCGAACTACAGCGCCTTGAAGGAGAACAACTTCACCGTCAACGACACGGTTAACGGCACCTCCGTCCGCCAGTCGAAGTGGGTCGACTGGAACCGCTACGTCGACGAACAGTCCTTCGCACAGGCCTTCCGCAACCAACTCGTCTCGGTCGGCTTCAACTCCGGCATCGGCATGCTGATCGACACCTCCCGCAACGGCTGGGGCGGCACCGCACGCCCGACCGGCCCCGGCCCGCAGACCAGCGTGGACGCGTACATCGACGGCGGCCGCTACGACCGCCGGATCCACGTCGGCAACTGGTGCAACCAGTCCGGAGCCGGCCTCGGCGAGCGTCCGCAGGCCGCCCCGGCGACCGGGATCGACGCCTATGTGTGGATGAAGCCGCCGGGTGAGTCCGACGGCTCCAGCACCGCCATCGCCAACGACGAGGGCAAGGGCTTCGACCGAATGTGCGACCCGACGTACACGGGCAACGCCCGCAACGGCAACAGCATGTCCGGCGCCCTGCCGAACGCGCCGCTGTCCGGGCACTGGTTCTCCGCCCAGTTCCAGCAGCTGATGCAGAACGCCTACCCGCCGCTGCCGTAACGCGGTGACGGTGATCCGTCGGGGTCAGCCCTTCGGGGACAGACCCCGGCGGATCGCGCGTTCCACCGGCGAGTGGCCGCCGTCCGGCCGGTCCAGCTCCAGCGGCGACTCCAGGTGCAGCGGCGGCTGAGCCATGAACCGGGGCCGGGTTCCGTGGTGCGGCTGGGCGGCGTGCACCAGGAAGGGGTGGCAGAGGTAGACGTCGCCGGGACTGCCCGTGGCATAGGCGAGCGGGCGGTGCGCGGAGGCGGTGGCCACCTGCGGGCCGAGCTCCAGGAACGAGGCGCCTGCCTCGCCGTACGGCTCCAGGACCGGCGGTACGTCGAGGTGCGAGCCGACCCTGATCCGGGTCGGGGCGTCCTCCTCGGTCACCTCGCCGAACAGGAACAGCATCAGCAGCGCACGCTCCCTCGACCGCAGGTTGGTGTGCCACGCCGTGGCGCCCTCCGGAAGATAGCTGCCCTCGATGTGCCAGCCCGCGTCGTCCGGCTCCTGCGCGTGCGGAAAGCGCAACGGGAAGCTCCCCAGCGAATAGCGCGGGACCCAGCGCCGCTCACCGACCAGCAGGTCGAACGCCTCGTGCAGTACGGCGGAGTTGGCGGCGGCCGCGAACGGTCCCTGGGCCATGCCGCCCACCCACACCACCGGGTCCTTCCAGCTGCCGGAGTCATCCGGGTCGTAACCCGTCTCCCGCCAGAGCAGCCGCGCGCAGTCCTCGCTGACGCGCTTCGGGACTGCGCCCTCGATCTTCACGAACCCGTCCTCGATGAACCGCTCCACCAGCTCGTCGTCCATCGGGCCATCCTCGGCGACCGGTGTTGCCGTACGCACCCCGTTTTTTGCCGCCCCGGCAACAGAGCTGGCCCCGGCCCGGTGCGTCGGCGCAAGCTGGCCCCACGCGGACGAGAGGCTGACCACCATGGCGCACCACCAGCAGCACAACCACGGCCACGGACACGGCCACGAAGACACTGACATCGACTGGGCGGCCATGGCGCCGCACCTGGAGGCGCAGGCGGAGCTGCTCGCCCCCGTCTACGAACGGGCCATGGCCTGGCTGGCGAAGGAGGTGACCGAGCCGGGGCTGATCGTGGACGCGGGCAGCGGGCCCGGTGTCGTGTCGTGCCTGTTCGCCGAGGCGTTCCCGGGCGCCCGGGTCATGGCCGTGGACGGCACCGAGCCGCTGCTGGAGCGGGCCCGCGACCGTGCCGCCCGCCAGGGCGTCGGGGACCGCTTCGGCACCCTGACCGGTGAACTCCCCGGTGTGCTGGACGAGTTGGACTACCCGGCCGATCTGCTGTGGGCGAGCCGCAGCCTGCACCACCTCGGCGACCAGCGGGCCGGGCTCGCGGCCTTCGCGGCCCGGCTGGCCCCCGGCGGCACCCTGGCGCTGCTGGAGGGCGGCCTGCCCTCCCGGTTCCTGCCCCGGGACATCGGCATCGGGCGGCCGGGGCTGCAGGCGCGGCTCGACGTGGTCGAGGAGGAGTGGTTCGCACGGATGCGGGCCGACCTGCCCGGCGCCGTCGCCGTGACCGAGGACTGGCCCGCCCTGCTGGCAGCCGCGGGCCTGAAGCACACCCGCACCCGCAGCTTCCTGCTCGACCTGCCCGCACCCGCCTCCGACCGGGCCCGCGCCTACATCGCCACGACCCTGTCCCGGGTCCGCGACGCCGCCGCCGACGCCCTCGACGCCGACGACCGCGCCACGCTGGACCGGCTCCTCGACCCAGCGGACCCGGCGAGCGTGCACCGGCGGCCGGACGTGTTCGTGCTGTCCGCGTACACGGTGCACACGGCCGTACGACCCGTGTAGCCGCCGGGCCACGAGGGCTCAGCACTGCCCCGGGCGCTTCGTTTCCTCCTGCGGGGTGGCGTCGAGTGGCTGTCCGGCCGGGTCGCGCAGGACGACGATCCGCCGGGCGGCGAGGACGCGGGCGGATGACGGAGGGGCGTGCCGGGGCCGCGGCGGTTCAGCACTGTCCCGGGCGTGCGTACACACTCACCCGTGCACCCCGCACCTTTCGGGTGCCGCACTCGTCAAAGTGCTCGGCGAGTACCTGCCGCTTCGTCTCCTCCTGCGGGGTGGCGTCGAGTGGCTGTCCGGCCGGGTCGCGCAGGACGACGATCCGCCGGGCGGCGAGGACACGGGCCCGGATGACGGAGGGGGTGGCCTCGGTGCCGTACAGCGTGCCGGAGTCCGCCGGGCCGCGGGCCAGGGCGAGATCGCGCAGCCCGCGGAAGGAATCCTTCTGGACCAGGGACCACACCCGGCGCCGGGAGGGCGTGTACAGGATCCCGTCGGCGCCCTCGCCCGCCGTGCAGACGGCCGCGGCCACGGCGGTCACGTCGTCGACGCGGCTGTGCGGGGTGCGCAGACTCAGGGTGACCGGAAGCAGCGCGACGACAGTGGCCCCCGCGGCGAGCGCCGCCCCGGCCCGGATCGGGCCTCCCGCGCGCAGCAGCCGGTCCAGCGCCGCGCCGACCAGCAGCGCCGTCCCCGCCTGGCCGTAGAGGACGTAACGGTCCACGTACAGCGGCTTGACCAGCGACACCAGCAGGAGCAGCAGTCCGGGCAGGACGAACAGGGGCAGGGCCAGCCCCACGAGACCGACGCACCCCGCGTCCCGCCGTCGCGGCAGCAGCGCGGCACAGACCGTCCCGAGCAGCGCCGGCCCGGCGAAGCCCACCAGCGCGCCCGCCCCGATGCCGCCGATCCAGGCCACCTGCTCCGACTGGCCCATGCTCACCACGGCCAGGGGAGCCACGCCCGCCGCGGCGAGGAGCGCGGCACGCGCCCAGTCACGGCGGGCCGCGCGGGGTACGGCCACCGCGTGCGCGGCCACCACCAGCACCGCGAACTCGTGCAGCAGACAGGCGGACAGCACCACCGTGCCATAGGCCGCCCAGGCCCGCCCGGTGCCCGACTCCACCGCCCGGACCAGCAGATACGACGCCCAGACGACCAGCGCGCACACCAGCGCGTACGAACGGCCCTCCTGCGCGTACCGTTGGACCGGCGGCAGGACCGCGAACACCAGCCCGGCCGCCAGTCCCGCGCGCGGCCCGGCGAGCCGGCCGCCCAGCAGCGCCAGCGTCCCGGCCGCCACCGCGGTCGCCAGCACCGACGGCAGCCGCAGCACGAGCAGCGCATCGGCCCACCCGAAGACCCGGAACAGGGCGTGCATCAGCAGGTAGTACAGGCCGTGCACCGCGTCCGCCCGCTCCAGCGTCCGCCACAGCTCGGGCAGGCCGCGCCGCGCCATGTCGTACGTCACCGCCTCGTCCCGCCACAGGCTCCCGTCGCGCCGTACGCCCCACAGGCCGAGGGCCAGGGAGAGCACGACGGGCGCGAGTACATGGACGTACCGGCGGGGGACGTTCGGTGCGGCGGTCGGGAGTGCGGTCCTCGGGGGCCGGGTGACGGTGGCGATGGCGGGCTCCGGTGCGTGTCGGGACGGCAGGCCCCGGTGAGCGGGGCCGCATGGACGTGCACCGACGAGTCCAGGTGCCGCACGATTGATGGGCAGCCCCCGTCCCGAGCGCCAATCAATCGCCGTACGCGGGTTGTTAGCGTGGAAGGCGGCCGCGATGGACGGGGGAGACGTGCATGGGGCGTCGTGAGAAGCCGCTGGATCCGGGGGCGGGAGCGGTGCAGCGGTTCGCCTACGAGCTGCGCAAGCTGCGCGACGAGGCGGGCACGCCGACCTATCGCGCGATGGCGCACCGGGCCGGCTACTCCGGGCCGACGCTGTCGGCGGCGGCCGCCGGGGAGCGGCTGCCCACCCTGCCCGTGGTCACCGCGTACGTCTCCGCGTGCGGCGGCGACCCGAGACAGTGGGAGCGGCGCTGGCGGACGGCCGTCGCCGAGGCGGCCGACGAACGGTCCCCCGGGCAGGACACCGACAGCCCGTACCCGGGACTCGCCCGGTTCGGCACCGGGGACCGCGACCACTTCCACGGCCGCGACGACCTCGTCGCCGAACTCGTCGCCCACGTGGGGCGGTTCAGGGTCGGTGCGGTCGTCGGCGCGTCCGGCAGCGGCAAGTCGTCACTGCTGCGGGCGGGACTGATCCCCGCCCTGCGGGAAGCACACGACCGGCCTTCGGCCGCGATCCGCGTCCTCACCCCCGGCAGCCGTCCGGCCCGCACCCACGAAGCCCTGTTCACCCCGCACGACGCTCCCGGCGACACGCTCCTGGTCGTCGACCAGTTTGAGGAGGTCTTCGCACTGTGCGCCGATCCGGCCGAACGCGAGCTGTTCATCGGCCGGTTGCTCACCGCGCTCGACCCGGCCGCCGGGCTGCGCGTGCTCATCGCCGTACGCGCCGACTTCTACGCACGCTGCGCAGAGCACGGCCTCCTCGCGGAGGCGCTGCGCGACTCGACTCTGTTGGTCGGCCCGATGCCGCCGCAGCGGCTCCGGGAGGCCGTGGTCAGACCGGCGGCCGCGGCCGGTCTGGTCGTCGAACGCGACCTGACCGCCCGGATCGTCGCCGACGCCACCGGCGAACCCGGCGGGCTCCCGCTGATGGCCCACGCCCTGCGCGAGGTCTGGCGGCGGCGCACCGGCAAGACCCTCACCCTGGCCGCCTACGAGTCCATCGGCGGCATCCGGGGCGCGGTCGCCCACACCGCCGAGGACGTGTATGCCCGTTGCACCCCCGCCGAGGCCGCCACCGTCCGCGCCCTGCTCCTGCGGCTGGTCAGCCCAGGGGACGGCACCGAGGACACCCGGCGCCCGGCCGACCGTATCGAACTCGGCACCGGCCCTGACACCGCCGGTGTTCTCGAACGCCTGGTCCGCGCCCGCCTGTTGACCGTCGACGGTGACACGGTCGACCTCGCCCACGAGGCCCTGCTCGGCGCCTGGCCCCGGCTGCGCGGCTGGGTCGACACCGACCGCGAACGCCTGCGTACCCACCGCCTCCTCACCGAAGCGGCCCGGAACTGGGCCGAACTGAACCGGGACACGGGGGCGTTGTACCGGGGGGTACGACTGACCGAGGCACGCGAGTTGTTCGCCGAACCCGACTCGTACCAGGGCGAGTTGAGCCGCCTGGAGCGTGACTTCCTGACGGCGAGCGTCGAGGCGTACGAACGCTGGCAGCGGGCGAGGACCCGGGCGACCCGGCGGCTGCGCGCGCTCACCGCGGCACTCGCCGCGCTGCTGTGTCTCGCCGTGACCGCGGGTGCGGTGGCCTGGCGGCAGAGCGGGGTGAGCGAGCGGCAGCGCGACGAGGCGGAGGCCCGCCGGGTGGCCGCGCTCGCGGACAGCCTTCGTGCCTCGGAACCGCGCACCTCGATGCGCCTGGCCCTCGCGGCCTGGCGCACCGCCGACCTGCCCGAGACGCGCCAGGCGCTGCGGACGGCCGCCGCGCAGAGCGAGCAGGACGTGTTCACCGAGCCGGAGCAGGGGGGCCGTACCCTCAACGCGCCGTCGAGTCTCAGTGCGGACGGGCGGATCCTGACGACGGTCGCGCACGACAAGGCGGTCCAGTGGGACGTGCGTACGCACCGGCGCCTGCGGTCCCTCGCCCGCCCGGGACTGTCCGCGGGATACACGGACGTCAGCGCCGACGGCCGCCTGCTGGCCTACCGCGATCCGGCATCGAGCGAGGGCCTGCGGGTCACCGATCTGCTGGACGGGAGCACACGTCGGCTGCCGACCGGCTCGTGGCAGGACACCGACGGTGCCGGGTTCGGACCGAGCGGACACACCTTCTGGATACGCCGACTCGCTGGTGAGCACGCGGTCTACGAGGTGTGGGACGTACGCGCCCGGACGCTGCTGGCACGGTACGGACGAGGAGACCGCGGCGGTGCGGGCCCCGTGCTGAGCGGTGACGACCGCTACGCCGCCTGGTGCGAAGAAGACCGGCGGACGCTGCGGGTGCTCGACCTCGCCGAGGGCCGCCGAGTCGGCACACGAGTGCCCTCGGCCACCGAACGGCTGCTGTGCCGGGGCGACGTGCTCACCTTCACCCCGGACGGCGGGGCCGTCGCGACCGCCACCACGTCCGGCGTGGTGACCTGGGACTTCCGTACCGGGCGGGAACGGCCTCGGCTGCCCGTGGCGGGTGACGCGTACGAGGTGGTGTTCGCCGGTCCCTACGCGCTCACCTGGGCCCAGGGCTCCCTGGCCCTGTGGCGGACGGACCTTCCGGCCTCGGCCGGCGGCGGCCCGCGCGAGCCGCTCCTCACCCTTCCCGTCGGGGGTACGGCGGTCTCCGGACTGCGCCTCGACCCGGCCGACGGCGTACTGCGCTATGAGGAGGACGGCCGGACCGTCGGCGTCCACACCCTCTCCCTGCACGGTCTGACCGGCAGGACCTGGCGCGAGAGGGCAGCGGGCAGGGCGGCCTTCGACGCCTACGGACGGCCGGCCCGGCCCCGCCGCGCGAGCGTGCGCGGAGCCGAAGCGGTGGTGGTCGACCCGGTGGGCCGTACCGCGCTCACCGGTGAGGGATCGCTCGTCGACCTCGCGACGGGCAGGAAGAGGACGGCCGTCACCGGGGAGGACCTGCTCACCGCGGGCGCCATGAGCGCGGACGGCCGCCAACTCGCCACGGCCGACTACCGTGGCCGCCTCACCCTGTGGGACCTCCGCGCCCGCCACCGGATCGCCGTCCTGCGAGCCACCGGAAGCACCGCCGACCGGCTCGCCCTGGCCTTCTCCCAGGACGGCTCACTGCTCGCGGCGGGCGCGCCGGACGGCTCCGTGCAGGTGTGGGAGACCGCGCAGCCACACCTCGGGCCCGCGGCCCTCCCCGCCGGGGACGGCCCGGCCCTCGCGGTCGGATTCGGCGCGGACGACGCCGAGTTGCATCTAGCGACGCCCCATCTGGCGGACCGGGTCAGCGCGTTGGCGCCGGAGCGCGCGGCCGCCGAGGTGTGCTCGCGCGCGAACGGCGGCGCCACGAAGGCGGAGTGGCACCGCTATCTGCCCTCGGTGCCGTACCGCGGTACGTGTGCCGCTTGACTTCGAGAGCGCTCGAAATGATGAACTCCCGTAGTTCACCGAACCACAGGGGGTAACCATGACCGATTCTCCGGTCGCGCTCATCACCGGCGGCGGCAGCGGCATCGGTGCCGCCGTCGCCCGGCAGTTGCTGGACGCCGGGCACCGGGTCGCCGTCACCGGGCGGGGCGAGCCGCGGCTGCGCGCGTTCAGGGAGGGGCTCGGCAATCCGGACGGGTTGCTGACGATCGTCGGGAACGCGGCCGAGTACGAGGACGTACAGGCGGCCGTCGCCGCCACGCTGAAGGAGTTCGGGCGGCTCGACACTGTCGTCGCCAACGCGGGTTCCGCCACCCACGACTCGGTCGCGGAGGGCGATCCCGCCGGGTGGACGGACATGGTGCTGACCAACGTGCTCGGCCCGGCCCTCCTCGTCCGCGCCTCCGTAGACGCCCTGAAGGAGACCCGGGGCAGGATCGTGCTCGTCGGCAGTGTCGCCGGGTTCGTCAACACGCCCGGCAATCTGTACGGCGCCACGAAGTGGGCGGTCACCGGCCTCGCCGAGAACACCCGCCGTCAGGTCACCGAGTGGGGCGTGGGCGTGACCCTGGTCGCCCCCGGCCGGGTGGAGACCCCGTTCTGGGACGGCCTGGGCAGCCTTCCGCCCGGCCACCTCCTCACCGCCGACCAGATCGCCGACACGGTCGTCTGGGCCGTCCGGCAGCCCGACGGTGTCGACGTCAACACCGTGGTCGTCCGGCCGGTCGGGCAGCCCAACTGACGTACGCACAGGGCCCGGTACCGCCCCAGGCGCGGTACCGGGCCCTTCTCCCCTCCCGGCTCAGTTGCTCTGCAGGAACTGTTTCGCCAGCTGGTCGCCGAGAGTCACCGCCGCGCTGTGGCTCTCGATGGGGGAGGCCTTGGAGTTCTTGAACAGGATGTACGTCACGCCGGAGTCCACGCCGCCGGTCGCCGGGTCGGGGTCGATGCCGAGCGCCTTGGCGGTGGCGTACGAGGCCTCGCCGATGATCTTCGTGGGGCCGGTGTCGCCGACGACCGCGTACTCGACCTTGTTGTTGTAGATGACGGCGACCACTCCGCCGCCCTTGATGCCGGCGCTGGAGTAGTTCCAGATGCTGCTGGAGCTGGGCACGACGACGTACGGCAGTGTCTCGGCCTTCAGGGGCTTGCCGTTGGACTGGTGGAAGGCCGTGTCGTCCTGGTACCAGGGGTCGCGGTTCTCGTTGCAGTTGGTGGTGCGCTGGCCGTCGCAGTCGATGTCCATGTCGGCCTTCCAGAACACCGCGCCGTTCTTGCCGCACACGGGGACGGTGGCCGAGGTCTCGTCGTCGGTCTTGTACTTGCCGTTGGATATCTGCGAACAGGACTTCACCTTGGCGAGCAGATCGGCCGCGCTGACCGAGCCCTCCTGGGCGGACCTCGGGGTGGCGCCGGAGGCGCTTGCGGGGAGTACGCCGGCGGCGAGCAGTGCGGCCCCGGAGGCCGCGGCGAGGGTCAGTGTTCGAACGCGCACTGTGGGGGACCCTTCTGTTAGGAAACTTTCCTTACCGGGTTCCGTACAACTTGGCGCTCTTTACGTGGCCCCGTCAAGCCCTGTGGCGCGAACGGGTGTTCCGTGTGCCGTTTGCGGTGATCTGCCCGCCAGAGAACACTGGCGATATCGGCCGTTCCGGAATTTTGCGCCCGATATGCACATGGTTTCTGGGAGGCGAGGCGTCATGTTCGTACGGACCGTCTATGTGACCGGCGATCCCACGAAGATCGATACGGCCATCAGAGCCTTGAACACGGAGGGCCGGGACCTGCTCGAAGAACGTCCGGGCTACCGCGGTGCGGGCGTCTTCGTCGACCGGGAGCTGGGCAAGCTCTTCTCGGCGAGCTGGTGGACCTCCAAGGAGGCCAGACACAACAGCGACGAGGTGATGCGCGAGCGACGCGGTGCCCTGCTGGAACCGTTCGCGGGGACCGTGGCGGTCGAGAACTACGAGGCCGCGGTCTTCCATGCGCAGCAGATGCCGAGGACGTCCGGGGGCCTGCGCATCACCAGGCTGGAGTTCGAGCCCGAGGACACGGAACTGGTCGCCGATACGTTCCAGGCCAGTGTGCTGCCCCGGCTGGAGACCCTCCACGGGCTGGCCAGGGCCTCCCTGCTCGTGGACCGGGATCGCGGACGCGGCATGGTCCACATCCTGTTCGTCGACCACGAGTCCATGGCCGCTTCCCGCTCGGCCCAGGCCATGGCCCGGCACGAGGGGACGGCCAAGGCGCATGTCACCGTGATCGGTCTGGAGGAGTTCGAGGTCGTCCACGCGGACGTGCACCCCGACTGAGGCCCTGTGCCCGGCAGTTGACCGGCGCCTCGCCCTGTCACGCGTGTGCCCCGCCGGGCGGACGGGAGACCGCCCGGCGGGGCACACACGCGTACGGAACCCGTACGGAAGCGGGCCTCGGTGCCAGGCCCTGTCGTCAAATCCCCGTCCGCCCGCCGACGCCATGCACGCTCCCCCAAGCTCTCGGCTGCGCTCGAGCAGGGGCCCTCATGACGCTGCCGGGCCCGCCCTTCGGGCGGACGACGGGGATTCGACGACAGGGCCCAGGCCCTGCCCGGCCGAGGACGGGCCTCAGCCCATGTCGAAGGTGGCCGGGTCCGGACCCAGTCTCCGGTCCTCGTTCAGCGCGCTGATCGCCGCGAGGTCCTCGGTGTCCAGGCGGAAGTCGAAGACGTCGATGTTCTCCTTGATCCGGGACGGCGTCACGGACTTGGGGATCACGATGTTGCCCAGCTGGAGGTGCCAGCGCAGCACGATCTGGGCCGGGGTGCGGTTGTGCTTCTGGGCGATGGCGACGATCGCCGGCACCTCCAGCAGCCCCTTGCCCTGGCCGAGCGGGGACCACGCCTCGGTGTGGATGCCCTGCTGTGCGTGGAACGCGCGGGCCGCGTGCTGCTGCAGATGCGGGTGGAGTTCGATCTGGTTGACCGCCGGGATGACCGACGTCCGGTCCAGCAGGTGTTCCAGGTACTCCGGAAGGAAGTTGGACAGGCCGATGGCACGCACCCGGCCGTCGGCGAGGAGCTTCTCGAAGGCCTTGTAGGTCTCGATGTACGCGCCCCGGGACGGCAGCGGCCAGTGGATCAGGTACAGGTCGAGGTAGTCCAGGCCCAGCTTCTCCAGGGACACGTCGAAGGCGCGCAGTGCGGCGTCGTACCCGTGGTCGCTGTTCCAGAGCTTGGTGGTGACGAAGACGTCCTCGCGGGGCAGGCCGGAGGCGGCGATCGCCCTGCCGGTGCCCTCTTCGTTGCCGTAGATCGCCGCTGTGTCGATGCTGCGGTACCCGGCCTCGAGCGCCGTGGCGACGGCACGCTCGGCCTCGTCGTCCGGCACCTGCCAGACGCCGAAGCCCAGCTGCGGCATCTCGACGCCGTTGTTGAGGATGATCGGGGGGACCTTGCTGCTCACGAGCTCTTGATCCTTCGCTTGTCGACAGGTGGTACCACCATCGTCAACGATCACGAGCCAGGATGCATTCCTGACCGCGGAATCCGTCGGAACTGACCGGTGAGTCAGTTGCGGACACGGAGAATGGCCGGAAATGCATCCGACGTTATCGGTCCGGACCATTGACCGCGGCCCGTCATCCCGGGACTCTGAATCCCGCCGTCGAACGCGTCGATGAACTCGGTGCACGCATGTGAACAGCCGACGCCACTGGCGCCTGTCTGCGCATCTGAGACCCCCCACCCTCAGGAAAGCAGGTACGTGCACATGAATGAGACCCTGCCCGAGGCCCGCCAGATGGAACGGATCGTTCAGGAGACATCGGATGAAAACGTCTGGCAAAGCCCCGGCTACACCGTTGTGGAAACCGCACTCGAAGTGACCGCCTACGCCCTCGGCGACCGCTGACCCGAGGCACGGCGAACCGCACCATGACCGCGACACCCGTACGCGCCGACGGCACCCCGCCCCCGTGGCCGGCCGCCGAGTTCACCCGGCGGCTGTGCGCCGTCACCGCCGAGCGCTACCACGACCGCCACCCCTTCAACCTGCGGATGCACCGCGGCGAACTCACCCCCGGTGAACTGCGCCGCTGGATCGCCAACCGCTTCCACTACCAACGGCACATCCCCGTCAAGGACGCCCTTGTCCTCGCCAAGCTCGACCGTCCCGCGCTCCGCCGCGCCTGGCTGCGCCGCATCCGCGACCACGACGGCACGGCCGAGGGCGAGGGCGGCATCGAACGCTGGCTGCGGCTCGGCGAGGCGGCCGGCCTCACCCGGGACGAACTGTGGGACACCACCCGGGTGCTGCCCGGGGTGCGCCACGCGGTCGAGCGGTACGTCTCCTTCTGCCGCCGGCGTCCCGCGCTGGAGGCCGTCGCCGCATCCCTGACGGAGCTGTCCGCACCCGACCTGATGCGCATCCGCATCGCCGCCTTCGAACGCCACTACCCGTGGATCGACCCGGCCGGCCTCGCCTACTTCCGCACCCGCGTCGGCCAGGGCGCCCGCGACGGTGAGGAGGCCCTCGCCCTCGTCCACGCCTGGGCCCGCACCCGTGAGCAGCAGGAACGGGCCGTGGCCGCACTGGTCTTCAAGTGCGAGGTGCTGTGGGCGCTGCTGGACTGTGTCGACGAGGGCGACAGCGGCGCCGGGGGCGGGCCATGACCTGGCGTCCCGTCCTGTCCCGGGGCGTGCTGCTGCGCCACGACCGGGTGCGCGGCACCGATCTCCTGCTGCTGCCCGAACGCGTGGTCGTGCTGCACGGCCGGGCGGGCGGCGTGCTGCGGCTGTGCGACGGCAGCCGGGAGGTGCGCGAGATCGTCGCCGAACTGCGCGCGGGATACCCGGGGGCACCGGTCGCCGCCGAAGTCCCCTACTTTCTCGCGGCGTTGCGGAAGGAAGGCTGGCTGACATGACCCCGGATCCCCCGTGGGCCCTGCTCGCGGAACTCACCCATGGCTGCCCGCTGCGCTGCGGGTACTGCTCCAACCCGGTCGAACTGGTCGGTCGGTCAGAAGAGCTGACCGCGGAGCAGTGGGCCGGAGTGTTCCGGCAGGCGGCCGCGCTGGGCGTCGTACAGACCCATCTGTCGGGCGGTGAACCGCTGTTGCGGCGGGATCTGCCGGACATTGTCGCCGCCGCCGACACCGCCGGCCTGTACACCCAGCTCGTCACCAGCGGGCTCGGACTGGGTGAGCGGCGGCTGGCCGCACTCGTGGACGGCGGACTGCGCAGCGTCCAGCTCTCCGTCCAGCACGCGGACCCGGTGGCCTCCGAACGCATCGCGGGCGCCCGCTCGTTCGCGGCCAAGGAGCGGGCCGCCCGGCTGATCCGGGCGGCGGGAGTCCCCTTCGGGCTCAACGTCGTCCTGCACCGCGGCAACCTCGACGCCCTCGACGACCTGATCGCCCTCGGCGTGGCCTGGGGCGCGGACCGGATCGAGCTCGCCAACACCCAGTTCCACGGCTGGGCGCTGCGCAACCGGACCGTCCTGCTGCCGACCCCCGAGCAGACCCGGCGGGCCCACGACACGGTGACCGGCTGGCGTCAACGGCTCCGTGACGGGCCGGAGTTGGTGTGGGTCGCGCCGGACCTGGTGGATGCCACGGCAAAGCCCTGCATGGGCGGCTGGGGCAGGGTCTCGCTCACCGTCGCCCCCGACGGCACGACTCTGCCCTGCCCCGCCGCGGCCGCCCTCCCGGGCCTCGACCCGCCGAACGTGAAGGACCGCCCGCTGGACTGGATCTGGCGGCGGTCGAAGGCCTTCAACGCGTTCCGCGGCGAGTCCTGGATGCCGGATCCCTGCCGCGACTGCGCCCTGCGCACCACCGACCACGGCGGCTGCCGCTGCCAGGCGTACGCGCTCACCGGCGACGCCGCCCGCACCGACCCCGCCTGCCGGCACGCCCCCGACCACCACCTCGTACGCGACCTAGTGCGTCTCGCGGACACCGGACGAGACCTCGCGTACGCCTATCGCGAAGGAGGAACATGAGACGCCGACGTCTGCGGGCGGTGCTGGCGGCACTCGCGCTGACCACGGGTGGCCTGGCCGCACTGCCCGCCGCCGTCCCCCCGGCCGCCGCCGCCCCCGCCCCGCACCGGCCCGCGGCCGCCACCGACTGGTCCACGGCCGTGGTCGACTCCACCATGGCCCGCTACACACCGGCCGGCATCGGCGGCTGGTCGTACCCGGTGGGCCTCTACCTCTACGGCCAGTACCTCACCTACCGGCGCACCCACGACGCGCGCTACCTCACCTACATCAAGAGCTATGTCGACCGCTTCGTGAAGAGCGACGGCTCCATCGGCCAGTCCTTCGACAACCTGGACAGCATGCAGGCCGGCCGGCTCCTGGTGATCCTGCACCACGAGACGGGCCAGGACCGCTACCGCAAGGCGGCCAAGAAGATCCGCGACCGTCTGACGACCTACCCGCGCACCACCGACGGCGGCTTCTGGCACGCCGACAACAGCAGCCGCGCCCATCAACTCTGGGCCGACGGCGTCTACATGGTGAACCCGTTCCTCGTCGAGTACGGCAGGGAGTTCGGCGACAGCGCGTACACGAACGACGAGGCGGCCAGGCAACTCGCCGTCTACGGCGGCCATCTCCAGGTGGCGAACGGACTGCTCAAGCACGCCTACGACGAGTCGAGGACCGCGAGCTGGGCCGACCCGCACACCGGGCTCGCGCCCGAGCACTGGTGCCGGGCGATCGGCTGGTACTCGATGGCGATCGTCAATGTGCTCGACGCGATCCCGGCCGGCCATCCGCGAAGGCCCCAGCTCCTCGACATCCTGCGGCGGCTCGCGGCCGGTCTTGAGAAGTACCAGGACCCGGCGACCGGACGCTGGTTCCAGGTCGTCGACAAGGGCGGACGCGCCGACAACTGGACCGAGACGTCCTGCTCCAGCATGTTCACCTACGCGCTGTCCCGAGGTGCCCAACAGGGCTATCTGGACCGGCACTTCGCGGCCGTAGCCCGGCGCGGCTACGAGGGCGTGCTGGCGAAGGTGTCGATCGGCACGGACGGCCGCACCAACCTCGCCGACATCTCCATCGGCACGAACGTCGGCGACTACGCGTACTACATCGCCCGCACCCGGGCCACGAACGACTTCCACGGCCTCGGGGCCTTTCTGATCATGAACGAGCAGCTGCGAGGAGATTAGTGTCATGAGCACATCCAGAAGGGCGGTGCTCGGTGCCGCACTCGGCGGCGCCGCGGGAGCCGCGGTCGGCCTGCCCGCCCCACCCGCCTCGGCCGCGTCCTGGCAGCTGAAGTGGGCGCCCTCGGCGAGCCGCGACGGCCTCGGCGCCTTCGAGACCGTCGAGGACGACCGTGCGAATTCCCACCCGGCCGGGCGGCCGCACATCCACCCCACCGGCGACAACTGGCGCTTCACCATGCACAAGGTCGACCGCGACACCTCGACCGACCGCCAGCGCCAGGAGGTCACCGGCCTGCGCACGAGCGACAGCGGCTATCTGAAGTGGACCCAGGGCCAGACCTGGCGGATCACCTACTCGATGTACATCCCGAGCTCGCTGAAGGCGACCACCACCTTCACCCACATCATGCAGATGAAGCAGCCCGGCAACGGCACCTTGCCGATCGTCGTGCAGTCCCTGCGCCGGGATGGGGGCACCTCCCTGCTCGAGCGAAGCCGAGAGCTTGGGGGAGGCGTACAGACCATCGAGCTGAAACTGGCCATCGACGACATTCTCGTCGGCCGCACCGACCTCGCGCCGCTGCACGACAAGTGGACCGACGTCGACTTCCAGATCAAGGTCGGCAACGGCTCGGCCGGTTCGGTCCGCTGGATCCTCAAGAGCGGTTCCACGACCGTCGTCGACAAGGCCAGGACCGGCGTCGACACCTTCCTCGCCGACCGCGTCCGCCCGAAGTGGGGCATCTACCGCTCCCTGGGCGACACCTCTGGCTCCTTGCAGGACACCTACCTGCTCCTCACCAATCTCCGCGGCTACCAACTCGTCTGAGGGGCCCGTCATATGCCTTCCACCACCCCCCACCGAAGAGGTGCGGCGGTGATCGTGCTGTCCGTCCTCGCCGTCGTCCTCGGCCTCGCCCACCCCGCGGCCCTCGCCGTCCCCCAGCCGCCCCCGCGCGCGGCCGCCGTCTTCGACGTGCGCGACTACGGCGCCAAGGGCGACGGATCCGCCAATGACACCCCCGCCGTCAACAAGGCCATCACCGCAGCCAATTCGGCCGGCGGCGGCACCGTCCGCTTCCCGGCCGGCACCTACAAGTCCAAGAACACCATCCACATGAAAAGCAATGTGACGCTCCAGGTCGACACGGGCGCCACGATCCAGGGCTCCTCCGAGGACACCTACGACCCGCCCGAGTCCAACCCGTACGACAAGTACCAGGACTACGGGCACAGCCACTTCCACAACGCGATGATCTACGGCGACCGGCTCACCAACATCGGCTTCGTCGGCGGCGGGGTCATCGACGGGGCCGGCAACCTGATCACCGGCAACCCCGGGTCCGGCGAGGCCGACAAGATCATCTCGCTGACGAGGTGCGACGGGCTGCGCCTAGGCGACGGTCTCACCCTGCGCCGGGGCGGCCACTTCGCGGCTCTCGTCAACGGGTGCAAGAACGTCACCTCGGACCGCCTCACCATCGACACCGCGAGCGACCGCGACGGCTGGAACATCATCTCCACCACCGATGTCACGGTCACCCGCGCGGACATCAAGGCCAATGACGACGCCCTGGTCTTCAAGAGCGACTACGCCCTCGGCGCCAAGCTGCCCAACGGCCATGTGCGGGTGAGCGATTCCCATCTGTCGGCCCGGTGCTGCAACGCCCTGATGTTCGGCTCCGAGACCTGCGGTGACTTCTCCGACTACCAGTTCGAGAAGATTCGTATCGAGGGCGCCGACAAGTCCGGCCTCGGCATGGTGTCCATGGACGGTGCGAAGATCTCCGACGTCCACTACCGCGACATCACCATGACCGGCGTCCACTCGCCCATCATGGAGAAGATCGGCACACGCAAGCGGTGCGGCAACAGTCCCGGCGTCGGCTCGATCAGCAACGTGACGTACGACAACATCACGGCCACCGGCAACAGTCCCTCCTTCAGCCCGACCCTGTGGGGCGAGAACGGCCACCGGATCAACGGCATCTCGTTCAGGCACGTCGACATCACCGTGCCCGGCGGCAACGGCACCATGTCCACGGGCGTGCCGGTCAACGACCCGAAGGACTACAACCCCAAGGCCATCGGCACCCGTCCGGCCTACGGCTGGTACCTGCACAACGCGGACGACGTCAGCTTCACCGACAGCTCCGTGAAGTTCGCCGCGAACGACGGCCGGCCCGCGGTCATCGCCAACGCGGCGAGCAACATCCGCTTGACCCGCTTCACCGCCCAGCGCGGGAGCGACTCCCCGCACGACACCGGCTTCCAGAGCGTCAGCGGCTACTGCCTGACGGACAGTCACAACACCTCCGGCGGCGCGCTGCGGATCTCGGCCACCGGGTCCACCGAGAACTGCGGTGCCCCGGCCAGGCCCCTGGACCTCGACAACCCGCGCCAGGACTTCCTGCGCAACTCCGTCGGCGGTCTCTTCCTGCACTGGGGCCTGCGCACCGCCCCCGCCCACACCAGTTGCAGCGCCTGGGAGAACGACGTCACCAGCGGCGGCTGGACACCGGACTACTGGGTGAACGAGGCCCGCAAGCTGCATACGCAGTACCTCGTCCTGGCCACCTTCCACAGCCGGCTGGGCTACGCCCGCCCCTGGCCGTCCAGGATCCCGGGCTCCTGCTCCACCAGGCGGGACTTCCTCGGCGAGCTGATCACCGCCGCCAAGGCCAAGGGCATGAAGGTCATCCTCTATATGACCGACGACCCCCAGTGGCACGACGAGGGCGGCCACGAATGGCTCGACTCGGCCGCCTACTCCGCCTACAAGGGCAAGAACGTCGACCTGACCACCCGGGACGGCTTCGGGCAGTTCAGCTACGACAACTTCTTCGAGGTCATGGACCGCTATCCCGACCTCGGCGGCTTCTGGATCGACAACGACAACGCGTACTGGGAGAGCCACAACCTCTACGCGCAGATCTATCAGAAGCGCCCGAACTACACGCTCAGCAACAACAACGAAGACACGCCGATCATGGACATGATCAGCAATGAGCAGAAGACGGGGATGACGCCCGCCTACGACTACCCGCAGGCCCTCTACACGGCTCAACCACGCCTGACCGAGGCCGACTTCAAGCTGCCCTCGGCCGGCGCCTGGTGGTATGACGGCTCCGACCCGACGGTCGACCGCAGGCTCACCCTCGGCCGGCTCGTCACCAACGCCGGTTCCTCGGTGAAGGCGCTGATGGCCGAGACCGCCCAGGTCAACGGCAGGTTCCCGGCGAACCAGGCCGCCTTCAACACCTTCGCGAACAGCTATCTCGACCCCATCTGGGAGTCCCTGCACGGCACCGAGGGCGGCGGCTATCTGTACGGCGGGCTCAAACCCGGCTTCTGGAACGACGGCGCGCACGGTGTGACCACGATCAGCAGGACGGACCAGAACCGCCAGTACATCCATGTCCTGACCCCGCCCAGCACCGGCACCCTGCGCATCCGGGACAACGGATACCGCATTGCCTCCGTCACCGACCTCCGTACCGGAGCGGCCGTTTCGTGGTCACAGTCCGGCGGCGTGCTCACGCTCACCGGCCTTGGCAACTGGGACCCGTACGACACCGTCTTCAAGGTCACCACGGACGGGCGCCAGGGCATCCTCACGGGCGTCAAGGTCTCCGCGAGCGCCTCGGCGAGCGGCCACACCGGCTCCGCCGCCGGTGACGGCGACTACCTCACCTACTGGGACAACGACAAGACCCTGCCCGTGACCCTCACCTTCGACCTCGGTGCGGCGAAGAAGGTGCAGTACCTCGGCCTCAACCAGCGGGAGGACTCGGTCGCCTACGCCCGCTCCGCCACCGAGCAGTCCGCCCGCATCAAGGACTACAAGGTCTTCCTGAGCGACGACGGCTCGACCTGGGGGAGCGCGGTGAAGACCGGGCAACTCCCCAGCCGGCGCGGCATCCAGGGCATCGACCTCACCGCCGCGAACGCCCGCTACGTACGCCTGGAGGTGGACTCCACCTGGGCCGCCTCGACCGACACCGCCCGCTACAAGCGGCTGCGGATCGACGAGGCGTGGATCGGCACCGCGTACGCGACCCCGGCGGCCTTCACCACCAAGTCGGACAACGGCCAGTCCCTCCGACCCGCCATGGGCTGGAGCAGCTGGAGCTTCGTGCGCCGTTGGCCCACCGAGGCGAAGCTGAAGGCACAGGCCGATGCGCTGGTGGCGAGCGGGCTCAAGGACCATGGGTTCGTCCAGGTCAACCTCGACGACTTCTGGCAGAAGTGCGACTCCAACGGGTTCGTCGTCGACTCCTACGGCCGCTGGGCCGTGGACCCCGCCAAGTTCCCGTCCGGGATCAAGGCGCTCGCGGATTACGTCCACTCCAAGGGGCTGAAGTTCGGCTTCTACGTCACCCCGGGCATCGCCAAGAACGCGGTCACCGCGAATACGCCGATCGAAGGGACTCCGTATCACGCGAAGGACATCGCGGACACTTCGAAGACGGAGAAGAACTACAACTGCAAGAACATGTACTACATCGACTACTCCAAGCCGGGCGCGCAGGACTTCATCAACTCCTGGGCACGGCAGTTCGCTTCGTGGGGGGTCGACTATCTGAAGATCGACGGTGTGGGCAGCCAGGACGTCCCGGACATCCAGGCCTGGGACAAGGCCCTGCGCGCCACCGGGCGGCCCATCACCTTCGCCCTCTCCAACAATCTGCCGATCGCGAACGCCGCCACCTGGCGGAAGCTGGCCAACAGCTGGCGCACCCAGGGCGATGTGGAGTGCTACTGCGGGCCCGGCGCGAACGGCAGCGGCTACCCGCTCACCGACTGGTCGCACGTCTCCGGCCGTTTCACCTCGGCCGCCGACTGGCAGCCGTACGCGGGTCCGGGCGGCTGGAACGATCTGGACTCCCTGGAGATCGGCAACGGCGACCAGGTGGGGCTCACCGCCGACCAGCGGCGCTCGCACCTCACCCTGTGGGCGATGGCGGGCGCGCCCCTGCTGCTCGGCACCGACCTCACCCACCTCGACTCCGTCGACAAGGCGATGCTCACCAACGACCGGCTCATCGGCGTCGACCAGGACGGCGTCGCCGCGAAACGGCTTGTGAACAGTGGTGTCAAGCAGGTCTGGAGCAAACGCGAGAACAGCGGTGACTACGTGGTGGCGCTGTTCAACACCGGGACCTCGGGCCGCGCCACGGTCAGTGTGAACTGGTCCCAGGTCGGCTTCACCGGCTCCGGTGATGTCACCGACCTCTGGTCCGGCTCCCACAAGGGTGTGATCGCCGACTCCTACAGCGCGACCCTGCGCCCGGGCGAGACCCGGCTGATCCGCGTCGAACCCGTCGTCTCCACGCGGTCGGCGGCCGCTTCTCCGGGCTTCGCCGTCGCCCCCTACGAGTACCTCGGCTGGGGCAACCCGCCCAGCCCCACCTCGGTCATGTCGGCGACCGGCGTGAAGTGGTTCACGCTGGCGTTCGTCCTCTCCGACGGCACCTGCAACCCCAAGTGGGACGGCTCGCGCCCGCTGACCGGCGGCAACGACCAGTCGAAGATCAACGCGATCAGAGCGGCAGGCGGCGATGTGATCGTCTCCGTCGGAGGCTGGAGCGGCGCCAAGCTCGGTGAGAAGTGCTCCAGCGCCTCCGCGCTCGCCGGCGCGTACCAGAAGGTCATCAACGCCTACAGGCTGAAGGCCCTCGACATCGACATCGAGAACACCGAGTGGGCGAACGCCACCGTGCGGCAACGCGTCGTCGACGCGCTGAAGAAGGTCAAGGCCGACAACCCCGGCCTGAAGACCGTCATCACCTTCGGCACGACCACCGGCGGCCCCGACTCCACCGGTGTCGACATGATCGAGCGGGCGGCCGCCTCCGGGCTCGCGAACGACGTCTGGTGCATCATGCCGTTCGACTTCGGCGGCGGCACCACCGACATGGGCACCCTGACCACCCGGGCCATGGAAGGCCTCAAGGCGCGGGTCAAGGCGGCGTACGGCTACGGCGACGCCACCGCCTACGCCCACATCGGGCTGTCGTCCATGAATGGGAAGACGGACGACTCCGGCGAGCGCGTCCGCGTCGCCGACTTCAAGACCATGCTCGCCTACGCCCAGCAGCACCACATCGGACGCCTCACCTACTGGTCCGTCAACCGCGACCGCGCCTGCGGCTCCGGCACCGACGGCGACTCCTGCAGCGGCGTGTCACAGCAGCCGTACGACTACCTGAAGGTCTTCGCCCAGTACCCGGGCTGAGGGGAACACCCATGAATCTCAAGAGAGTTCTGCCGTACGGCCTGACCGTGGCCCTCGCGTTGCCGCTGGCCGGGCTGAGCCAGGGCACCGCCCTCGCGGCCACCGACTACCAGGCCGAGGACGCCCTGATCTCGCAGGGCACCGTGGCCACCAACCACACCGGCTACACGGGCAGCGGCTTCGTCGACTACGCCAACGTCAAGGGCTCGTACGTGGAGTTCACGGTGAACGCGGCCGCCGCGGGCACCTCGTCGCTCACCCTGCGCTTCGCCAACGGAACGGCCACCGACCGGCCCATGGACATCTCCGTGGGCGGCACGGTGGTCGCGTCCGGCGTCTCCTTCCCGGCCACCGCCGACTGGAACACCTGGACGACCAGGAGCGTCAACATCCCCCTTGCGGCGGGCACCAACAAGATCCGCGCGACCGCGACCACCGCCAACGGCGGGCCCAACCTCGACCGCGTCAGCCTCGCCGCCGCGGCCGACGGCCAGGCCCCCACCCGCCCCGGCCAGCCCGGTTGCTCCGACATCGGCGAGAGCGGCCTCACCCTCGGCTGGGGCGCGTCCACGGACAACGTGGGCGTGGCGGCGTACGACATCTACGAACACGGCAACAAGATCAGTGAGGCGCCCGGGAGCGCGACCAGCAAGGCGCTGACCGGGCTCACCCCGAACACCACCTACAACCTCACCGTCATCGCCCGCGACGCGGCGGGCAACACCTCACCGGCCAGTCCCGTCGTCGACTGCACGACCAAGCCCAGCTCCGACACCTCACCGCCGACCGCGCCCGGCACCCTGTCCACGGCCAACGTGACGGCGAACTCGGTCGACCTCGGCTGGGGCGCGTCGAGCGACGACCGCGGGGTCACCGCGTACGACATCCGCAGCGGATCCACCGTCTACAAGACGGTCACCTCCGGCACGTCGACCACGCTCACCGGCCTCGCCTGCAACAGCCCGTACTCCCTGAACGTCGTCGCCCGCGACGCGGCCGGCAATGTCTCCCCGCCCGGCAACACGGTCACCTTCACCACCAAGGCCTGTGCCACCGACGGCGGGGTGCCCTCCTCCATCGCCACGTTCTCCACCGGCTGGACCATCCCCTGGGGCACCTACTGGCTGCCCGACGGCCAGTCCGCCCTGGTCACCGAGCGGGACGACTTCCGTGTCCGGAAGCTGGCCAAGGACGGCACGAAGACCCAGGTCGGCACGGTTCCCAACGCCGTCACCACCAATGGTGAGGGCGGTCTGCTCGGGGTCGCGGTCGACCCCCGGTGGGAGAGCAACCACTACGTCTACTTCATGCACACGGCATCCGAGGGCAACCGCGTCGTCCGCATGACGTACAACGGCAGCTCGCTGAGCAACTACACGGTCCTGCTCCAGGGCATCAAGAAGAACCGCTACCACAACGGCGGCCGCCTCGCCTTCGGCCCCGACGGGTATCTGTACGTCTCCACAGGCGAGGCCCAGACACCGGACCTGGCCCAGGACAAGAACTCCCTGAACGGCAAGATCCTGCGCATGACGACGGACGGCAAGCCGGCCCCCGGCAACCCGTTCGGCAACTACGTCTACAGCTACGGCCACCGCAATCCTCAGGGCCTCGCCTTCGACCGCAACGGGCGGCTGTGGGAGGCGGAGTTCGGAAACAGCTCCAAGGACGAGCTGAACCTGATCAAGCCGGGCGCCAACTACGGCTGGCCCACCTGCGAGGGCAGCTGCAGCGTCGCCGGCATGACCAACCCCAAGGCCACCTGGAACGTCTCGGAGGCATCCCCGAGCGGCATCGCCATCGTCCGCAACGTGATCTACATGGCGTCCCTGCGCGGCGAACGGCTGTGGCGCATCCCGATCAACGGCGACAACGAGAGCGTCGGCACGCCGACCGCGTACTACGTCGGCACCTACGGCCGGCTGCGCACGGTCACCAAGGTCCCGGGCTCCGACCAGCTGTGGCTGTCGACCACCAACTGCGACAACAACGGAGGTGCGGCGGACGGATCCGACAAGATCTTCCGCGTGACCATCAGTTGACGGTGCGTCAGGCCCGGTAGAGGGCCTCCACCTCGTTGGCGTAGGCGTTCTCGATCGCCTTGCGCTTCAGCTTCAACGACGGGGTGAGCAGGCCGTGTTCCTCGGTGAACGGCTGGGCCAGGATACGGAAGGTACGGATCGACTCGGCCTGTGAGACGAGGGTGTTGGCGGCGACCACCGCGCGCCGCACCTCCGTCTCCAGGTCGGCGTCGCGCACCAGCTCGGGCGCGCTCAGCTGCGGCTTGCCGCGCATCTGCAGCCAGTGCTCGACGGCCTCGGTGTCCAGCGTGACCAGGGCGGCGATGTACGGGCGGTCGTTGCCGACCACGATGCACTGGTTGACCAGCGGATGGTCGCGGACCCGCTCCTCCAGCACACCGGGCGACACACTCTTGCCGCCGGAGGTCACCAGGATCTCCTTCTTGCGGCCGGTGATGGTGAGATAGCCGTCCTCGTCCAGGGAGCCCAGGTCGCCGGTGGCCAGCCAGCCGTCGTGCAGCGTCGCGTCGGTGGCCTTCTGGTTGTTGAGGTAGCCCTGGAAGACATGGCCGCCGTGCAGCCAGATCTCCCCGTCGTCCGCGATGTGCACCGTCGTCCCCGGTATGGCCTGCCCGACCGTGCCGTAGCGGGTGCGCTCGGGAGGGTTGGCGGTGGCGGCCGCGGTCGACTCGGTGAGGCCGTAGCCCTCGTAGATCTGCACCCCCGCACCCGCGAAGAACAGACCGAGGCGGCGGTCCATCGCCGAACCGCCGGACATCGCGTTGCGGATACGGCCGCCCATCGCCGCGCGCACCTTGGAGTAGACCAGCTTGTCGAAGAGCTGGTGCTGCATGCGCAGACCCGCCGAGGGGCCGGGTCCGGTGCCCCAGGCCTTGGCCTCCACCGCCTCCGCGTACTTCACCGCGATCTCGACGGCCTTCTCGAACGGCCCGGCCTTGCCCTCCTTCTCGGCCTTGCGGCGGGACGCGTTGAACACCTTCTCGAAGATGTACGGCACCGCGAGGATGAAGGTCGGCCTGAAGGCCGCCAGGTCGGGCAGCAGCGCGGCGGCGTTCAGCTGCGGCTGGTGCCCGAAGCGGACGCCGCCGCGGATCGCGGCCACCTCGACCATCCGGCCGAAGACATGCGCCAGCGGCAGGAACAGCAGCGTCGACGCCTCGTCGCCCTTCTTGGAGTGGAACACCGGCTCCCAGCGGCCGATCATCGTGTCCGCCTCGAACATGAAGTTGCCGTGCGACAGGACACAGCCCTTGGGACGGCCCGTGGTGCCCGAGGTGTAGATGATCGTGGCGATGGAGTCCGGGGTCACCGCCCGCCGGTGCCGGTGCACCGTCTCGTCGTCGAGGTGCGCACCGGCGTCGTACAGCTCCTGCAGCGCGCCCGAGTCCAGCTGCCACAGCTGGCGCAGCTGGGGGAGCCGGTCGATGACGGTGGCGATCGTCATCGCGTGGTCCTCGTGCTCCACGATCGCGGCCGTGCACTCGGCGTCGTACAGCATCCAGAAGCACTGCTCGGCGGAGGAGGTGGGGTAGACCGGCACCACCTGGGCGCCGATGGTCCACAGGGCGAAGTCGAAGAGGGTCCACTCGTAGCGGGTGCGGGACATGATGGCGACCCGGTCGCCGAACCGGATGCCGCGGGCGAGCAGCCCCTTGGCGAGGGTGAGGACCTCGTCCCGGAACTCGGCCGAGGTCACGTCACGCCACTGTCCGAGCTCGTCCTTGCGGCCCAGGGCGACGTGCAGCGGGTCTTCCAGGGCATGCTCGAAGACGGCGTCGGCCAGACCGCCCACCGGCGGCGGCGACGCCAACGGAGGGTTGGTGAACTCGTGCAAACCCCGCTCCCCGCTCCTCGCTCCTCAGTGGCGCTCCGCGTAGGCCGTGAAAGCTACCCCACGGGGACGCGGTACGGGAGGGGGTGCGAAATCGAGCAATGTTCACGAATGGGCGGGCCGGCGTCTGGAAAATGCGCTCACATGGGGAAGGGTCGGACAGAATACTTACGCTTCAGTAAGTTTCGACACCGCAATCTCCACTGAATCTGTACGACCCGATTACGGCCCAGATCGGCTGTCGGATCAGCGTCCGCCGGGCCGACGCGGATGCAGCCGGTCGCCGCCCGTCAGGACGGCTGTCGCCAGTGCGTTCGCCGCGTCCTCCGCGGAGGGGCGGCGTCGGCCGTGCACCAGGACGAAGTCCACCTTGCCCAGCTCCGGCAGACCCGCTCGGTCGGGTACCCGGAACAGGCCGGGCGGCACCAGCCCCCGGGAGTGGGCCATCACGCCGAGGCCCGCGCGGGCCGCCGCGATCAGACCGTTGAGGCTGCCGCTGGTGCAGACGATGCGCCACGGGCGGCCCTGCCGCTCCAGTGCCTCCAGGGCCCGTGCCCGGGTGATGCCGGGCGGGGGATAGACGATCAGCGGGACCGGGCGCTCGGGGTCCAGGCGGAGCCGGTCCGCGCCGATCCACACCAGCTCGTCGTGCCACACCAGCTCGCCGCGCGGATCCTCCGGCCTCCGCTTGGCCAGCACCAGGTCGAGCTTCCCCGCGGTCAGCTGCTCGTGCAGCGTGCCGGACAGCTCCACCGTCAGCTCCAGGTCGACCTCGGGATGGTCGTACCGGAAGCCCTCCAGGATCTCCGGCAGCCGGGTCAGGACGAAGTCCTCCGACGCGCCGAAACGCAGCCGGCCGCGCACCCGCGTGCCCGTGAAGAACGCCGTCGCCTGCTCGTGCACCTCCAGGATCCGGCGGGCGAAACCGAGCATGGCCTCGCCGTCCTCGGTCAGCTCCACGGAGTGGGTGTCCCGGGCGAACAGCTGCCGCCCGGCGGCGTCCTCCAGGCGCCGCACATGCTGGCTCACCGTCGACTGGCGCAGCCCGAGCCGCTTGGCGGCCTGAGTGAAACTGAGCGTCTGGGCGACCGCCAGAAAGGTCCGCAGCTGGGAGGGGTCGTACACGCCCATAGGCTATCGCGGAACGTGATGACAGTCAGAGTGGTATGCCTGATTCCCGATCGACAGCCGGGGGAGGACGATGGAGAGGGGCCCTGCGGCCCCGATCCGGACCCTCACGAGACGTACAGCAAGTGGAGCACCGTGAAACGCCTGCGCCGGCCGAGTCGGATGCCGATCGACCCGTACATCCTGCTGCTGCTCGGGACAGTGGGCGTAGCGGCGCTCCTCCCGGCCCGGGGTACGGCCGCCGATGTCGCCTCCGGCGCGTCCACCGCCGCGATCGCCTTCCTGTTCTTCCTCTACGGCGCCCGGCTGTCCACCCGTGAGGCGCTGGACGGGCTGCGCCACTGGCGGCTCCACACCACCGTCCTGGCCTGCACCTTCGTGATCTTCCCGCTGCTCGGCCTGGCCGCCCGCGGACTCGTGCCGGTGCTGCTCACCCAACCGCTCTACCAGGGCCTGCTCTTCCTCACCCTCGTGCCGTCGACGATCCAGTCGTCGATCGCGTTCACCTCGATCGCCCGCGGCAATGTGCCCGCCGCCATCTGCGCCGGCTCCTTCTCCTCGCTCGTCGGCATCGTCCTCACCCCGCTGCTGGCGGCCGCGCTGCTCGGCAGCGGCGGCGGCGGATTCTCCGCCGACTCACTGATAAAGATCGTGCTGCAACTGCTGGTCCCGTTCCTCGCCGGCCAGGTGCTGCGCCCGTGGATCGGCACCTTCATCGCCCGCCACAGGAAGGTCCTCGGCCTGGTCGACCGCGGCTCGATCCTGCTCGTCGTCTACACCGCGTTCAGCGAGGGCATGGTCCAGGGGATCTGGCACCGGGTGAGCCCCGCACGGCTGGCCGGACTGCTCGTCGTCGAGGCGGCGCTGCTCGCTGTGATGCTCGCCCTGACCTGGTACGGCGCCAAGGCGCTGCGCTTCGGTCGCGGGGACCGGATCGCCATCCAGTTCGCGGGGTCGAAGAAGTCCCTGGCCTCGGGACTGCCGATGGCGAGCGTCCTGTTCGGGGCGCACGCCTCCCTGGCCGTGCTGCCGCTGATGCTCTTCCATCAGATGCAGCTGATGGTGTGCGCGGTCATCGCCAAGCGCCGGGCACACGACCCCGAGGTCACGAGCCCGTCCGCGTCAGCCGGAGGGTCACGAACCGCGGTCGGTACAGGTCCACGTTCCCGCTGATGCCGGCCGAGGCGGTGGTGGTCTCCAGCCAGTTGACGTCGTAGCTGAGCACCAGCCGCCCGCCCCCGGCGCCGAGCGCGGGTTGCGCCTGCGGGTTGTACGCGGCCACCTGCCCGCGCGGCAGCCGCGCGCCGAAGCCCCGGCCCGGTCCGTGCCACGGGCCGGTGGGGGAGCAGGCCCAGTACCAGGTGACCCTGGTCAGACCGGCCGTGCCCGCCGCCATGGTGAACAGGACGTACGTCCCCTCGTCCCGGACCACCGAGAACGCGCTGCCCACCCCGGTGCGCCGCCCGTCCCCGAGCACCGGGCGCGCGGCGGACGCGGACGTCCACGCGGAGCCGTCCCAGTACCGCCAGGCCCCCGGCTCGGCCAGTCTGCCCTCCGGCACCCGTGCCAGATAGGCGGACGAGGGGCGACGGTCGGCCGCCTGGCCGTCGTCACCGCCGAAGACGTACGTCCAGCCGCCCCGCGCGACGAGCGTGGTCCCGAACAGCACGCGCCGTGACGGATCCGGCACCTGCCGCTGGTCGAGGACCGGTACGACCGACTCCACCCGCAGGTCGGGCAGCGACAGCGTGGCGACCTCGGTGGCGCCGGGCACGCCGTAGATCCACGGGATCCGGCCGGCCGTCCGCACCCACAGCAGCACCCTGACGACGCTCTCGGCCGAGCCGGGGGAGCGGGGCTCGACCCGGGCCGCGACCGGCCAGCGCCACTGGTCCGGGGCGGGGTCCGGGAACAGCGGGGCGGGGAGGGTGGCGGTCAGGCGGCCCCGGTCCATCACGACGGCCGAGTTGCGCACCATCGGGGCCGAGGCGTCACGCCAGGCGTGGGGTTCGCCCGAGGGGTTGGGCGGCCCGTGCACCTGGCCGAGGTAGGTGTCGGAGAACAGCCACAGCACCCGCCCGTCCGGCAGCTGCACCGAGTGGGTGCCGTCGCCGCCGGTCCAGTCGTCGGTACGGGCCGGATCGTCGCCGTACCGGGCGAAGGCGCCGGTGAGCGCGCCGTCGTACGTCCAGGAGGCGACCGTACGGGCCCCGCACCCACCCCCGCCCTCCCCGTGCCGGTCCTCGGGGAGGGCGGTGAGCAGCACGGCGGCGAGGACCAGGGTCAGCAGCAGGCCGACCCCGGTTCCCGTCCGCCGTCGTGCTCGTGCGTCCTCGGGCACCGTCGGGACGTTAGTGGCCGCCGCTCACATGGTCCATGGGCAGCCACAGCACGGTGTCCTTCACCGACCGGAGCACCTGCGGGTCGGACAGCTCGTCGTCGCTCAGCGCGCGGTCCCAGACGCGGACGTCGTCGATGGCCCCGGTGAAGAAGGCCCGGCTGTCCATGCGCTGGCCGATGTGCACACCGAACGGCGAGTTGCGGCTCACCGAGCCCGCCACATCGGCGACGGACGACTGCACACCGTCGAGGAAAAGCGACAGCCGTCCTCCACCCCGGCGCAGTGCCAGATGGTGCCACTGGTCGTCGTTGTACGCCCCGGTGGTCCACAGCGACGCCGTGCGCACGGTCGACGCGCCCTCGCGTACGGTCATCAGGGCCCGCACCCGGTTGCTGTCCGGTTCGCCGCGCAACCACACCTGCGGCTGCGTGGAGCCGATGCCACCCATCCACAGCATCGGCTGCTCACCGGTGGCGGCCGAGTACCGGAACCACAGCGACGCGGTGAAGTCCTTGGTGCCGAGCGGGAGTTCGTCGTGGTACGGCAGACGTACGGCGTCGTCCACGCCGTCGAACTTCAGGGCACCGCCCGCCACTCCGTCGGTCTCCTCGGCGCCGCCGAGGACGGCCGCCCCCGGGGCGTGCCGGGCGCGGTCGGCGGTGGTCGGGTCGGGCCCACGACGCGGCTGGAGCCAGTCCTCGGTGAAGCGGGCGAAGCGGATCTCGTCGCGCGCGTCGACCGCCCCGCCCTCGTACATCAGCCCCACGGTGTCGTGGTCGATGCGCGCCATGTCGGAGTAGCCGGACTGGTCCGTGGTGACGACCGTGCCGCGGTCCACGCTGTCCCAGGTGCGGCCGCCGTCGTAGGAGGAGCGGATCATCATGGTCCGGCGGCGGTCGGGGTCGCCGGGGCAGGCCAGCAGGATGCGGTTGCCCAGACGCAGGGTCGAGCCCTGGACCTGCGGGGTGTAGAGGTCGGGGAGGTCGCGGAAGGGGGCGACGAAGCTGTCGCCGCCGTCGCGGCTCACGGTCTGGGTGCGATGGCCGAGGTCGGTGCCGTCCTGTTCGCGCCCGCTGACCAGGAGGGAGCCGTCGACGCGCTCGGTGAGGGTCAGTTCGGACGGCTTCTGCCGGAAGGTGCGGTCCTCGGCGATGGGCCAGGTGTCGGTGGCCCCGATCCGCCAGTGGTCGCCGCCGTCGTCGCTGACGATCAGCGCCCCGTGATTCGCGGTGACCCGGCTGCCGTCCCAGGTCTCGGTGTTGACGCCGAAGACCAGCCGGCCGACGTCCTTGCCACGGGTGAGCTGGAGGCCGTGCACCGGGCCGGTCGCATACCAGGAGTTCCAGTCCGCGGGCAGGATCTCGGGGCTCAGATCGCGCGGCTTCGACCAGGTCAGTCCGTCGTCGTCGCTGTACTGCAGATGCGGGGTGCGATCACAGGGGACGGAGCAGCTGGCGGCGTCCGTACGGCCCGTGTTGTACGTCTCGGCCAGCAGGATGCGGCCGGTCTCGCGGTCCACGATCGGCGCCGGGTTGCCATGGGTGTCGCCGGCGCCCTCGTTGACCACCCGCAGCGGGCCCCAGGTGCGCCCGCCGTCGGTGGAGCGCTTCACCACGATGTCGATGTCGGCCGCGTCACCGCAGTTGAGGACGCGGCCCTCGGCGAACGCGAGGAGCGTGCCGTCGGTGGTCCGCACGACGGCCGGGATGCGGAAGCAGGCGTAGCCGGGGTCCTGCGACGCCTTGAAGAGGATCTGCTGCTCGAAGTCGGGGGTGTCGGCGGCCGGTTGGGCGGCGTGCGCCGGATTCGCCAGCACCGACAGCGCGGCCGCCGCGAAGGCGGCGGCCAGGGTGGCTCTCAGTCGTGCGCGGACTCTTGACGGCATGGTGCGACCTGCCCTTCATGCGTCGGAGGCATAGGGACATGAGTCATCCGGTCATCGGGACATTCGGACATCCGACGTCCGATGTGCACTTCATCGACGGTAGTTGGGGCCTCGGGCGCCTCACAAGGAGCGTGCAGCCACTTCGCGGTGCGGGGGCGCCGTTCGCCCCGCTGTCTTCCGCCGAACGTGACCAGTTCATGGGACTGTTGATCCGGATTTCCGGTACGGACGGCTGATGGCGGCTAACGTTCCGTCATGACCGCACCCCTGGCGCTCGATCCGGCGCGCACCGCACTCGTCCTCGTCGATCTGATGGACCGCATCGTCGCGCTGCCCTTGGAGCCTCGTAAAGGCACCGAAGTCCTCAGCGTTGCCGAGGAGTTGGCGGACGCCTTCCGTTCGGCCGGGGCACTCGTCGTGCTCATTCGTGTCGAACGGCCTGCGGTCGCCGAGCAGCCGCCCGGCAGCGGACTGGTCGCCGGACTGCTGCGGGACGGCGACCTGGAGATCGTGAAGCGGACGATCGGCGCCTTCCAGGGCACGGACCTCGACGCGGGTCTGCGGCAACGTGGCATCACCACACTGGTGTTCGGCGGCATCGCCACCAACCTGGGCGTCGAGTCCACCGCCCGGGCAGCGCACGACCTTGGCTACGACTTGGTCTTCGTGGAGAAGGCCATGGCAGCGTTCACCACACCGGAACACGAGGCATCGGTGCGCCTGGACTTCCCACGCCTGGGTTCGGTGGTGTCTTCGCCGGGAGCGATGCGCTTTAACACCCCCTGACCAGCCAACGAGCCCACACAAACAAACGGTGAGGGCCCACCAACGCCACGCTTCCCAACGCGCCGGCCCGAGGGAGCCGAAGGGGCGCGCCGGTGTTGAGCGGTCGAACGCGCGGAGGCCCGAAGGGCTGAGCACGATCGGCCGCTCAACACCGGCTTGGGCGCCCCGCAGGCGACCGAGCAAAAAATGCAGCAGCCCCGCCGGCGCAGGGGGCGCTCCCCGCCGGCGGGGGCCCGCCGCCGTGTCGCGGGGGGCCGGTCAGGCCTGGGCGGCCGCGGCCTTCAGGGCAAGCCGGTGTTCACCCGCGTACACGTTCATGGAGCTGCCCCGCAGGAAGCCCACCAGGGTCAGGCCGGTCTCGGCGGCCAGGTCCACCGCCAGGGAGGACGGGGCCGAGACCGCGGCCAGCACCGGGATGCCCGCCATCACGGCCTTCTGCGCCAGCTCGAAGGAGGCCCGGCCCGACACCAACAGGATGGTGCGGGACAGGGGCAGGTCGCCGTTCTGCAGGGCGCGGCCGACCAGCTTGTCGACCGCGTTGTGCCGGCCCACGTCCTCCCGTATGTCGAGCAGCTCCCCGTCCTCGGTGAACAGGGCCGCCGCATGCAGTCCACCGGTCCGGTCGAACACCCGCTGGGACTCCCGCAGCCGGTCGGGAAGGCTTGCGAGCAGGGTGGGCTCGATGCGGACGGGGGGCGTGTCGGAGATGGGCCAGCGCGCCGTCGTACGGACCGCGTCGAGGCTCGCCTTGCCGCACAGGCCGCACGACGAGGTGGTGTAGACGTTCCGCTCCAGCGTGATGTCGGGAATGACGACGTCCGGCGCGGTCCGTACGTCCACCACGTTGTAGGTGTTGGAGCCGTCGACCGTCGCGCCCGCGCAGTACACGATGTTCTGCAGATCGGACGCGGCCGCCAGTACGCCCTCGCTCACCAGGAAGCCGGCGGCCAGCGCGAAGTCGTCGCCCGGTGTGCGCATGGTGATCGCGAGGGGCTTGCCGTTGAGGCGGATCTCCAGCGGCTCCTCGGCGACGAGCGTGTCCGGGCGGGTGGAGACGGCGCCGTCCCTGATGCGGATCACCTTGCGTCGTTCCGTGACTCGTCCCATGTCCTGATCAGCCCCGGTTCTGTACGTGCTGGTAGCCGAATCGGCCCTTGATGCAGAGATTGCCGTGGGTCACCGGGTTGTCGTGCGGCGAGGTGACCTTCACGATCTCATTCTCCTGCACATGGAGGGTGAGGTTGCAGCCCACCCCGCAGTACGCGCACACCGTGGTCGTCGCGGACTGCTTCGACTCGTCCCAGGTACCCGCCGCGCGCATGTCGAACTCCGATTTGAACGACAGCGCCCCCGTCGGGCACACCTCGATGCAGTTGCCGCAGTACACACAGGCCGAGTCGGTCAGTGGCGCGTCGTGCTCGACGGCGATACGGGCGTCGAAGCCACGGCCGGCGACGGAGATCGCGAAGGTGTTCTGCCACTGGTCGCCGCAGGCGTCCACGCACTTGTAGCAGAGGATGCACTTGTCGTAGTCGCGCACATACAGATCGTTGTCGATCCTGGGTTCCTCGTCGAGACGGGCCGAGTCCGGGCCGAAGCGGTCCGGCTTCGCCGCGTACTCCTTGATCCACTCGGCGGCCCGGGGCGTCGTCGACAGGTCCACCGAGGAGGCGAGGAGCTCCAGCACGATCCTGCGGCTGTGCCGGACCCGCTCGGTGCCGGTGCGGACCTCCATGCCGGGCTCGGCCCCGCGGGAGCAGGCCGGGACCAGGGTCCTGGACCCCTCCACCTCGACGACACAGACACGGCAGGCGTTCCTGGGCCTGAGGGTGTCCCCCTGGCACAGCGTCGGGACGTCCTTCCCGGCGGCCCGGCAGGCGTCGAGGATCGTCGAGCCCTCCGGCACCCTCGCCTCCTGCCCGTCGAGGGTGAACTCGACCAGCCGGCGCGGCGCACCCAGCGGTATCGCGGTCATTCGTATGCCCCCAGACGGTCGACGGCGGATTCCACGGCATTCCAGGCGGTCTGTCCCAGACCGCAGATGGAGGCGTCCCGCATGGCGCGGCCGACCTCTCTGAGCACGGTGAGGTCATCGGCCGCGGCGGCTCCCGAGCGTTGCGCGAGCCGGTGCAGCGCCTCCTCCTGGCGGACCGTGCCGACCCGGCAGGGCACGCACTGGCCGCAGGACTCGTCGCGGAAGAACTCGGCGATGCGCACCAGGAGCCGGGGCAGCGGAACCGTGTCGTCGAAGGCCATCACGACCCCCGAGCCGAGCGTGGTGCCCGCCTCCCGCGTGCCCTCGAAGGTGAGCGGGACGTCCATTTCGTCGGGACGTACGAAGCCACCGGCCGCGCCGCCCAGCAGCACCGCCCGCAGCCCCGGACGCACCCCCGCCAGGGCGAGCAGCTCGCCGAGCGTGGCACCGAACGGCAGCTCGTAGACACCGGGCCGCTCGACGCTGCCCGACACGCAGTACAGCTTGGGGCCGGTGGACGTCCTCGTGCCGATCGCCGCGTACGCCTGTGCGCCCATGGTCAGGATCGGCAGGACGTTGACCAGCGTCTCGACGTTGTTCTCGACCGTCGGCCTGCCGAACAGGCCCTTCTCCACCGGGAACGGAGGCTTGGCCCGCGGCTCGCCGCGATACCCCTCGATCGAGTTGAACAGGGCCGTCTCCTCGCCGCAGATGTACGCCCCCGCTCCCCGCCGGATCTCGATGTCGAAGGCATAGCCCTGGCCGAGGACGTCGTCGCCCAGCAGACCGCGGGCCCGTGCCTGTTCGACGGCGTGCCGCACCCGGCGCATCGCCCGCGGGTATTCGCCGCGCAGATAGAGGTATCCGGTGTGCGCGCCGGTCGCGTACGCCGCGATCGTCATCGCCTCCACGAGCGCGTACGGGTCGCCCTCCATGAGCACGCGGTCCTTGAAGGTGCCCGGCTCGGACTCGTCGGCGTTGCACACCAGATAGTGGGGGTGATCGGGCTGTGACGCCGTGGCCTGCCACTTGCGGCCGGTGGGGAAGGCGGCGCCGCCACGCCCGGCCAGGCCGGAGTCGGTGATCTCCCGGATGACTCCGGCCGGGCCGAGTTCGAAGGCGCGGCGCAGGGCGCTGTAGCCGCCGTGGGCGCGGTAGTCGTCCAGCGAGGACGGGTCGACGACACCCACGCGGCGCAGCAGGACCAGCGACGGGTCGCCCGCCTGCGGGACCGCCCGTGCGGCGGGCGGTTCCCCGGGCGCCGAGTCGGGCGCGCTCGCCGCGTGTACGGCCGCCTCGACGGTGGCCGGTGCCGAGACGGCCGTACGCACCGGGTCCCCGGCCCTGATCACGAGCGCGGCCGGAGCCCGCTCGCACAGGCCGAGACAGGGGCTGCGCTCGACGCTCACCCCGCTGCCGGGACCCAGCCGGGACTCGACGCCGGAGCACAGCCCGTCCGCCCCCGCGACCGTGCAGGCCAGGTCCGTGCAGACGTGGAGCACGGTCGCCGGCCGGGGCCGCAGCGAGAACATCGCGTAGAAGGTGGCGACCCCGTACGCCTCCGCCGGCGCCACCGTCAGCCTCCGGCACAGATGGCCGAGGGCGCCCTCGCTGATCCAGCCGATCCGGTCGTTGAGCGCGTGCAGCCCCGGCAGCAGCAGGTCGCGCCGGTCCCGGGCGGAGCGCCCGCCGCGTGCCCACCTCAGGTCGGCGTCGCTGCGGTCGGCGCCCTCCCAGGAGGACTCCGGTGGCCCCAACAGGGCGTCGACGGCGGCGCGTTCCTCGTCCGTCGGTTTGCTGTCGCCGAAGTGCAGGTCCACGCCGTCACCTCACGTAGGTCGCAACCGGGAGCTTCTCGATCCGGATCGCCGAGGCCTTGAACTCCGCCGTGCCCGCGATCGGGCAATTGGCCTCGATCGTCAGCCGGTTGGTGTCCACCTCGTCGGGAAAGTGCATGGTCATGAAGGCGAGCCCGGGCCTGAGCGCCGTGTCGATCCACACCGGTGCCACCACCGATCCGCGCCGCGAGGTCACCGCGACCTCCTCGCCGACGACGACCCCGTACCGCTCGGCGTCCTCGGGGCTCAGCTCGACGTACTCGCCGCGCCGCAGCGGGGAGGCGAAACCGCCGCTCTGCACCCCGGTGTTGTACGAGTCGAGCCGCCGCCCGGTCGTCAGCCGGATGGGGTACTCCTCGTCGGTGAGGTCGACGGGCGGGTCGTGCCGGACGATCCCGAAGGGTGCCCGCCTGCCGCGTCGCGCCGGTTCCTTCTCCCACAACCGGCCGTGCAGATAGGTCGGTTCGAGCCCTTCGGTGCTCGGGCAGGGCCACTGGATGCCCTGGTGTTCCGCCAGGCGTGCGTACGTCATCCCGTAGTGGTCCGGCGACAGGGACCTCAGCTCGTTCCAGACGGCCTCGGCATCCGCGTACTTCCACTCGTGTCCGAGCCGGGCCGCCAGCTCACAGATGATGTCGATGTCCTCGCGCGCCTCGCCGGGCGGGGTCACGGCCCGCCGTACGCGCTGCACCCGGCGCTCGCTGTTGGTGGTCGTGCCCTCCGTCTCCGCCCAGCCGGCGGTCGCGGGCAGCACCACGTCCGCGAGTTCGGCCGTCTTCGTCAGGAAGATGTCCTGCACGACCAGGAAGTCGAGGGCCCGCAGCCGGCGTACCGCCCGATCGCTGTCCGCCTCCGACTGCGCCGGGTTCTCGCCGATGCAGTAGACGGCCTTGAGCGAGCCCTCCTCCATCGCCTCGAACATCTCCGTGAGGTTCAGCCCGTAGTGCGGCTGGATCACGGTGTCCCAGGCGGTCTCGAATTTCAGGCGGGTGCCGGGGTCGAGGATGTCCTGGAAGCCGGGCAGGCGGTTGGGGATCGCGCCCATGTCGCCGCCGCCCTGCACGTTGTTCTGGCCGCGCAGGGGCTGCAGTCCGGAGCCGTACCGGCCGACGTGGCCGGTCAGCAGGCACAGGTTGATCAGCGCGCGGACGTTGTCGGTGCCGTTGTGGTGCTCGGTGATGCCGAGGGTCCAGCACAGCTGGGCGCGTTCGGCACGGGCGTAGGCGTGCGCCAACTCCCTTATGGCGGCGGCCGGTACGCCCGTCACCTTCTCGGCGAGCGACGGCGTCCACGGTTCGACGAGTGCCTTGTACTCCTCGAATCCGGTGGTGGCGCGCTCGATGAACGCCTCGTTGGCGAGCCCCGCGTGGATGATCTCGCGGCCGATCGCGTGGGCCATCGGGATGTCCGTGCCGACGTTCAGGCCGAGCCAGCTCTCCGCCCACTCGGCGGTGGAGGTCCGTCGTGGGTCGACCGCGTACATCCGGGCGCCGTTGCGGATGCCCTTCAGCACGTGCTGGAAGAAGATCGGGTGCGCGAAGCGGGCGTTGGAGCCCCACATCACGATGACGTCGGTGTGCTCGATCTCCTCGTACGACGACGTCCCGCCGCCCGAGCCGAACGCGGCCGACAGACCGGCGACGCTGGGCGCGTGGCAGGTGCGGTTGCAGGAGTCGACGTTGTTGGTGCCCATCACTACCCGGGCGAACTTCTGTGCCACGTAGTTCATCTCGTTGGTGGCGCGGGCGCAGGAGAACATCCCGAACGAGCCGCGCGCGCGTTCCAGTCCGCGGGCGGCCCGGTCCAGGGCCTCGTCCCAGTCCGCCCGCCGGAAGGGCTCGTCGCGAGAGTCCCGCACCAGCGGGTGGGTGAGCCGGGTGTAGGTCTTCGGTGCACGCTTGCTCATGCGGCGCTCCTCAGCGCGAGCAGGTCCGAGATGGCGTGGACGGTGCGCAGGGTGGGCACCTCCACGCCGGTGATCTCCGCCAGTTCGACGACGGCCGCGAGCAGCACGTCGAGTTCCAGCGGCTTGCCGCGCTCCAGGTCCTGGAGCGTGGAGGTGCGGTGGTCGCCGACGCGTTCCGCGCCCGCCAGCCGCCGCTCGATGGACACGCCGATCTCGCAGCCGAGGGCCTCGGCGACGGCGAGCGTCTCGCGCATCATGGTCTCGATGACCCGGCGGGTGCCGCCGTGCAGACACATCTGCCGCATGGTCGCGCGGGCCAGCGCGCTGATCGGGTTGAAGGAGATGTTGCCGAGCAGCTTGAGCCAGATGTCGTTGCGCAGATCCGGCTCGACCGGGCACTTCAGGCCGCCCGAACGCATGGCCTCGCCGAAGGCCAGACAGCGGGGCGAGATGTCGCGGCCGGGCTCGCCGATCGAGAACCGGGTGCCTTCCAAGTGCCGTACGACGCCCGGTCCTTCGAGCTCCGTCGCCGCGTAGACGACACAGCCGACGGCCCGTTCGGGCGCCAGCACCGCGCTGACCGCGCCGCCCGGGTCCACGCTCTCGACCCGGTGGCCGTCGTAGGGGCCGCCGTGCCGGTGGAAGTACCACCAGGGGATGCCGTTCTGGGCCGCGACCACCGACGTGGTGTCGTGCAGCAGCGGCTCGATCAGCGGCCCGCACGCCGCGTACGAGTTGGCCTTCAGGCCCAGGAAGACATAGTCGACCGGGCCGATCTCGGCCGGGTCGTCGGTGGCGTGGGCGCGCGCGGTGAAGTCGCCGCGCGGGCTGAGCACCCGCACTCCGTGCCGCCTCATGGCCGCGAGGTGCGGTCCACGGGCGATGAGATGCACATCGGCGCCCGCGCGGTGGAGCGCGGCACCGACGTAGGCGCCGATCGCACCGGCGCCGAGGACTGCGACTTTCACGGAAACGCTCCGTTCGGCTCGAATCCTGTCGACGAAATATTGTCTACAGTATGGAAGGTGGCGCGACAAGGGTCCGCGCATTCGCGCTTCCGGTGCCTGGTTCCGGCGCCTGCGCAGGGATCCGGCACCTGCCGAGGGGGATGGTCGGACGTCCGAAGGTCTGATGGAAGCCGACAACGAGGGCGCCCGAATCCTGTGGCTTCGCCTGCCGTCGTACCCGTGAGTCACTGACAAGACTGGTGCGTCCCGCAACCAACGGCAACGAGGGGGAGCCCCAGATGAACGGCTCGCGCATCACCGCAGTCGGCCATTATCAGCCCGCCAAGGTACTCACCAACGAGGACCTGGCGGGCATGGTCGACACGAGTGACGCATGGATCCGCAGCCGGGTGGGCATCCGGACCCGGCACATCGCGGGGCCCGCCGAGCCCGTGGACGAGCTCGCCGCGTACGCCGCCGCCAAGGCGCTCGCGGCGGCGGGGCTGACGCCGGGCGACATCGACCTGGTGCTCGTCGCCACCTCCACCGCGATCGACCGTTCGCCGAACACCGCGGCCCGCGTCGCGGCCCGGCTCGGCATTCCGCAGCCCGCCGCGATGGACGTGAACGTCGTCTGTGCCGGGTTCACGCACGCGCTGGCCACCGCCGACCACACCCTCCGCGCGGGTGCCGCTACCCGCGCGCTCGTGATCGGCGCCGACAAGATGTCCGAGGTGACCGACTGGAGCGACCGCACCACCTGCGTCCTCGTCGGCGACGGGGCGGGGGCCGCCGTAGTGGAGGCGTGCGGGCCGGGGGAGGAGCCCGGGATCGGGCCCGTGCTGTGGGGGTCGGTGCCGGAGATGGGGCACGCCGTGCGGATCGAGGGCACCCCGCCGCGGTTCGCGCAGGAGGGGCAGAGCGTCTACCGCTGGGCCACCACCCAGCTGCCGCCCATCGCGCGCCGCGCCTGCGAGAAGGCCGGCATCGCACCGGAGGATCTCGCCGCGGTCGTGCTGCACCAGGCCAACCTGCGCATCATCGAGCCCCTCGCCGAGAAGATCGGCGCCGTCAACGCCGTCGTCGCGCGTGATGTCGCCGATTCGGGCAACACCTCCGCCGCCAGCATCCCGCTCGCGCTGTCCAAGCTCGTCGAGCAGGGCGCGATCCGTGCCGGCGACCCAGTGCTGCTGTTCGGCTTCGGCGGCAACCTGTCGTACGCCGGTCAGGTCGTACGGTGCCCGTGAGGGGCCGCGCGGGCGGGTGGGCGCCGCCGCGCGCCCCGTCCGCGGTGTGATGCGCCCAACTCCCCCTCTTCGTGGCGTTTGTGCGCCGTAGACTGTAGACGAAAGACAATCGATACTGGGCTTCCGGCCCTGTCGAGGAGGGGGAGCGCGAATGTTGTCGCCCGGACTGCCGCAGGGTGCGGTGCCCAAGCTCGAACGGCCCGGCCCGCTGCGCGACCGTGTCTACGAGGCCTTGCTCGAACTCATCACCACCCGCGCGCTGCAGCCCGGCCAGCACCTGGTGGAGAGCGAGCTCGCCGGGCACCTGGGCGTCTCCCGGCAACCCGTGCGGGAGGCGCTGCAGCGGCTCAACACGGAGGGCTGGGTCGATCTGCGGCCCGCCCAGGGAGCGTTCGTGCACGAGCCGACCGAGGAGGAGGCCGACCAGCTCCTCACGGTCCGTACGCTCCTGGAGGCCGAGGCGGCCCGGCTGGCCGCCGCGAACGCGGGCAGCGCCGGAATCGGGGCGCTGGAGGAGCTGTGCGCCGAGGGCGAGAAGGCCGTGGCCGCCGACGACGTGGACGCCGCCGTCGCCCTGAACGCCCGCTTCCACGCCAAGATCATGGACCTGGCGGGCAACGCGGTCCTCGCCGAACTCGCCGGCCAGGTGGACCGCCGCGTCCGCTGGTACTACACACCGGTGGCCCGCCAGCGCGGCCACCAGTCCTGGATCGAGCACCGCGCCCTCATCGCCGCGATCGCCGCGCGCAACGAACAGCAAGCCACGGACCTCATGCGCGAACACACGGAACACACCCGACGCTCATATCACGACCGCGCCGAGCCCTGAGCACCGACGGAGGAGAAACGGCGCGGCACCTCCCGCCAGCGCCGCCGGCGCCGCTGATCCGCCCCCAGCCAACCTGGGGCGGACCAGCGGGAGTTGGCGTGGGTTGCGGTCAGGTCGACGTTGGCGTTGCCTCGGGGGCTCGGCCCGGTTGCCACGGCGCAGGACCATCTGCCGCCGCGAGAAGGGAGACGCAGCCGGCCGGCGCGTACGTGCTCCGCCCTGCGCATCCTCGCGCAGCCGGCACCTCGCCCCGACGAGGTGCCGGCCCGGCCCGACGGCAGGGTCTAAGGGCTTCTGCACCTCCAGTACGGCACCGCTGGTCTGCCCCCAACAAGCAGCAGACCAGCGAGAGTTGGCGTGCGTTGCGGTCAGGTCGCCGTTGGCGTTGCCTCGGGGGCTCGGCCCGGTTGCCGCGGCGCAGGACTATCCGCCGCCGCGAGCAGCGAGACGCAGCCGGCCGGCGCGTACGTGCTTCGTCCTGCGCATCCTCGCGCAGCCGGGACCTCGCCCCGACGAGGTGCCGGCCCGGCCCTACGGCAGGGTCTAAGGGCTTCTGCACCTCCAGTACGGCACCGCTGGTCTGCCCCCAACAAGCAGCAGACCAGCGAGAGTTGGCGTGCGTTGCGGTCAGGTTGCCGTTGGCATTGCCTCGGGGCTTCTGCCCGGTTGGCGTAGGAGCAGGGCTATTGCCGCCGCGAGCATCGAGACGCAGCCGGCCAGGGCGTATGCGCCGTCGTAGCCCCATGCGCCGACCACCATCGAGCCCAGGCCGCCGCCGAACAGGCCGCTGACCAGTTTGCCGCTGTACACCAGGCCGTAGTTGGTGGCGTTGAAGTTCTCGCCGAAGTAGTCCGGGGTCAGTGCCGCGAACAGCGGGTAGAACGCGCCGCCGCCGAAGCCGGAGAGGAACGCGAAGAACAGGAACAGCCACTCGCTCCTCACGTCGCCCGCCCAGATCACCCCGAACTGGGCAAGACCCAGCACCACGATGACGAACACCAGCGTCGACTTGCGTCCGAACCGGTCGGACAGCCAGCCCACGAACCCGCGGCCGACGCCGTTGATGACCGCCATGACGCCCATCGACGAGGCCGCCACCAATGGGCCGAAGCCCACGTCCTTGGCGAAGTCGACCTGGAAGGAGATCCCGAAGATCGACACACCCGCGGTCATCACGATGGAGATCCACATCAGCGGGAGCATGCCGGTGCGGATCGCCTCGCGGGGCGTGAACTGCCGTACCGCGGGAGGATTCTTGGCGAGGCTGCGCGCCTTCCCGGCGTCGCCGGAGAACGTCAGCGGGTCGATGTCCGCGGGCCACCAGTTCTTCGGCGGGTCCTTGAAGAAGACCGCGGAGACGAACACCACGATCATGACGTAGCAGCCGATGAGGTCCAGGACCCGGTGGTAGTTCGTCGTGTCGAAGGCATAGTTGAAGATGAAGATGAAGGGCAGCGAACCGTAGGCGAAGCCGCCGTTGACGAAACCGGTGCGCGCGCCCCGCCGTTCGGGGAACCACTTGCCGACCATGTTGATGCAGGTCGCGTAGACCAGACCCGATCCGAGCCCGCCGACCACGCCGAAGCCGAGGATGGCGAGCCACACATTGCTCAGATGCGACAGGGCGAGGAAGCCGACCAGACACATCGCGGAACCGGCGTACATCGCCCCCCGCGCGCTCAGGATCCCCCGCTCCCGCAGCCAGCCCGCCGGGAAGGCCACGCCTGCCTGGAAGAACACCCAGACGCTGAGGATCCAGAAGGTGTTGCTCTGCGTCCAGCCGTGCGCATGGGACAGGGTGTCCTCCGCGGAGCCGTACGCGTACTCGAAGACGCTGATGCCCATCATCGCGATCCACGGCAGGTAGACCATGAACTTGCGTGAGTGGCCGAGGATGTCCCGGTCGGTCTCGCCGACGCGGTACACGCGACCGTGCGCGTCCGTCACTTCGCGATAAGGACGATGCTCCGCGCCGGTGGTGCTGCCGGTGGCCATGGGGTCTGCCGTCATGTCACGCCATCTCCTCGCCGAGCGGGTGCGGGTTGGGGACGATGCGCCGGGCGTTCGGCCTGCCCGGCGCCTTCAGGAAGAGAGCAAGAACCGCGGAGGCCAGACCGATGCAGCCGGCGAGGACGAACGCGCCGTGGTAGTCCCACTCACCGACGACGACCGCGCCCAGACCGGAGCCGACCAGGCCCGAGATCAGCTTCGAGCTGTACACCAGGCCGTAGTTGGCGGCGTTGTTGTTCTCGCCGAAGTAGTCCGCCGTCATGGCCGCGAACAGCGGGAAGATCGCGCCGCCGCCGAAGCCGGAGACCATGGAGCAGAACAGGAAGAACGGCATGCTGCCCATCTGGCCCGACACCAGCACCCCGAACTGGGCGGTGCCGAGCACGAGGCACACGATGATCAGCGTGTTGCGGCGCCCGTAGCGGTCGGAGATCCAGCCGATGACGCCCCGCCCGGTGCCGTTGACGATGGCCTTCAGGGACATCGCCGTGGCCACGATCCCGCCCGCGAACCCCATGTCCTTGCCGAACGGCACCTGGAAGGCGATGCCGAAGATATTGATGCCGGCCGTGCACAGCAGACAGAACCACATCATCCACAGGACGGGCGTACGGGCCGCCTCCCTCGGGGTGTACTGCCTGACCGCCGGCGGGTTCTTCGCCAGCGCCCGCCGGATCCTCGGGTCGTCGGCCGCCTTCAGCGGGTCGATGTGCGCGGGCCACCAGTTCTTCGGCGGGTCCCGGAAGAACCAGCCCGCCGCGGCCACCACCAGGCACAGCCCGACGCCCACCGCGCTGAGCACCACCCGGTAGTTGCTCAGGTCGAGCACGGAGGTGAACAGGAAGACGAACGGCACGGACCCGTACGCGAAACCGCCGTTGACGAAGCCCGTCTTGCCGCCCTTGCGCTCCGGATACCACTTGCCGACCATGTTCACGCACGTCGCGTAGACGAGTCCGGCGCCGATGCCGCTGCACACACCGAAGCCGAGATAGGCGACGAGCACGTTCGGTGCGAAGGCCAGCGCCAGATAACCCAGCAGCGTGCCGAGCGCTCCGATCAGCATGGCCGTACGGGCGGGGAGCCGTCCGCTCTCCCGCAGCTGCCCGGCCGGGAAGGCCACGGCCGCCTGGAAGAACACCCAGACGCCCATCAGCCAGAAGATGTGTCCGCTGCTCCACAGATGCGCTTCGTGGAGTGTGTCCTCCGCCGAGGTGAACGCGTACTCGGCGGAGCTGATGCCCATCATGCCCACCCAGGGCAGGACCACCATCCAGCTGCGCCTACGGCCCATGAGGTCGACATCGCTCTCGCCGATCCGGTACACGCGGCCGCCTCGGTCCGTCACCTCCCTGTACGGGACGGACCTTGAAAAGTCGGTTGTTGTCATGACTGTTCTGCACCCCTTGCGTCGAAAGTTCTGGCCAGCGCCCCCTGTCCAATGCCTTTCGTGCGCGCACGGGTCCCGGGGCCGGCCGACGCGCACCGTCGGCCGGCCCCGCACTCACTCACCTCATGAACCGCCCCCCAACAGTCCCGCCGCCCGCGCCCAGCGGTACTTGGCGCCGAGCACGGCCACCGGCTTCTCGGTGGTGTACGGGTACGCCACCACCCCCCGCTCGTAGAGGTACTGGCACGCCTCCTCGACCTCGACGTCACCCGCGAGCGACGCCACCACGGGCTTCTCGATGCCGCGCTCCCGGAACTCCGCCACCACACGGGCGGTGAGCTCGGCGAAGACCATGGGAGGAGTGACGATGGTGTGCCAGTAGCCGAGGACCAGCGCGTGGATACGCGGGTCCGCCAGGCCCAGCCGGATCGTCGCCTCGTAGGTCGACGGGGGCTCGCCGCCGGTGATGTCGACCGGGTTGCCCGCGGCACCGAAGGGCGGGATGAACCGGCGGAAGGACTCGTCCAGGTCCGGTGGGATCTCCATCAGGGACAGGCCGTTGTCGGTCACCGCGTCGGACAGCAGCACACCGCTGCCCCCGGCGCCGGTGATGATCACGACGTTGTCACCCTTCGGGGCCGGGAGCACCGGCAACGCGCGCGCGTACTCCAGCATGTCGTTCAGCCCCGGGGCCCGGATGACGCCCGCCTGCCGGAGGATGTCGTCGTACACGGCGTCGTCGCCGGCCAGGGCGCCGGTGTGGGAGCCCGCGGCCTTCGCGCCGGCCGCGGTGCGGCCCGCCTTCAGCACCACAACGGGCTTCCTGGGCACGGTCCTTCGTGCCGCCTCCACGAAGGCCCGCCCGTCCTTGAGGTCCTCCAGGTGCATCGCGATGCACTCGGTGTGCGGGTCCTCCCCGAACCAGGTCAGCAGGTCGTCCTCGTCCAGGTCCGACTTGTTGCCGAGGCCGACGATCGCCGACACGCCCGTCTTCGTGGTGCGGGCGAAGCCCAGGATCGCCATCCCGATGCCGCCGGACTGCGAGGTCAGCGCCACACCGCCCTTGACGTCGTACGGCGTGCAGAACGTGGCGCACAGGTCCTGCCAGGTGGAGTAGTAGCCGTAGATGTTCGGACCGAGCAGGCGCACGCCGTGCCGCTCGGCGATCGCCACGATCTCGTCCTGCAGTTGATGCTCGCCGGTCTCGGCGAACCCGGAGGGGATGAGCACGGCGTTGGGGATCTTCTTGCGCCCCACCTCCTCCAGCGCCGCGGCCACGAACCTGGCGGGTATCGCGAAGACCGCCACATCCACCTCACCGGGAACGTCCGTGACACTCTTGTACGCCTTGCGGCCAAGAATGTCATCGGCCTTGGGGTTCACCGGGTGGATCTCCCCGGCGAAGCCGCCGTCCACGAGGTTGCGCATCACCGAGTTGCCGATCTTGCCCTGCTCGTTCGAGGCGCCGATGACGGCGACGGAGGCGGGCTGCATCAGCCGCCGCATCGAGGTGAGGATCTCCTCGCGGGTGTACTTCCTGCGGGGCGGCGGCTGCCTCTCGGCGAGGATCACCCGGATGTCGGCCGCGACCGCGCCCTGCTCGGTGGCGATCACCGGATTGAGGTCCACCTCGGCGATCTCCGGGAAGTCGGCGACCAGTTGGGACACCCGCCTGATCTGCTCGGCGACCGCCCACCGGTCCACGCCCGGCGCACCGCGCACCCCGCGCAGCACCTCCGCCGCCCCGATGGAGTCCAGCATGGACAGCGCCTCGTCGCCGTCGACGGGCGCGAGCCGGAAGGTGACGTCCTTCAGCACCTCGACCAGCACCCCGCCGAGGCCGAAGGCCACGACTTTCCCGAACGTCGGGTCGGTCACCGCGCCGACGATGACCTCCTGGCCCCGCGGCAGCAACTCCTGCACCTGGACGCCCTCGATACGGGCCTCGGGGTCGTACGCGCGCGCGTTCTCGACGATCCGGTGGAAGGCCGCCCGTACGTCCGCCGCGCCCTCGACACCGACCATCACCCCTCCGGCGTCGGTCTTGTGCAGGATGTCCGGGGAGACGATCTTCATCACCACGGGCCCGCCGAACCGTGCCGCGTACGCCACCGCCTCGTCGACGTCCGTCGCCAGTTCCTCGCCGGGTACGGCGATCCCGTACGCGTCGGCGATCACCTTGCCCTCGGGCGCGGTCAGCGCGGTACGTCCCCGGGCGCGCACGGAGTCGAGGAGCGACCGCACCCTTTGCACCCGGTCTTCGGCCATCACGTCAGATCACTCCGTTCGACTTGAGCAGGCGCAGTTCCTCGTCGCCGAGGCCGAGCTCGCCGACGTAGACCTCTTCGTTGTGCTCGCCGAGCAGCGGGGAACCGGTCACCTCGACGGGGGAGTCGGAGAGCTTGAGCGGGCTGCCGACGGTCACGAACTCGCCGCGCTCGGGATGCGGTACGCGGACGACCATCTCGTTGGCGATGAGCGACTCGTCCTCGATGATCTCCTTGGTGGACAGGATCGGCCCGCAGGGGATGTTGTGGGCGTTGAGCCTGTCCAGCACCTCCCACTTGGGCAGCGTCGAGGACCATTCCTCGATCAGCTGGAACATCTTGTTCAGCCGGGGCAGCCGGGCCTGCGGTGTCGCCCATTCGGGGTCGTCGGCCAGCTCGGGCCGGCCGATCAGCTCGGTGATCGGCCGCCAGCCGACGGGCTGCACGATGACGTAGACGTAGTCGTTCGGGCCGCCCGGCGCGCACTTGACCGCCCAGCCGGGCTGGCCGCCGCCGGACGCGTTTCCGGAGCGGGGAACCTCCGCGCCGAAGTCGTCGTTGGGATATTCAGCGAGCGGCCCGTGTGCCAGGCGCTGCTGGTCCCGCAGCTTCACCCGGCACAGGTTGAGTACAGCGTGCTGCATGGCCACGTTGACCCGCTGCCCACGCCCGGTTTTCTCGCGCTGGAACAAGGCCGCGAGAATCCCCGCCACGGCGTGCACACCCGTCCCCGAGTCCCCGATCTGGGCCCCCGTCGCCAGCGGCGGTCCGTCCTCGAAGCCGGTGGTCGACATCGACCCGCCCATGGCCTGCGCGACGACCTCGTACGCCTTGAAAGCGGTGTACGGGCCGTCCCCGAACCCCTTGATGGAGGCATAGACGATCTGCGGATTGATCTCCTTGATGCGGTCCCAGGTGAACCCCATCCGGTCGATCGCGCCCGGTCCGAAGTTCTCGACCATGACGTCCGAGCGCCGGATCAGCTCGGTGAGGATCTCCTTGCCGCGCTCGGTCTTGGTGTTGAGGGTGATGCTGCGCTTGTTGCAGTTGAGCATCGTGAAGTAGAGGGAGTCGACTTCAGGGAGGTCGCGCAACTGCTTCCGTGTGATGTCACCGGTCGGCGCCTCCAGCTTGACGACGTCGGCGCCGAGCCAGGCGAGCAGCTGGGTCGCGGAGGGGCCGGACTGGACATGGGTCATGTCGAGGACGCGAATGCCCTCAAGTGCCCTGGCGGTCATGGGCGTTCACCTCACTTGTACATGGTCTGGTTCATGGTTCCGGGGGCGTACGCGTCCGGGTCGACCCAGACGTTGATCAGCGAGGGCTTTCCCGACTCGCGGGCGCGCCGCAGCGCGGGGCCGATGTCGGCGGGGTCGCGGACCTCCTCGCCGTAGCCGCCCAGCATCTGCGCGAACTTGTCGTAGTGGACGTCGCCGAGGGTGTTGCCGACCCGCTCGCGCTCGGTGCCGTACTTGGCGGCCTGGCCGTAGCGGATCTGGTTCATGGAGGAGTTGTTGCCGACGATGCCGACGAAGGGGAGGTCGTAGCGGACGAGGGTCTCGAAGTCCCAGCCGGTGAGGGAGAACGCGCCGTCGCCGAAGAGGGCCACCACTTCCTTGTCGGGCCGCGCCTGCTTGGCCGCGAGCACGAAGGGCACGCCGACGCCGAGGGTGCCCAGCGGGCCCGGGTCCATCCAGTGGCCGGGCGACTTGGGCTGGACGACCTGCCCGGAGAAGGTGACGATGTCGCCGCCGTCGCCGATGTAGATCGAGTCCTCGGTGAGGAAGTCGTTGATCTCGCTGACGAGACGGTACGGATGGATGGGGGAGGCGTCCGACTTCAGGCTCGGCAGCCGCTTCTCGATCGCGGTCTGCTCGGCGGCGCGCAGTTCGTCGAGCCACTCCTTGCGTTTCGACGCGCCGCCGTTGCCGTGTCCGTGGAAAGCGTGCCCGGAGGCGGCTTCGGTCACCGACTTCAGCACCAGGCCGGCGTCGCCCACGATCCCGAGGTCGATGTCCCGGTTCTTGCCGACGGTCCGGTAGTCGAGGTCGATCTGCACGACGGTCGCCTCGGGGGAGAGCCGTTTGCCGTAGCCCATGCGGAAGTCGAAGGGCGTGCCGACGATGACGATGACGTCGGCGTGGGAGAAGGCGTAGCGGCGGGAGAGCTGGAAGTGGTGGGGGTCGCCGGGCGGCAGGGTGCCGCGTCCCGCGCCGTTCATGTACACCGGGACGTTGAGGGTGCGTACGAGGTCGATGGCCGCTGCCGTGCCCCGGGTCGTCCAGACCTGGCTGCCCAGCAGGATCGCGGGCTTCTCGGCGTGGACGAGGAGGTCGGCGAGCCTCTCGATCGCCTCGGGGTCGCCGGCCGAGCGGGTGGAGGCGCGGTAGGCGCCGGGCCTCGGCACCCGCGCGTTCGCCGTCGGCACCTTGGCGTCGAGGACGTCGCGCGGTATCTCCAGGAAGGAGGGGCCGGGCGCGCCGTGGTAGCACTCGCGGAACGCCATCGACACCATGTCGGCCGCGCGCGCCGTGTCCGGCACGGTGGCCGCGAACTTGGTGATCGGCGTCATCATGTCGACGTGCGGCAGGTCCTGGAGGGACCCCATCTTGTGCTGGGTCAGGGCTCCTTGGCCGCCGATGAGGAGCATCGGCGACTCCGCGCGGAAGGCGTTGGCGACACCGGTGACGGCGTCGGTGGTCCCCGGGCCGGCGGTGACGACCGCGCAGCCGGGTTTGCCGGTGATGCGGGCGTAGCCGTCGGCGGCGTGGGCGGCGACCTGCTCGTGGCGTACGTCGACGACCTCGATGCCCTCGTCGACGCAGCCGTCGTAGATGTCGATGATGTGGCCGCCGCACAGCGTGTAGATGCGGTCGACCCCCTCGGCCTTCAGCGCCTTGGCAACGAGATGACCACCGGAAATCACGTCCTGGGTGTCGTCGGGCATGGCGAAGTCCTGTCCCTTCGTAGGGGTTGGAACGCTCTCTTGGTACATTGCATACAGTCGACGAATACTGTATGAAGCTTGTTATCCCGCATCCGGTGGGTGGTGTCCAGGGGGCGTGCGACACTTTCAAGACAGGAGCCGGATTTGGACCTGTACGAACACCAGGCAAGGGAACTCCTCGAAGAACACGGCATCCTGGTGCCGCGTGCCCAGGTCACGGACTCGCCCAAGGAGGCCCGTGAGATCGCCCGCAGGCTCGGCGGCCAGGCCGTCGTCAAGGCGCAGGTGAAGACCGGCGGCCGGGGCAGGGCGGGCGGAGTGAAACTCGCCGCCGACCCGGCAGCGGCCGAGCTGACGGCGCGCCGGATGCTCGGCACGGACATCAAGGGACACCCGGTCCGCAAGGTGATGCTGGCCCAACCCGTCGACATCGAGACCGAGTTCTACGTCTCCTACGTGCTCGACCGCACCGCCGGCCGTTTCCTCGCCATCGCCTCCGCGCAGGGCGGCATGGAGATAGAGGAGGTGGCGGCGAGCAGGCCCGAGGCCGTGGCCCGGGTCCCCGTCGACCCGGCCCGGGGAGTCACCTCGGCCAAGGCGACCGAGATCGCCGAGGCGGCAGGGCTCCCGCCGCAGGCCGTCGACGTCCTCGTACGGCTGTGGCAGGTGCTGGTCCGCGAGGACGCCCTGCTGGTCGAGGTCAACCCCCTCGTCCGCACCCGCCAGGGCCAGCTACTCGCCCTCGACGGCAAGGTCACCCTCGACGACAACGCCCGCTTCCGACAAGCCCGTTGGGGTGCCGAAGACACGGATCACCATGACCCACTGGAGGCCGTGGCCGCCGCCCGCGGTCTCAACTACGTCAAGCTCGACGGCGAGGTCGGCATCATCGGCAACGGCGCCGGGCTGGTCATGTCGACCCTCGACGTGGTCGCCGGCCGCGGCGCCCGCCCGGCCAATTTCCTGGACATCGGCGGCGGCGCGTCCGCGCAGATCATGGCCGACGGGCTGGCGTTGATCCTCTCCGACCCGGCTGTGAAGTCGGTCCTCGTCAATGTCTTCGGCGGGATCACCGCCTGCGACGCGGTCGCCGAGGGCATCGTCCGGGCCCTGGACACCGTACGGCTGACCAAGCCGCTGGTCGTACGCCTCGACGGCAACAACGCGGCGGCGGGCCGCGCGATCCTCGACGTCCGGGCGCACCCGCTGGTCCAGCAGGCCACCACGATGGACGACGCCGCCCGCCAGGCCGCCCGACTCGCCCACACAGCCTGAGGAGCCGGCACATGGCGATCTACCTCACCAAGGAGAGCAAGGTCCTCGTCCAGGGCATGACCGGCGGCGAGGGCACGAAGCACACCCGCCGGATGCTCGCGGCCGGAACGGACGTCGTCGGCGGCGTCAACCCGCGCAAGGCCGGCCGCACCGTCGACTTCGACGACCGTGCCGTCCCGGTCTTCGGGTCGGTCCGCGAGGGCATCGAGGCGACCGGCGCGGACGTCACCGTCGTCTTCGTCCCGCCCGCCTTCGCCAAGGCGGCCGTGACCGAGGCCGCCGACGCCGGCATCGGCCTCGCCGTCGTCATCACGGAGGGCATCCCCGTCCATGACTCCGTCGCCTTCACCACGTACGCACGGTCGAAGGGCACCCGGATCATCGGCCCCAACTGCCCCGGTCTGATCACCCCCGGCCAGTCCAACGCGGGCATCATCCCCGCCGACATCACCAAGCCCGGCCGGATCGGCCTGGTGTCCAAGTCGGGCACGCTGACCTACCAACTCATGTACGAACTGCGTGACATCGGCTTCTCCACGTGTGTCGGAATCGGCGGTGACCCCGTCGTCGGCACCACCCACATCGACTGCCTGACCGCCTTCCAGGACGACCCCGACACCGAGCTGATCGTCCTCATCGGGGAGATCGGCGGAGACGCGGAGGAACGCGCGGCGGCGTACGTCCGCGAGCACGTGACCAAGCCCGTCGTCGGCTACATCGCCGGGTTCACCGCGCCCGAGGGCAGGACGATGGGGCACGCGGGCGCGATCGTGTCGGGTTCGAAGGGCACGGCGGCTGCGAAGAAGCAGTCACTGGAGGCGGCCGGGGTACGGGTGGGCGGGACACCCACGGAAACGGCACGACTGGTACTGGAGATCCTGGAAACCCGGAGAGACAGCACCCGGGACTGACTCGGGACCACGGCAGGGCCGCCCGCCCGCTATGAGCCCGGTCGGCAGTGCAGCCGCGACGAGCCCGGCCACCAAGTGACCGGTCGCCATGTTCCCGGCCACCAAGTGACCGGTCGCCATGTTCCCGGCCACCAAGTGACCGGTCGCCATGTTCCCGACCACCGAGCGACCGGTCACGATGTTCCCCTACGGCCAAGAGCGCGTCCCGGACGCGGCCTCCCGCCCCCGCCGGAGTCCGTGTCCCCCCGCGCGAGCCCGTGTCTCCCCGCCCGAGTCCGCGTCGAAGCGGGCTCAGGCGTCGGGGACGACCCTTGCCACACCCCGCCCTGCCACACCCCGCCCCGATCGCCGCCCCGAGAGCGGAGCAGACGAATGGCACCCACGCTCACCACCACCCGCCCCACCCTCACGCTGAAGCCCGGTACCTCCTGGAGCGACGCCTGGCGGCGCTGCCTTGCCGTCGCCCCCGAGGCCTTCCGGGACGACCGCGTCCTCAACCTCTACGGTGCCGCCTGGCAGCCGGACGGCCGGGCGTTGCCCGCGACCACCCCGGTCGACGGCAGCCCGATCGCGGGCGCGCCCCGGCTGGACCGGACCACCGCCCAGCAGGCCGTACGGGCCTCGCTCGACCAGCACCGCGCCTGGCGGCATGTCCCGCTGGAGGAGCGCCGGGCCCGGGTCGCGGCCGCCCTCGACGCGCTGACCGAGCACCGCGAACTGCTCGCGCTGCTGCTCGTCTGGGAGATCGGCAAGCCCTGGCGGCTCGCCCAGGCCGACGTCGACCGGGCGATCGACGGCGTGCGCTGGTACGTCGACGGTATCGAGCCGATGGTCGCCGGCCGGGCCCCGCTGGACGGGCCGGTGTCCAACATCGCGAGCTGGAACTACCCGATGAGCGTGCTCGCGCACGCCATGCTGGTGCAGGCGCTCGCGGGCAACGCGGTCATCGCCAAGACGCCGACCGACGGCGGCGTCGCCTGCCTCACCCTGGCCTCGGCGCTGATCGCCCGCGAGGGCATCCCGGTCACCCTCGTCAGCGGCAGCGGCGGCGAGCTCTCGGAGGCGCTGGTCCGCGCGCCCGAGATCGGCTGCGTCTCCTTCGTCGGCGGCCGCGACACCGGCGCCGCGGTGGCCACAGCCGTCGCCGACCTCGGCAAGCGGCACGTCCTTGAACAGGAAGGACTCAACACCTGGGGCATCTGGAACTTCTCCGACTGGGACGCCCTCACAGCCGTCATCCCCAAGCTCTTCGACTACGGCAAGCAGCGCTGCACGGCATACCCGCGCTTCGTGGTCCAGCGCACCCTGTTCGACGAGTTCCTGGCGGCCTACCTCCCCGCGGTCCGCAGGATCAAGGTCGGCCACCCGCTGGCCGTCGGGCACCCCGACGACCTTCCGCCCGAGCTGGACTTCGGGCCGGTGATCAACGCGGCCAAGGCCACGGAGCTGCGGGCCCAGGTCGCCGAGGCCATCGACCGCGGCGCCGTCCCGCTGCACCGCGGCAGCCTGTCCGACGCCCGCTTCCTGCCCGGCCAGGACACCTCGGCGTACGTCCAGCCGGTCACCCTCCTGAGCCCGCCCCCCTCCTCCCCGCTGCACCACGCGGAGCCGTTCGGCCCGGTCGACACCATCGTCCTGGTCGACACGGAGGCGGAGCTGCTCGCCGCCATGAACGCGTCCAACGGCGCGCTGGTCGCCACCCTCTCCACCGATGACCGTGCCGCCTACGACCGGCTGGCCCCGCAGATCCGCGCGTTCAAGGTCGGCCACGGCAAGCCCCGCTCCCGCGGCGACCGCGACGAACTGTTCGGCGGCTTCGGCGCCTCCTGGCGCGGCGCCTTCGTCGGCGGCGAGCTCCTGGTACGCGCGGTGACCCAGGGCCCGGCGGGAGAGCGGCTGCCCGGAAACTTCCCGGACTACCAGCTCATGCCGTGACCCCTGATCCGGTGGCGCCGGTCACGGCCGGCCGCCACCGGGTCGTCGTACGGATACGCAGGTGAAACGCACTCCGAAAGCTTGGTATTGTTGTCCGTGTCGCCGAGGGGAACACCCCCGGCAAGGCGACAGACACCTGGTCCGGGTGGCGGAATGGCAGACGCGCTAGCTTGAGGTGCTAGTGCCCTTTATCGGGCGTGGGGGTTCAAGTCCCCCCTCGGACACCGCTTATAGCGATACGGAAGCGAGGGCCTCGACCTAACGGTCGCGGTCCTCGTTGCGTTGTCGTATGTGATCGTGATGCCCAGGGCTTCGTAGAGGGGCTCCTTCTTCTCGGCTTCGGCGGTCTGGATGCGTTGTGCGATGTCTCCGAGTCTCTCAGTAATCCCCGGATCTGGTCGGGGGTGAGCGGTGGTTCCTTCTTCCGGGTGACGGCGGGCAGTGCGTCGAGCTTCTTCTGTGCCGCTTCCTTGTCGCGTTGGGCGTCGTTGATCCACTGGGTGACGACGGCTGGGTCGGCTCCGGTGTCGAGGGCGGCCTGGTAGCGGGCGAGGCGCCGCTCGCATTCCTTGATCGCCTGGCGGGCTTGGGCCTGCTCGGGTGTCTGGGGCTGCGCGGCGCTTGCTGCGACGCTCGCGTGGCTGAGCGCGGTGAGGGTGGCGGTGAGCCGGTCCGGGGCGAAGGCGCGGGCGATCCATGTATCCAGTGCCCGGCAGATGATGTCTTCGCGCAGGTTGATGGTGCGCGGGTGGTCGAGCCCGGGGTAGAGGGCTGCTTCCTGTTCCTTGTACTCGCACCGGTAGTAGACGCGGTCGCGGATCGGGGAGGGCTGCATCTTGCGGCCGCACAGCGTGCACCTCACCCGTCCTCGCAGGACGTAGGGCCGCCGGTCGCTGCGTCGTGTGGGGCGTTCCTGCCGCTGGTAGGCGCGGGCGCGTTGCCTGCGGGCTCGTTGGGCGGCCTCGAAGAGCTCCTTGGTGACGAGCGGCTCGTGTGCTGGTTCGTTGGACCAGATCCACTCCTCGCGGGGGTTGTGGGTCATGGTGGTGCGGTGGCCGAGGGTGACGTCGTCGATGTCGAGGAGGCGTTCTTCCTTGCGTTGTTTGTTCCAGACCTCGTGGCCGGTGTAGCGGGGGTTGTGGAGGATCGCCCTGACCGCACCGGCCTGCCATCCCTTCTTCGTCCGGTGGGGGTTGCGGGCGGCGTCGTGGGCGGAGGGACAGCGGATGCCGTCGTGGTTGAGTCGGAGGGCGATGGCTTCGTCGCTCATGCCGTCGACGTACTGGGTGAAGATGCGCAGGACGACGGGCGCGGTGGTGGGGTCGGGTTCGAGTTTGTGCAGGCGTTGTCCTGCGGCTGCCTTGGCGGGGTTGGGATGGGTTCCGGCGTCGGTGATCCGATAGCCGTAGGGCGGTCGGCCGCCGAGGTAGCGGCCCTGGAGTTGGGCCTGCGAGCCCATTGCGGTGCGCACCCGGATCTTGATGCGGTTGCGTTCGCCCTTGCTCATGCCGCCGAAGACGGACATGACGACGTCGTGTGCCTCGTTGTTCGGGTCGATCGGGCCGCCGACCTCCGGCACCCACAGCGGGATATGGAAGTGCACGAAGACGGGGAAGGTGTTGCCGAATTGGTTGCCGTAGAAGGTGCGCTGCGGCTCCCCGATCACGACCGCATCGAACCCCCGGTTCGGATCGCGGAGGGCTTGGAGGAGTTCGTTGGCGCGGGGGCGGCGCTGCCAGGGCAGAGAGCGGCTGTGGCCGATGTCAAAGTACTCGGTGACGATCTGGCCGCCGGCAGGTTCGATCAGGGCTCGGGCGCGGGTGAGCTGCCAGTTTCTGGAGGCCTCGGGATCTTGAAGATCCTCGGTGGAACAGCGTCCGGCGAAGGCGAAACGGATCACGTGCGGTCAGACCCCCGGGATGTACGGCGTGGAGCGCGTTGCGGGTGTTATATGGCGGTCTGTCGTACCTCGAACGGGCGAGAAGAGCCAGCCGTGCCCACCCCCGCCCGCTTAGGTGTCTTCGGGATCGAGGCCCTCCTGGCCCCGATCGACGATCATGGCGCGAAGGAGCTCCAGGAGGGCGGCTGCGACGGACTCCGTCACACTGGGTGGCTTGTCGGGGAGGGTCACGTGGACCCTCTGGGGGTTGGCCGTACTTGAGTATGGCTCGGCTGGGGGCTGAGGCATGCGCTGCTGGCGCCGGGACCAGGTGACTCGTCGGTGCTGACACATCCCGCATAGAGATGTTGCACGTCGGTTTTGCCGTCCTGCGCTGGTTAATGACCGTTTGAGGCAAGGCGGCTAATCCCGGCGTACAGCCGATTCGTCTGCTCTTACGGTCTTGGACCGGTGACTTACCCCGTTTTGCCGTTCTTGGTTGAGAGTAGATTCCGGGGCGACTACCGGCGGTGATGCTCCCGGGCAGTGCCAGGACCCGCTGTTCAAAGCAGGTCCTGCGAAATAGTCATCAGGCGGTCGGGTCCAGGGCCCGGAGCACTTCGAGCAAACCGCGAACCGGAGCGAACTCGCTGTCCGGGAGGGGGTCCGGGCTGAAGTGCATGAGCCTGTTCCGGAACTCCTTGCATTCGTTCAGCGAGTCGACGACGAGGCTTTGGTCGGCGTCCCAGTCCAGCGCTTCCCAGTGTTCTGCCGGTTCGAGCACGTGGGGGTACTCGCCCAGGGTGAGGTCGTCCGCGGCATGAACTCTCTTCCTGCGGTGCGGCAGGAGTTTCAGGTGGATCTGGTCGAGTATCAGGGTGCCGCGGTCCAAAGCCTGGTTGATCAGTCGTCGCAGACGCTGCTCCAGCTCTTCGAGTAGAACGAACGGCTGGACGCGAACGCCGAATTGGATGCTGAGGTCGGATGCGGTGACGATGCCGGTGATCTTGTGCTGGCTGTCGTGGACGAAGGCGTACCCGCGCTGCTGGATCTGAGGGACCCAGGGGAGGAGCTCCGTTTGGTCGAGCAGATTGAGAGGGTCGGGAGTGGAGATGTCGGCCAGCGTGAGAGGGCCGCCGGACATACGGGCGCGGCCAATGGACTCCCACGTGACCACTCCGCACAGCCTTCCGGATTCGTCCAGCACCGGCAGCTGAGAGTAGTCGTGGTAGACCATCGCGGTGATGGCCTTGCGCGGCGTGTCTCCCAGGGCAACGGACACCACGCCTCCGGTGGCCGAGGCGAGATGGTTGATGCGGTAGGTGAGCGGCGCCTGCTCGGCCTTTTCGTCGGGGACGTCTGCGTCAGTCAGCAAAGGCTGGTCGGGGCCGATCCGTTTGCCGACCGCCCCTGGCTGGCCATGGAGTATGTGGCCGGGCGTACCTTGCTGGCCTGTGTGGATCAGGGCGGTGTCCTGCCGCTGCCGCTGGTTGCCAGCCTCGGTGCCTTGCTGGCCGAGGGGCTGGAGGCAGTGCACGCGGCGGACCTGGTGCATCGGGACCTCAAGCCCCAGAACGTCATGATGGGCAAGGACGGCCCCGTGATCATCGACTTCGGGCTCGGTGCCTTCATGGACGCCGCGCAGGAGTCCCTGTCGCACAGCGGCATGATCATCGGCACGGTGCGGTGCATGCCGCCGGAGCAAGCGAGCGGGCATCCGAAGGTGACACCGGCAGCGGATGTGTATGCACTGGGCACGGTGCTGCTTTATGCGGCGGCCCGCCACTACCCCTATGACGGCGTGGCGTGGGAGGCGGTCGCCATGCAGGTCGCGAATCCCGCCATCGGCCCGGATCTGAGCGGGGTACCGGAGGGGCTGCGGCCGCTCGTCGCGTCGATGCTCGCACACGAACCCGACGACCGGCCGAAGCTCGACGCCGTCGCGCGGACATGCACGGAGCTGCTGAAGGAAGCCGGGTTGAGTCCGGCGGACGCTCGGCTGGCGCTGATCGCGAGGACCATCGAGGGCGGTTCGCAGGACGAGGCGGAGGGGCCACTGTCACCGTCATTCGAGAAGTTGCTCGAGGACCAGGCCAGGCTGGAAGAGGCCGGTGGCGTCGACTCGCCGCTCGACGGGCGCCGCGCAGGCGACGTGGTGCAGGCGGACGAGAGGGACGGCGAGGCAGATCACGAGGAGGGCCCGGCCCACGTGCCAGGCGAGCCTGCCGTACGGCAGGAGACAGGGCCGAAGCCTCGGCCCACCCGTGGGCGGCCGCCTGCGTCGAAGCGAGTTGCCGAGGAGCTGCGCGCTCAGTATGCGGTCGATGCCGCCCTGTGACCGACGGTGTCAGTGGCTGGTGAGAAACTTGTGGACGGCGATTCCGGGACGGGTTTGAGCACGCCCCGCGTGCGGTGAGCCGTGGGTAAGGAGTGGAGCGGACGTTGGGCGTCGGGACAGAAACCGTGGCCGGTCGGAGCGATGTAGCGCAGGGTGCCCGCGAGGCCGAGGCCGCGTCACCGCAGCACCAGCGGCCGTCGACGGGCGGTTACGCCCCGGGGGCGCAGGTTCTGATTCGTGAGGACCTGTGGCTCGTGCGGAAGTGTGAGTGGACCCGTGACGGCTGGATGGTGGAGGTCACGGGCATCTCGCCGTTCGTCCGCGGCATGGACGCGGTCTTCTACGACCGGCTGGACGTCGTGCAGATGCTGGACCCGCGCGAGACGGAACTGGTGGCGGACGACTCGCCCAACCAACGACGGTCCCGGCTCTTCCTCGAGGCGATCGTGCGGAAGACGTTTCTGCCGCAAACCGAGCATGGGCTCGCGCTGGCGGACGGCTTCCTCATGGACCAGCAGGTCCACCAGCTGCGGCCGGCCGAGCTGGCACTGTCGATGAAAAACCCACAGCCGCGGATCCTGATCGCGGACGTCGTGGGCCTCGGCAAGACGTTGGAGATCGGGGTCCTGCTCGCGGAGCTGATCCGGCGTGGGCGGGGCGAGCGGATCCTGGTCGTGACGCCGCAGCACGTGCTGGAGCAGTTCCAACGGGAGCTGTGGACCCGGTTCGGGATTCCGCTGGTTCGGCTGGACTCGACCGGCATCCAGCGGGTGCAGCGGGACATCCCCGCGGGCCGTAATCCGTTCGCGTACTTCAAGCGCGTGATCATCTCCGTGGATACGCTGAAGAGCGACATGTACGCCCACCATCTGGAGCACACGGACTGGGACGCCGTCGTCATCGACGAGTCCCACAACCTCGTCAACCGCGGCACTAAGAACAACGCGCTGGCCCGGCTGCTGGCCCGCAGGACGGACGCACTGGTGCTGGCCTCGGCCACCCCGCACAACGGCGACGCCGTCTCCTTCGCCGAGCTGATCAGAATGCTCGACGAGGCGGCGATCGCCAATCCGTCCCAGTACGAGGTGGACGACCTCAAGCACCTCTATATCCGGCGTACGAAAACCTCGCCGGAGGTGCGGGAGTCGCTGAGGGACAACGCCTGGGCGGACCGCGGCCCCTCCCGGCCGATCCACGTACCGGCCACCGACAAGGAACTCGCGGTCTTCAGGGAGCTGGCCACGCGCTGGATCCCCGCCGATCCGACCGCGCCCTCGGCGAGCCGGCACCAGCTCGTCCCGTACCGGCTGCTGAAGTCGTTCCTGTCCTCGCACAAGGCCCTGCTGGCAACGATCAAGACCAGGATCGGCAACCTGGACAACCCGCCGCCGGACAAAGACCGACGTCGGCGCCAAGCGGCGCACCCGCCCGGAGGACCCGGCCGTCCGCGAGGCGGCGCGGAAGACTGAGCGGGCCGCCCTGGTCGACCTGCAGCAGCTGGCCGAGCAGATCGAGGACCAGGACTCCGCCAAACTCCAGGCGCTGGTGGACGAGCTGAAAGACATGGGGGTCGGGCCCGGCTCTGAGACCCGCGTGGTGGTGTTCTCCGAGAGCATCCCCACCCTGCGATGGCTCGCCGAGACCGTACCGGCGGCCCTCGGCTTCCCGCGCACCGCGGTCCCGGCCGGGAAGAAGGACGAGAAGAAACCCTGGCTGGCCTTCGGCGGAGCGGTGCAGGTCATGCCCGGCGAGGCCACCACCGACCAGGAACAGCAGGACATCGTCGAGAAGTTCGGGCTGCGCGACGATCCCGTGCGCATCCTGTTCACCGGCGACGTCGCCTCCGAGGGCGTCAACCTCCACCAGCAGTGCCACCGCCTGGTCCACTACGACCTGCCGTGGTCCCTGATCCGCATCGAGCAGCGCAACGGCCGTATCGACCGCTACGGCCAGACGCACCGGCCCGAATTCCGCGCGCTTATCCTCACCGGCGACGTCCCCTGGCGCACGGACGAGACGACCGGAGAGCCCCGCACACTGGACGACCGCCTGGTGGGCGAGAAGCTCCTCGCACGCGAGGAGGAGGCCCACCGGATCGAGGGATCGGCCGAGGCGGTTACCGGCCTGTACCGGGCCAAGGAGGAGGAGAGCCGCCTCACCCAGGACCTGATTGCCGGCCGCACGGTCGAGGAGTCCATCAAGCAGTCCCAGCAGGGCGGGGCCGCCTTCCTCGCCGGGCTGCTCGGCCAGGTGGGCGCCGTGCACGACCAGCCGCAGGTCTCCCGCGCGGTGGTGCCCCGGCTCTTCGCGTCCACGGCCGACTACTTCGAGGAGGCGCTGAAGCAGGTCTGCCGCCCCAACCCGGAGAACATGCTGTCGCTGCGCCGCGACGACGACGGCACCATCGCCTTCGAACCGCCGCGGGACCTGCTCTACCGGCTCAAGGCGCTGCCCAAGTCGTATCTGGACGAGCCGGAGATCCTGCCCGGCAAGGACCGGCCGGCCCGGATGCGTGTCACCTTCTCCAAGGAGCTCGCGGCCCGGCGGCTGAAGGCCGCGCGGGAGACCGGCGACTCTCAGTGGCCGAACGTCTCCTACATCACTCCCTGAACTGACCGAGGCCCTGACCGGGCGGTTCCGCGAGCACCACGCGTTCTTGGTCCGGCTATGCGCCCTCGACCTGCTCGACACCATCCCCGGCGTCAACCAGACCACCGCCGAGGTGATCATCGCGGAGACCGGCGGTGACATGACCCGGTTCGCCTCCGCCAAGCACCTCGCGTCCTGGGCCGGGGTCTGCCCCGGCCACCACGAGTCCGCCGGCCGCACCAAGAACACCAAGGTCCGCCCCGGCAACCCCTACCTCAAGGGCGCCCTCGGGACCGCGGCATTCAGCGTGACGAGAAGCAAAGACACCTACCTGCAGGCCCGTTACAAGCGTCTGGCCGCCCGCCGAGGCCCGCTCAAGGCCCTCGTCGCCGTCGAGCACTCGATCATCACCGCCATCTGGCACATGCTCACCGACAACGTCCCCTACCACGAACTCGGCGGCACCTACTTCATCCAGCGTGACCCCGAACGCGCCACCCGCCAGGCCATCAACCGGCTGAACCAGCTCGGCTACACCGTCACCCTCAACCCGATCGAAGGCGCAGCCTGACCACCCACAGCCAAAGACCCGGCGGCCGCGACGACCACCGGGCACCCAACCCTGCCCAGACTCACCCTGACCTGGAGCTATTTACGCGTCAGAGACGCTCGCTACATGCCGGCAGAAACTTCTTCGATGAGGTCCCGGGCCGGTGTCTTGACGGAGTCGAGGAGGAGTTGGGCGACGTCGACGACCTGGATGGACTCCTTGGCCTTGCCCTCGTTCTTCTTGCCGTTCACGGAATCCGTGAGCATGACGAGGCAGAACGGGCAAGCGGTGGAGACGATGTCGGGGTTCAACGACAGGGCTTCATCAACACGCTCGTTGTTGATGCGCTTGCCGATCCGCTCCTCCATCCACATCCGGGCGCCGCCGGCGCCGCAGCAGAAGCCGCGCTCCTTGTGGCGGTGCATCTCCTCGTTCCTGAGACCAGGGACGTTGGCGATGATCTCGCGCGGGGGCGTGTAGATCTTGTTGTGGCGGCTCAGGTAGCAGGGGTCGTGGTAGGTGATGATGCCCTCGACCGGGGTGACGGGGATGAGCTTGCCCTCGTCGACCAGGTGCTGGAGCAGCTGGGTGTGGTGGATGACCTCGTAGTCGCCGCCGAGCTGCGGGTACTCGTTGCCGATGGTGTTGAGGCAGTGCGGGCAGGTCGCGACGATCTTCTTCGCCGACTTCGGCTTCTTCGTCGACTCGTCCACCTCTCCCTCCTCGTCCATGTCCTCGCCGAAGGCTATGTTCAGCGCGGCGACGTTCTCCATGCCGAGCTCCTGGAAGAGGGGCTCGTTGCCCAGGCGGCGGGCGGAGTCACCGGTGCACTTCTCGTCGCCGCCCATGATCGCGAACTTGACGCCCGCGATGTGCAGCAGCTCGGCGAAGGCCTTGGTGGTCTTCTTGGCCCGGTCCTCGAGGGCGCCGGCGCAGCCGACCCAGTACAGGTACTCGACCTCGGAGAGGTCCTCGATGTCCTTGCCGACGACCGGGATCTCGAAGTCGACCTCCTTGGTCCACTCCAGGCGCTGCTTCTTGGCCAGGCCCCAGGGGTTGCCCTTCTTCTCCAGGTTCTTGAGCATCGTGCCCGCCTCGGACGGGAACGCGGACTCGATCATGACCTGGTAGCGGCGCATGTCGACGATGTGGTCGACGTGTTCGATGTCCACCGGGCACTGCTCGACGCAGGCGCCGCAGGTGGTGCAGGACCACAGGACGTCCGGGTCGATGACGCCGTTCTCCTCGGCGGTGCCGATCAGCGGGCGCTCGGCCTCGGCCAGCGCGGCCGCGGGAACGTCCTTCAGCTGCTCCTCGGAGGCCTTCTCCTCGCCCTCCATGGTCTTGCCGCCGCCGGCCAGCAGGTACGGGGCCTTGGCGTGCGCGTGGTCGCGCAGCGACATGATCAGCAGCTTCGGCGACAGCGGCTTGCCGGTGTTCCAGGCGGGGCACTGCGACTGGCAGCGGCCGCACTCCGTGCAGGTGGAGAAGTCCAGCAGGCCCTTCCAGGAGAACTGCTCGACCTGGGAGACGCCGAAGACGTCGTCCTCACCGGGGTCGGTGAAGTCGATCGGCTTGCCGCCCGAGGTCATCGGCAGCAGCGCGCCGAGCGAGGTCTCGCCGTCCGCGTTCCGCTTGAACCAGATGTTCGGGAACGCCAGGAAGCGGTGCCAGGCCACACCCATGTCGGTCTTCAGCGAGACCACGATCATCCAGGTGAAGGAGGCCGCGATCTTCAGGCCGGCGAAGAAGTAGGTGAGGTTCTGGAGGGTGGAGACGTCCAGGCCCTTCAGCGCCGCGAGCACCGGGTACGAGAGGAAGAACGAGGCCTCGTAGCCGTCCACGTGGTGCTGGGCGCCCTCGAGCGCGTGCAGCATGAAGATGCAGACGCCGACGATGAGGATGATGGCCTCGACGAAGTACGCCTGGCCGGTGTTGGAGCCCGCGAAACGGGACTTGCGGCCCGCCCCGCCCGGCCGGGTCAGCTGCCGGATGGCGATCAGGACCAGGATGCCGACCACCGTCATGGTGCCGATGAACTCGACGTAGACGTTGTACGGCGCCCAGTCACCGATGACCGGCAGGATCCAGTCGGCCTTGAACAGCTGGCCGAAGGCGTTCACGATCGTCAGCAGCAGCGTGTAGAAGCCGATCGCCACGAACCAGTGCGCGACACCGACGATGCCCCAGCGGTTCATCCGGGTGTGCCCGAGGAACTCCCTGAGCAGCGTCAGGCTCCGCTGCTTCGGACGGTCGGTGCGGGTGCCCTTGGGGACGCTCTGCCCGAGCCGCACGAACAGAAAGTTCTGACGGATGGCTCGGGCGAACAGCGCCACACCCACCACCGCCATGACCAACGACGCGATGATCGCGGCGAGTTGCATGGTAAACGCCTTCAGTTTCTCGCGGGACTCAGCCCTTGCGGGTCTTGATCTCCTCGGTGAGCTGGGGAACGACCTCGAACAGGTCGCCGACCACGCCGTAGTCGACCAGGTCGAAGATCGGGGCCTCGGGGTCCTTGTTGACCGCGACGATGGTCTTCGAGGTCTGCATGCCGGCCCGGTGCTGGATCGCACCGGAGATGCCGTTGGCGATGTACAGCTGCGGCGAGACGGACTTGCCGGTCTGGCCGACCTGGTTGGTGTGCGGGTACCAGCCCGCGTCCACCGCGGCACGCGAGGCACCGACGGCCGCACCGAGGGAGTCGGCGACGGCCTCGATGATCGAGAAGTTCTCGGCACCGTTGACACCACGGCCGCCGGAGACCACGATCGCGGCCTCGGTCAGCTCCGGACGACCCGTCGACTCACGCGGCGTACGGCCCGTGATCTTCGTGCCGGTCGCCTGCTCGGAGAAGGACACCGACAGCGCCTCCACTGCACCCGCGGCCGGAGTGGCCTCCACGGCGGCCGAGTTCGGCTTGACCGTGATCACCGGCGTGCCCTTGGACACCCGGGACTTGGTGGTGAACGACGCGGCGAACACCGACTGCGTGGCCACCTGGCCCTCGTCGCCGGACTGAAGGTCGACGGCGTCGGTGATGATGCCCGAACCGATCCGCAGCGCCAGCCGCGCCGCGATCTCCTTGCCCTCCGCCGAGGACGGGACCAGCACGGCGGCCGGGGACACCTGCTCATAGGCGGCCTGCAGGGCGTCCACCTTCGGCACCACCAGGTACTCGGCGTACTCCGGGGCGTCGTGGGTCAGGACGCGGTTCACGCCGTGCTCGGCGAGCGTGGCAGCCGTATCGGCGGCGCCCTTGCCGAGGGCGACCGCAACCGGCTCGCCGATACGGCGGGCCAGGGTCAGCAGCTCCAGGGTGGGCTTGCGGACGGCACCGTCCACGTGGTCGATGTAGACGAGAACTTCAACCATGGGACTTCTTCTCTCCTGCTTGCGAAGTGTGAAGGGGCGGGAAGCGAGCGGGCCTCAGATGAACTTCTGCCTCGCGAGGAACTCGGCGAGCTGCTTGCCGCCCTCGCCCTCGTCCTTGACGATCGTGCCCGCGGTCCGCGCCGGACGCTCGGCCGCCGACTCCACCACCGTGTAGGCGTTCTCCAAGCCGACCTCGTCGGCCTCGATGTCCACATCCGACAGGTCCCAGGACTCAACCGGCTTCTTCTTCGCCGCCATGATCCCCTTGAACGACGGGTACCGCGCCTCACCCGACTGGTCCGTCACCGACACCACCGCCGGCAGCGACGCCTCCAACTGCTCGGAGGCGGCATCCCCGTCACGGCGGCCCTTCACCACCCCGTCCTCGACCGACACCTCAGACAGCAGCGTGACCTGCGGGACACCCAGACGCTCGGCCAGCAGCGCGGGAACGACACCCATGGTGCCGTCGGTGGAGGCCATGCCCGAGATCACCAGGTCGAAGCCGGCCCTCTCGACCGCCTTCGCCAGCACCAGCGAGGTGCCGATGGCGTCGGTGCCGTGCAGGTCGTCGTCCTCGACGTGGATCGCCTTGTCCGCACCCATGGACAGCGCCTTGCGCAGCGCGTCCTTGGCGTCCTCCGGACCCACCGTCAACACGGTCACCTCGGCGTCGCCGTCACCGTCATAGTTCTCGGCGATCTGCAGCGCCTGCTCGACCGCGTACTCGTCCAGCTCGGAGAGCAGACCGTCCACGTCGTCCCGGTCGACGGTCAGGTCATCGGCGAAGTGCCGGTCGCCAGTGGCGTCGGGCACGTACTTCACGGTAACCAGGATCTTCAGACTCATAACTTGTGTCCTGCCAATCAGGGTTGGGCTGCTTCGCGGCCGGCAGCGTTCTCGACGTGGCATCCCGGACAGCCAGATGTTCGGTCGGTTCGGGTGCAGGCTTCGCCGGCGAACGCCTCGAAGTCGGAGTTGTTTGCATGTCGACTTGTGGCGCTCTGCACGTGTTCGGCTTCCACGCGGATGCCCATTTCCATCGAGGTACGGCCCACGCAGTTAACTTGTGCGCGTTGGCATTACCACGTGTAGAAGCCTTGTCCGGTCTTGCGGCCGAGGTGCCCGGCCGCGACCTTCTCACGCAGGATGGCGGGCGGCTCGAAGTGTGGTCCGACCTCCTTCGCCAGATGTTCGGCGATGGCAAGCCGGACGTCGAGACCCACCACGTCCGTGGTCTTCAGAGGGCCCATCGGGTGTTTGTAGCCGAGCGTCATGGCGGTGTCGATGTCCGCAGCCGAGGCGACACCGTCCTGGAGCATCCGCATCGCTTCGAGGGCAAGTGCGACACCGAGGCGTGAGGAGGCGAAGCCTGGGGAGTCGGTCACCGTGATGGCCGTCTTGCCCAGGGCCTTCACCCACTCCTTGGCGTCGGCGACGAGATCCGCTGACGTCTTCGAGCCGATCACGATCTCCACCAGCTCGCTGGCGGGAACGGGGTTGAAGAAGTGCAGGCCGATAAACCGCTCCGGCCGCGCCAGCGACGTCGCGACGTTGTCGATGGAGAGAGAGCTGGTGTTGGTGGCCAGGAACGCCTCGGGGGCAAGCTCCTCCACGCGGGTGAGCACTGACGTCTTCAACTCGACGGACTCGGGGACCGCCTCGATGACGAGCACACACGAGGCGAGCGCCGACGCGTCTGTCGTCACGGTAAGGCGCTCCGCAACCTGCGGGAGCGGCTCGCGGAGCTTCCCGCGTTCGGCCGCCTTGGTGAGGCTGTCGCGAACACGCCCATCGGCCGCTGCCGCGGCTGCCTCGTCGGCCTCGATCACGGTCACCGAGGTGCCGGCCAGGAGGAAGGCGTGCGCTATGCCTGCTCCCATCCGGCCGCCACCGTAGACACCGACGCTGTTGGGAAGGCTCATGAGTTCTCCGATCCGAGGGTGACGTTCTCGATGACGACGGCGAGGGCCTGGCCGACGCCGATGCAGATAGCGGCGACACCCCATCGCTGCCGGTCGGTGATGAGCCGGTGGGCGAGGGTGCCGAGGATGCGCCCCCCGGATGCGCCGAGGGGGTGGCCGATCGCGATCGCACCGCCCCAGGTGTTGACGATGCCAGGGTCGATCTTCCAGGCATCGACGCAGGCCAGGGACTGGACCGCGAACGCCTCGTTGAGCTCCACGGCCTCGACGTCCGCCCACTCGATGCCGGCACGGGCGAGCGCGGCGTTGGCGGCCTCCACGGGCGCGAACCCGAAGTCCTGCGGCGCCAGCGCGTGGGCACCACGGCCGGCGATCCGGGCCAGCGGTGCGGTGCCGATGACCGAGGCGGCTTCCTCCGAGCCGACCACCAGGGCGGAGGCGCCGTCGTTGAGTGGAGATGCGTTGCCCGCTGTGATCGAGCCGTCGGGGCGGAACGACGGCTTCAGCCCGGCGAGCCTCTCCACCGTCGAGCCCGGCCTGATCCCCTCATCACAGGCCAGGTCGACGCCGGGGACAGCGACCACCAGGTCGTCGTACCGTCCGGCCGCCCAGGCCGCGTCGGCGAGCTGATGGGAGCGGACGGCGAAGGCGTCCTGGCGTTCCCGGGAGATCTGGAACCGGTCGGCAAGCTGCTCGTTGCACTCGCCCAGTGAGGCTGTCCATTCGGCCGGCATCTTCTCATTGATCAGCCGCCAACCGAGCGTGGTGGAGACAGCCGTGACATTGCCCGCAGGGTAGGCACGGGAGGGCTTGGGCAGTACCCACGGCGCACGGGTCATCGACTCCACGCCGCCCGCCAGCACGACGTGGGCGTCGCCGGTCTCGACGATCCGTGACGCGGTCATCGCGGCATCGAGCGAGGACCCGCAGAGCCGGTTGACCGTCGATCCGGGCAGCGAGACCGGCAGCCCGGCCAGCAGCACGGCCATGCGGGCGACATTGCGGTTGTCCTCGCCCGCGCCGTTGGCGTTGCCGAGGACGACGTCGCCGATCAGGGCCGGGTCCAGCTCGGGTACCTTCGCCAGCACGCCGTCGAGCGCCGTGGCGGCGAGGTCGTCAGGACGCACGCCGGCCAGGGCACCGCCGAAGCGGCCGAACGGCGTCCGCGCGGCGGCGTACAGGAAGGCGGAGGCCATCGAGGGTCCTTTCGGGCGATGAGCATGGTCTTTGTGCCGTGCTGGACGACAACGTCGTGCTGGTTGGTGACGCGCACCTCGAACTCCACGACGCCCCGGTCCGGCTTGGAGGACGACGGCCGCTGGGCTACGACGACGCAACCCATGCCTTCGCCCACGAGAGCGTGCGGGCCTTGGCACAGGCAGGCCTGACGGGCCTCGTCTTTCCCGAGCACCTCGGCGTAGTGATCCGCGCTGCCGGCGACACCGGGTGGTGTAGCGCGGGACACAGATGGTGCGACGACAGGCACGTTACTGACAATAGACAGGCCGCGCAAGGTCCAACATTTAGATGTGTGCAGGGCGCCCTGAGGAGCATGCCGTCAGCGAGTCCGATGTGCTGTGATGTGGCGCCTCAGGTAGGTGAGATGCTTGATCACCGCCGTCTCGCCTGCGTCCGGGTCCTGCCGCTGGATGGCCCGGACGATCTGCTGGTGCTGCTTGACGGTCTCGCGGCCGACCTCGGGCGAGAGGTCCAGGTAGTGCACCGGCTCTGTGGCGTGGTGAAGAGCAGTGACGAAGCTGGCCAGCACCCGATTGCCAGAGGCACGCGCAATCAAAGTGTGGAACTGGCGGTCGAGCTCTGGGATCTCGGGATCGTCCACCGATGCGGTCTTCTGCCGCTCAACGATCGCGGTCAACTGCTGGATGTGCTCGTCAGTCCGATTGACTGCCGCAAGGCGTACGGCAGGCACCTCGAGCTGCTGCCGCACCTCGGCCACCTCGTCGAACTCGATACTGCCCAGGGCGAGGAGGTTGTCGACCGACTCCATCATGACGTCGCCCAGCGAGTGGTAGTCGATCGACTGTACGAAGTTGCCGCCCCTGGCCCCAGGCACCTTTGTGATCAGATGTTGTGACGTCAGCACCCGCAGGGCCTCGCGCAAGGTCGTCCGGCTGACGTTGAATTGGCGCGCCAGTTCCGCCTCTGGAGGCAGCATCTCGCCGGACTTGAGCTCGCCGGACAGGATGGCGGCCCTGATGGTCTCCTCGACCTGCTCACGCGGCCGCAGCACCGTCCGGCCGATCACCTTGCGGGGTGCGTCGCCGTTCGCTTTCATGGCCATCTTGTTGCCCTCCCGTTTCTCTCATTGCCGATCACGCGCCGTAGCCGATGCGCTACGTGCCGGGCTAGTGGATGTTGATGTTACGTGCAAAGGGTGGCTAATGTCTGACGTTTGCACCTAGGCATAATGTATACCGTCGCGGCCTGTCGCAGGCGGGGTAATCTCTCCTCGGCGGAGACGGCGCCACGGCAGCAAACTCCTCCCCAAACACGCATGTTCAGCAGCGCCATGGCCCAGGAGAAGGGCACCAAGTCGGTCGGGGTGGCCTTCCAGCACTGCGGACTGACCGGCGACGTCGGCAACTGCCAGACCATGGTGATGCTCACCTACGCCACCGCCACAGGGCACGCCTTCATCGACCGCCGCCTGTACGTGCCCGAGGAGTGGACCTCGGACCGTGAGCGATGAAACGCCGTTCCTGCGGCGACGGCGCCAAGGGTGAAGGACTTTACGACTGGACGGCCTTCGCCGTCCAGGTGAAGGACGAGAGCCGTGCCGACGGCTTCACGCACTGGCTGGTGCTGCGCCGCAGCCTGCATCCCAACCGACGCGGCAAGGACGGCCGACTCCACCGCGAGATCACCTACTTCCTCGCACACGCCCCCGCAGGCGCCACTCGAGGGTGAGGAGTCGGTCGACAACCATCGGGGGCACGGGGACGTCGGCGCCGCGGACCGCCCGGTCGAGGGCGAGGTCGACGGCGGTGTGTTCCAACGGAGGGAGCTGCCTGTCGAGCACGGTCTCGGCGAGCGCACCGATGAGATCGCGGCGGCGCGAGGTGACCTGGCCGGCCCACTCGATGTCGTCGAGCCCGGCGGTTCGGTCACTGCTGAGGTCACTGCCGTCACTCGCAGGCCTTGACCATCAGGTGAATGTCCAACATTATGAGTGCCGTGCATATTGGTTCAGCTTGCGAGCTGTTGGTGATCTTCGCCCGAGCGGCAGAGGGTAGACAGGAAGAGTTCGTCGCGTGGTACGACACGGTCCACGTCCCTGAGGTCCTCGCGGCGTTTCCGGAGTTGACCGAGGCGGTGCGATACGACATCTCGGACATCAAACCCCACTCGGAGGCCAATCCATTCGGTGAGTTGGCCGAGGGGCGTCCCTTCGATTCGGTGGCCGTGTATCGCGTCCATGGGTCCGCGCGTGAGGTGTGGGCGCGGATACGGACGTCCGAGCTCACGCGATCTGATGCGTTTGACTACAGCAACCTCGGCGTCCTCTTCGCTACCGCCTGATCGGGCCGCAGGCCCGGCATACTCGAACTTAGTACGTACGGAGTCCCTAGTGGCTGATGCATTTATCGTTGATTTTGTTCGCACGCCCTTGGGGCGGCGCGGTGGTGGTCTCGCAAACATCCATCCGGCCGACCTGGGCGCTGCAGTCTTGGGAGCCCTCGTCGACCGCACCGGCGTGGACCCAGCCGTCGTCGACGATGTCGTCTTCGGTTGTCTGGATCCGATCGGTTCGCAGGCGGCCAACGTCGGCCGCACAAGCTGGCTCTCGGCCGGCCTTCCTGAGAGCGTGCCGGCGGTCACCATCGATCGTCAGTGCGGCTCGTCTCAGCAAGCCGTCCACTTTGCCGCGCAGGCCGTCATGAGCGGCACCGCCGATCTCGTGATCGCCGGCGGAGTCCAGTCGATGAGCCAAGTGCCGATCGCCGCAAGCTGGCAGACGGACACAGCTCCCGACCCGTTCTCCGGCTCGGTGGGCTTCCGCAAGAGGTACGGCGACCAGGAGATCACCCAGTTCCGCGCGGCGGAGCTGATCGCGGACCGTTGGGGCCTGACTCGTGCCGAGTTGGAGCAGTTTGCGCTGCTCAGCCACCAGCGCGCGGCCGCGGCCGTCAGTGCAGGCCTGTTCGACGCTCAGATCGTTCCCGTCGATGGTCTCTCCCGTGACGAGACTCCACGCCCCGACACTTCGCTGGAGAAGATGGCCGGCCTGCGTACCCTCACTGAGGGCGGGATGGTTACAGCGGCGACCTCGAGCCAGGTCGCCGACGGAGCGTCAGCCATGCTGGTCGCATCGGAGGCGGCACTCGCGCGCCATGGCCTGACCCCGCGGGCGCGGGTGCATCACATGACCGTCTTGGGGTCGGACCCGGTCTTCATGCTGACGGCTCCGATTCCGGCGACCAGGCAGGCTCTCGACCGTGCGGGCCTGAGCGTCGATGACATCGACCTGTTCGAGATCAACGAAGCGTTCGCGCCCGTCGTGCTGGCCTGGCTCCGCGACACCGGCATTCCGCTTGAGCGCACCAATGTCAATGGCGGCGCGATCGCGCTCGGCCATCCGCTCGGCGCTACCGGCGTGCGCATCATGGGCGACGTTCTGGCGGAGCTGGAGCGGCGTGGTGGCCGCTACGCACTGCAGACAATGTGCGAGGGCGGCGGACTCGCCAACGTCACAATCATCGAGCGCGTGTGAGGGAGAACATCGATATGGCAAACCTCCCGTTCCCGGGGCTGATGAATGAGCGGCCGCTGCTTTTGAGCGAGTTCGTCGAGCGTGCCGAGCGCTTCTTCCCGAACCAAGAGGTGATCTCGTTCCGTGGGAATGAGCGCACGGTTCGCACGATGGGGGAGACCGTTGAGCGCGTCCGGCGGCTCGCCTCCTCCCTCCAGCGTCTCGGTGTGGGCATCGGTGACCGAGTGGCGACCTTCTCCTGGAACACCCAGGAGCACCTCGAGCTTTATCTCGCCGTTCCTGCGATGGGTGCGGTTCTCCATCCGATCAACATCCGCGTCCACAGCGAAGAGATTCGGTTCATTGTCGATCACGCCGGCGACAAGATGGCCTTCATCGATGGTTCGCTGAGCGACCGTTTCCCCGAGGTGGAATCTCTTGCCTGCGAGGTCGTCATCGGTTCCGGTGAGCGGGCCGGAGCGCTTGACTACGAACGTCTCATCGCCGAGGGTGATCCCAACTTCGAGTTCCCTGTGATTCCGGAGAACTCCGCGGCCGGCATGTGCTACACGTCGGGCACAACGGGGACCCCGAAGGGCGTGGTTTACTCCCATCGCTCGACGGTGCTGCACACCTTGTTGCAGAGCCTGCCGGACTTCTACGCGATCGCCGAACGTGACACTGTATTTCCGATCGTGCCGATGTTCCACGCCAACGCATGGGGCCTGCCATACGCATGCTTCATGACAGGCGCCCGGCTCGTGCTGCCTGGCGAGAACTCTTCCCCTGAGCGACTGGCACAGATCATCGCCGACGAACGGGTGACCTTCGCCGCCGCGGTCCCGACGATCTGGCACGGCATCGCTTACCTGGACGACATCCCGGACCTGTCCTCCCTGCGCGACGTCATCGCTGGAGGCGCGCCGATCAGCGAGGCGTTGATGCGGCGTTTCGACGAGGTCGGCATCCCTGCGGTCATCGGATTCGGCATGACCGAATGCAATCCGCTCATCGGAGTGGGGCGCCCGCCGGCGCGACTCGTGCCCGACAGCCCGGAGTGGATGTCGGCACGTCTGGCCCAAGGGCGCCCGTTTCCGCTGATCGGTATACGCACCGATGAGTCCGTGGGCGGCGAAATGATGTTGACCGGAAATACCATCGCGTCGGCGTACTACGACGCTCCGGAGCAGAACCAGGACCGTTTCACCGAGGACGGATGGATGCGCACCGGTGACATCATCACGATGGACGAAGACGGCGTGATTCGACTTGTCGATCGCACCAAGGACCTCGTCAAGTCGGGCGGAGAGTGGATCTCCTCGGTCGAACTCGAGAACGCGATCGTGGCCCATCCGGACGTGCGCGAGGCGACGGTCGTCGCGGTCCCGAACGCTCAGTGGGGCGAGCGACCTTTTGCCTTCGTCACCCGAGTGGAAGGCTCGACCCTTAGTGGCCCCGAGCTCAGCGCCTTCCTTGAGGAGAGCGTGCCGCGCTGGTGGTTGCCTGACTTCATCGAATTCGTCCCCGAGATCGCGAAGACGAGCATCGGCAAGCTCGACAAGAAGGCGATGCGGCTGAAGGCCGCGGTGCTCGCCAGGTCCGTCGTCGGCTGATTCCTCATACCTCCACGTAAGGAACTTCATGAGCAACACCCTTGAGCGACCCCTGGCGGGGAAGGTCGCTGTCGTCACTGGCGCAAGCCGGGGTATCGGACAGGCGATTGCTGCCGCCTATGTCCGTGCCGGCGCCAAGGTCACCATCGCCGCCCGGACGGCCGACGCCCTCGCAGAGACGTGCGAGCTGGCGGACCCGACTGGAGAGCAGGTGCATACCGTCGTCGCGGACGTCACTGATCCTGCGGCAGGAGAGCTCATCCTCGGATCGACCCTTGAGCGCTTCGGTGGCGTCGACATCCTGGTGAACAACGCAGGCATGCACTACCCGACTCCGCTGCTGGAGACGTCCGCAGAAGACTGGACTGCCATCATCGACCTCAACCTCATCGCAGCGGTGAATCTGACCCGCAGCATCGGGGCAGAGCTCGTGCGCCGCCGCAAGGGCACGGTCATCAACATCACATCCGCTTGGGCTACGCGGGCGGTTCCTCAGCACACTGCCTATGTGACGTCGAAGGCGGCGTTGGCTCACTTCACTCGCGCACTCGCGCGCGAGTGGGCCCGCCACAACGTGACGGTGAATGCGATCGCACCAGGCTACTTCGCCACAGAGATCACCAAAGAAGGAATGGCCGACCCGAAGACGAACGAGGTCATGCTTTCTGCGATCCCGCAGCGTCGTGTGGCGGAGCCTTCCGAGTTGGGTCCGCTGGCAGTGTTCCTCGCGTCCGATGCTGCGACCTATGTCACCGGCTCCAGCTTTGCGATCGATGGCGGGATGGCGCTGACGTGAGTATGCCGACGTACGCCCCGATGTGGATCGATGAGGAGCTCGGTGACGTGGCCGCCATGGCGCGGTCGTTCTTCGAGCGAATGGTCGTACCAAACATCGCACGCTTCGAAAAGCAGCACCAGGCAGACCCCGAGACGTGGTTGGAGGCAGGGAAGGCCGGCCTGCTCTGCCCGAGCGTTCCCGAGGAGTACGGCGGAGGCGGGGGGACGTTTCTCCACGAGGCCGTCGTGCTGTGGGAACAGAGCCGAGTGGGCGACGACACGATCGCTTACGCGATCCACTCCACCATCGTGGCCCACTACGTCCTCAACTACGGCGACGAGGAGCAGCGCCGCCGTTGGCTTCCAGCGCTGGCCAGCGGCGAATGTATCGGCGCGGTCGCGATGACCGAACCGGGCACGGGCAGCGACCTCAAGAGGATCGCGACGAGCGCCCGGCGCGACGGGGACCACTACGTCCTCAATGGTGCCAAGACTTTCATCACCAACGGCGCGTTGGCCGGGTTGATCGTGGCGGTGGTGCGGACCGGCGGCCCCGGCGCCCGCGGGCTCTCGCTGCTTCTGGTAGATGGCGATGCGCCTGGCCTGACCCGGGGCGCTCCGCTGGACAAGATGGGCCAGCGTGGCCAGGACACCCGTGAGCTGTTCTTCGACGACGTCCGGGTGCCGGTCGGCAACCTGCTGGGCGAGGAGGGTGGCGCGTTCGGCTATCTGATGGCGCAGCTTCCCCAGGAGCGCTTGGCCATCGCGATCGGCGCGGTCGCCCAGGCCGAGCTCGCCGTCGAACTGGCGGTGGCCCACGCCAAGGAGCGCGAAGCCTTCAACGGCACACTGTGGGACCTGCAGAACACCAGGTTCGTGCTCGCCCAGTGCGCCACCGAGGTGAAGGCGGCCCGGGTCTTCCTGGACCACTGCATCGCCCTCCATGCCCATGGCGAGCTCGATGCGGCGACCGCCTCACAGATCAAGCTCTTGGCCACGGACATGCTCTTCACTGTCGCCGACCGCTGTGTGCAGGTCTTCGGCGGCTACGGATACATCCTGGAGTACCCCGTCGCGCGCATCTTCGCCGGCGCTCGCGTGCAACGCATCTACGGCGGGGCGAACGAAGTGATGAAGGAGCTCATCGCCCGCTCCATGTAGCCGGTGGGCGTCCCCGCCGCGCGTCTCTGGGCAGGCGCGCGGCGCGGAGCCCTGCCCTCATGCCGCTTACGAGGGCCACAGCTCATCCCCCTTTGGACCAACATTGACAGTAGGTTCTAATGTCGGACATTCTTGAGCCTGTGAAGGCCGTTACATCTCCCCTCGCCGGCATCCGCGTCGTCGACATGACGACGAGTTACGCCGGTCCTACCGCCTCGATGTATCTCGCTGATCTCGGTGCCGATGTGGTCAAGGTGGAGAACCCGCTGCACGGCGACGACACTCGCCAGTGGGGCCCGCCGTTCGTGTCCGGTGCGTCGGCGTGGTTCGCCTCTGCCAACCGCAACAAGGCCTCGGTCGCGATCAACCTGCGTGACTCCGAGGGCAAGGAACTGCTGCTGGCACTGCTGGACACCGCCGACGTGTTCTTGCAGAACATGAACCCCGCGAAGCTGGAGCGCATGGGGATCGATGGGCCGACGTTGCTCAGCCGGAACCCGAGGCTGGTCTACTGCGCAATGTCGGGCTTCGGGCTCACCGGGCCCGACAGTGGCCTACCCGGCTATGACCTTGTTGCCCAGGCGCGATCGGGACTCATGTCGGTAACGGGCGCCAAGGGCGGGACTCCTCAACGTGTCTCGACCGCACTGTCGGACATTGCGACCGGCATGTGCGCTGCCATCGCCATCAACGCCGCCCTCGTGCGTCAGCAACGCGAGGGGGTCGGTGAAATCGTCGATGTCTCTCTTCTCGACACCGATCTGGCGCTGATGGCCCCGCGCATCGCGGCATACAGCGCAGGCGAGACCGAGCCTGCGCCCAGTGGCGGCACCGATTCCGTACTCGCGGTCTATCAGCCGTTCGAGACCCGGGATCGTTCGATTGTCGTGGCTATCGGAAACGATGCCATGTGGCAGCGCTTCTGCGGGGTGGTCGATCTTCCCGAGCTGGCTGCCGATCCGGACCTCTTGGACAATGCGGGTCGCCGCCTTCACCGCGAGCGAATCACCTCCGCTGTCGCGGTGCGACTCGCCGATCGCACGGCCGACGAATGGCTGGCACGGCTTTCCGCTGCCGATGTCCCGGCGGCGCCGGTGCAGTCGCTGTCCGAGGTGGTGCGAGATCCTCAAGTGATCGCCCGGGGAACATTGCTCCCAGTGCCAGGCTACGAAGGCGAACTGGTCAGCCTGCGGCCTCCGTTCCGCCTCGCCTCGATGCCCGAGTTGCGCAACGACCCCTTCCCGGCACTAGGTGCCGACAGCCACGCCCTGCTCACCGAGCTTGGGTACAGCGCGGAGGTTATCCATGACTTGGTGCAGCGGCAGATCGTCGGCATGCCCCACGACCTCGAAAGGACCCAGCGATGACCGATGACGTGCTGCACGCCGAGCGCAGCGGCGACGTACTGACCCTGACGATCAACCGGCCCGAGGCTTTCAACGCCCTCAACGCCGCAGTGCTGGACGGCCTGGCGGACGCCGTTTCGGACGTGGCCACCAGCGGGGTCAGGGCGATCGTGGTGACCGGCTCGGGGGAGAAGGCGTTCTGCGCCGGCGCAGACCTGAAGGAGCTCGCGGACCTCGACGTCGACCAGGCCAGGGTGCTGCTCGCTCGAGGCCAGGGGGTCTTCCGGTCCCTGGAGCGCTGTGGTGTACCTGCCATCGCCGCGGTCAACGGGCTGGCGTTGGGAGGCGGGTTCGAGCTCGTCCTGTCGTGCACCTTCGCCATCGTGTCCCACCGGGCGAGCCTCGGCCTGCCCGAGGCCGGCCTCGGCCTGATCCCCGGGTACGGCGGCACTCAGCGGCTCCCTCGTGCCGTGGGGCCGCAAGTGGCGGCACACGTCATGCTCACCGGCGAGCGGATCAGCGCAGACCGGGCACATGCACTGGGCTTGGCCCCGCTGCCACCGGTCGCGCCGGAGGAGCTGCTGAACTCCGCCCACGATGTGGCCGCGCGGATCGTGTCGAAGGGACCGCTGGCAGTGCGGGCCATCCTCGAAGCAATGGACCGTGGCCGTGACGCCTCGCTGGAGGCGGGGCTGGCGCTCGAGGCGAGCCTCGCCGTGGCGGCCACCGCCGGCGCTGAGTCCACCGAGGGCGTGGCCGCCTTCCTGGAGCGACGCGACCCTCGCTTCCCCGCTCCGGATGCCACGCAGGAGGCCCGATGACCGCGCTCACGCTCGACTCCGATCCCGGTGCCTATTTGGCGCTGCACGACGCGCTCGACGAGCCGGTCGCCGACGCCGCGCTGACGCCGCGTGAGCAGCAGGTCCGTCGGTTGGCCCGCGAGCTCGTCGCCGAGCGGATCGCGCCCCGCGCCCGGGAGACCGACCTGACGCATCGATTCCCCGAGGACGGCGTCGCCGAGCTCAGCCGCGCCGGCCTCGGCGGGCTGCTCTTCCCGGAGCGCCTGGGCGGCTCGGCCGACTCCAACGTCTCCTACGCCGTCGCGATGGAGGAGATCGCGGCCGGCTGCGCCGCCACCAGCCTGGTCTTCATGACCCAGATGCACGCGGCGTACCCGATCCTGCTCGCAGGCGACGCGGCGCTGCAGGAGCGCTACATCCCCGGCCTGCTCGACGGGTCGCGCTACGGCTCGCTCGGGATCACCGAGCCCGACGCCGGCTCCGACGTCGCCGGCCTCACCACTACCGCGCGGCGCAACGGCGACAGTTGGGTGCTGAGCGGACAGAAGACCTTCATCACGACCGGCGACCGCGCCGACGTGATCATCTGCTTCGCCACGGTGGACCGCGGAAAGGGCCGCGACGGTGTCACCGCGTTCGTCGTCGAGGGCGGCTGGGACGGGGTGGGTCACGGCAAGCCGTTCGACAAGCTCGGCATGCACGGCTCCAGCACCGCCGAGTTGTTCTTCGACGGCGTGCGGATCCCGTCCGGCAACCTGCTCGGGAACGCGGGCGGCGGCTGGGCGATCGTGATGAGCTCGGTGGTCAAGTCCCGGATCAGCGCCGCCGCCCAAGGCGTCGGTCTCGCCCGGGCAGCGTACGCCAGGACCCTGTCGGCGCTGGTGCGCGAGCACGGCCCCAAGCTGCCCGACGAGCTGGCCTTCGCCCTCGCCGACCTGCGCGGCCGGATCCTGCAGGGCCGGCTGCTGCTACACGCGGTGGCCAGGCAGGTCGACGCCGACCCGAAGACCACGCCGGGCCAGATCGGCATCATGAAGCAGTCCTGCACCGACCTCGGCTGGCAGACGGCCGTCGCCGCGACCCGGCTGCTCGGCCCCCTCGGTGACCTCTCCGAGCTAGGCGTCGAGCGATGTCTGCGTGACGCCAAGGTCACCCAGATCTACGACGGCACCAACGAGATCCAGCGGCTCCTCATCGGCCGCGAGACAGGACGGGCCGTCGCGGCCCTGGCCCACTGACACCACCCCCGACAAGACGCTCTCCGGAGGAAGAAGAAGTGAGCAACGAACGCAAGACCGTCGCCGTGCTCGGCGCCGGGACCATGGGGTCGGGGATCGCCACCGTGATGGCGAGAGCCGGTCATCGCACCATCCTCTTCGACGTCAACGAGGCCAACCTGGAGCGCGGACTCGGCACGGTCCGCTCGTTCTTCGACCGCAGCGTCTCGCTCGGCAAGCTCGCCGCAGCCGACGCGGAGGCCGCCAAGGCAAAGCTGGTCGGCGCCACCGACCTCAAGGAGCTTGCCGCCAGCGACGTGCTCGTCGAGGCGGTCTTCGAGGACCTCTCCCTGAAGAAGGACCTCTTCGGCCAGCTCGACGACATCGTGGCCGAGACCACTCTGTTCCACACCAACACCTCGACACTCTCGGTCACCGGCATCGCCTCGGGCTCGCGGCGACCGGAGCGGGTGGTCGGCACCCACTACTGCAACCCCGCGCCGCTGATGAAGCTGGTGGAGGTGGCCGACGGGCGCCACACCGCAAGTTGGGCCCACGACGCCACGGTGGAGTTTCTCGCGGGCCTGGGCAAGACCAGCGTCGTCACCAAGGACCGCCCGGGCTTCATCGTCAACCGCTTCCTCATCCCGTGGGAGAACTCCTGCATCGACGCGCTGGAGAACGGCCTGGCCACCCGCGACGAGATCGACGCCGCGGTCAAGGGCTCGCTCGGCCACCCGATGGGCCCGTTCCAGCTGCTCGACATCGTCGGTATGGACATCCACCAGCAGGTCGCCACCCGGCTCTACGAGCAACTGCGCGACCCCCGATTCTTCCCGCCGCCCATGGTCGAGCGGATGGTCGCCGCCGGTGACCTGGGCCGCAAGACCGGCCGCGGTTTCTACACCTACGACGACACCCGCCTTTTCGGGTCGTGAGGAGACCAGCATGACCTCCAAGGAACACATCGGCCTGCTCGGCTTCGGCACCATGGGTGCCGGCATCGCACAGGTCTTCGCCTCTGCCGACCACCGGGTCACGGTGCTGGAGGCCGACCAGGCGCGGCTCGACGCCGGCTTCGCCTTCGTCGGTGACTTCCTCGCCACCGGGGTACGCCGTGGCAAGCTGACCGAGGCCGAGCGGGACGCGCTGCTGGCCCGCATCGAGGGCACTGTGAACGTCGCCGACCTCGCGGACGTCGACCTCGTCGTGGAGTCGGTCACCGAGCGCCCCGAGGTGAAGAAGGCGCTGCTGGCCGAGGTCGCCGCCGTGGTCGGCGAGCAGACGCCGCTGCTCACCAACACTTCCGCGCTCTCGGTCACCGACCTCGCCACCGCCGTCCCCAACCCGAGCCGGGTCGCGGGGCTGCACTTCTTCAACCCCGCCCCGCTGATGCCCACCATCGAGGTGGTGCGGGCGGTTCAGACCGACGAGTCGCTGGTACAGCGGCTGGTCGCGCTGGTCGCGTCGCTGCCCGGCAAGGAGCCGGTGGTGGTCAAGGACCGCCCGGGCTTCCTGGTCAACGCGCTGCTGATCCCGTATCTCAACGACGTGGTGCAGGCCTACGACGACGGCCTCGCCAGTGCTGAGGACATCGACGTCGCCCTCAAGCTGGGCCTGGGCTACAAGGCCGGCCCGCTGGAGCTGCTGGACATGCTCGGCCTCGACGTCCACCTGCATGCGAGTGAGAGCGCCTACCAGGCCACCCTCGACCGGCGCTACGCCCCGCCGCCGCTGCTGCGGCAGATGGTGGCCGCCGGCCGGTTGGGTAACAAGAGCGGCTCGGGTTTCCGGGCGAAGGAGAGCTGAGATGACCTACGACGACATCCTCATCGACCGGGACGGCGCCGTCCTGGTCATCACGATCAACCGACCCGAGGCCGGCAACAAGCTCCGCCACCAGACCTGCTTGGAGCTCGTCGATGCGCTGCAGCGGTTCCGGCTCGACCCGCAGCTGCGCGCGGCGGTGCTGACCGGCGCCGGCGAGAAGTTCTTCTGCATTGGCGGCGAGCACGACCCGGTGACGTCACTCGACCAGTCCCAGGTGCTGCCGATCATCGACGTCTACCAGGCCATCGACACCATCCCGAAGCCGATCGTTGCCGCAGTCAACGGATTCGCGGTCGGCGGCGGCAACGTGCTGAACACGGTCTGCGACCTCACCGTGGCCGCCGAGAACGCGGTGTTCCGCCAGGTCGGCCCGATGGTCGGCAGCTTCGATGCCGGCTATGGCACCTGGTATCTCGAGGACACCGTCGGCCGCAAGCGGGCCAAGGAGATGTGGTACCTCAACCGCAAGTACGACGCCGAGCAGGCGCTGGCGATGGGCCTGGTCAACGAGGTGGTGCCCGCCGGGCAGGCACGCGACCGCGCCGTAGAGCTCGCCACTGAGATCGCCACCCGCAGCCCGATGGCGATCGCCGGGCTCAAGGGCGCCTTCTCCGCGCGTCACAATGGCGTCTCCGGCCAGGCCCGGATGGCCCACGACCAGCAGCTCTCCTACTACCTCACCACCAAGGAGGCGCACGAGCTGAGCGCGGCCTTCGGCGAGCGCCGGGAGCCCGACACGGAGCAGTTCTGGTCATGAGCGCACCGCTGGTCACCGCACCGATGACGTGGTACGGACCCCGTCTGGCCGAGGACGAGCAGGACCTCCTCAAGCTGCTCGACAGCATTGCCGCAGGCCGGGGCACGGTGCTCTCCGACGACCCCGAGATCGTCGCAGCCCTGGTCGCCGAGCTCGCCGGGCTCGGCGTGTGGACCCTGGCCGCCGCCGAGGAGCACGGCGGCGGTGGCGCCGGCCGGGCCGCGGCAGTCGTGGTCTGGGAGCGGCTCGGCCGCTACTGGCCGGCGCTGGGCTGGGCCTCGGTCCAGGCCCACGCGGCGCTCGCCGCGCTCGGCCCGGTCCTCGCGGACCCGGCGTTGGCCGCGCTGGCGAGCGGCCTGCACAGCGCCACGGCGGCAGTCGCGGTGCTCGAGGCACGCCGTCCGCTGGCCGCGCTGAGCTGGGAGGGCTCCACCGTCACTGGCTCGGTCGCCCGTCTCGACGCGGCCCACCCGGCGCCGCACCTGCTGCTGCTCGACGGCGCTCGGTGTCTCCTAGTCGCCCCCGACGACGCGGCCACCATCCCGGTCGCCCGCACCGGGCTGGCAGGCGCTCTCACGATGAGCGCCACGATTGGTGCCGCCACTGAGCTATCTGGGGCGGACGCCTCGGCGGCACGCGCGCTGCTGCGGCTCGGCGGGGCGGTCGTCGCCGCCGGCATCGCGGGCGCTGCCGCTGACACCTCCGCTGCCTACACCGCGAGTCGCCGCCAGTTCGGCGGCCCGCTTATCGACCTGCCCACGGTGCACCGCTCGGTGTACGAGCAGCAGGCCTGGGTGCGTGGACTGCTGGCGGAGGCGATGGGCATCGACCAGGAGCCATCGGCCACGGCCGGGCTGCTGACCCGCGCCGCTGATGGCGCCATTGACGTGGCCGCCGCTGCCCTGCAGAGCCATGGCGGCTACGGCTACCTGACGGAGTACCCCGTCGAGCGCTATCTGCGCGACGCGGTGTCGCTCCGCGCTGCTACTGCCTCGTAAGCGAGTGCGGACGACCTGGGTGCTGCACGCGCCTGGGGAGCCACGGCCCTCGTTGCGAGAGTTGTCAACCTGACTCTAAGAAGAGAGAAGAGCTATGACCGTCCCGTCCCCAGCCCTGGCTGGTCCCGTCGCCCTGGTCACGGGTGGGACAGGCGGCGTCGGCCGCTCCGTCTGTGATCAGCTGGCGGCACGCGGCTACAGAGTCGCTTTCACCTACAACCGAAGCGAAGACAAGGCCAACTCCCTCGCTGAGGATCTTCGCGGGGCGGGCGCGGATGTGATCTTCGGGCGTCCCGTCCTCAGCGATCCGGCCCAGATGGACGACTTCGTTGGGCAGTTGCTGGAAAGGTGGGGACGAATCGACGCGGTCGTCCATGCGGCGGGACCGTATGCCGACCAGCGTTTCGTCAGCACATGGTCGAGCGAGCAGTTCCGCCGCCACATCGATCAGGAACTCTTTGCCTTCTTCGAGCTGGTGCGCACGACGCTGCCGCACTTGCGCGTGAGCAGCGGCACCATCACAGCTGTTACGACGTTCGCCCTCCGACGCTTTCCAGCTCGTGACGCTCTCTCCTCAGCGCCCAAGGGCGGTATCGAAGCACTCATCCACGCGCTTGCGCTCGAGGAAGGCCGCTACGGAGTGCGCGCCAACGCCGTCGGCCCAGGTGTCATGGCCGATGGAATGGGCGTGACTCTCGAGACCTCTGGCGACGTATCGCCCGAGATGCGTGAGCGCAACAAGCGCGACATCCCGCTGGGTCGACTGGGCCTGGGGTCAGAGGTCGCCAACGTTGTGTGCTTCTTGCTCTCAGAGGCCGCCAGCTATGTCACGGGTCAGTGGATCGACGTCGACGGCGGCTACACGCTCTGAGACGAGTCAGTCCACATGGATGCGGGCGCTGACTTGGCACGGCTGCCCGGACGGCCGCCGAAGCTCAGTCACTCGGAGTTGCTGTGCCTGCGCATTACCGGGACATGATCCCGTTCATCCCGCAGGACTCCGGCACCGCCCCACGGTCAAACGGTCCGAGTTGGCGGGCTGGGCCAACTACGGCTACTGCGCGTCGCATTCACGCCCCTTCTGGGGGCTGCGGTCGTCCCGCAAGAAGGAAGTCATGCGGGCCGGCGAGCCGATGCTCAAGAAGGTCCGCCGGCTCATCGAGTCGGTCAACGACACCCTCAAGGCCAGCTCGACCTGGAACAACACGGCGCACGCACCGTCGAGGGCGTCGCGATCCGGGTCGCCCAGCGCGTCCTGGCCCTGGCTGCCGCGATCTGGCACAACTTCTGGACCGGTCAGGCGGTCAGCCGCTCACTGACCGCCTATGACCACTGACCGTGTTCGGACGGACTCGTCTGAGGGCTGCAAGGTGGGTCCTGGCCCCGCGCGTGGACTCGTCTGTGCAGACACGTGCAGATTGCTCAGAACTAGACCTTGCTCTTAATGTTCGACATCTTTAATGTTGCGCACGTCGCTTGTCGGTCTCGGGTCGTGACGGGCAAGCAGGTGACTCCGAGCGGCACTCCGTATGCCTGATCCGGACTCAAAGAACGAGGAGACCAATGAAGCTCAAGATGATTCGTCGACGTGCCGGAGTTCGCACAGGTGGGGTTGCGGCTGGCACAGCGCTCTCGCTCCTCGCGCTCAGTGCATGCGGTGGCGCGTCGGGCAGTTCCTCGAGCGACGCCTTCACTGTCGGCATGGTCGTGTCCAAGACTGGTCCGCTTTCGACCTATTCGACCGACTGGGAGAACGGGTTCCGTGCGGGCCTGGACTACCTGACGCACGGCAAGATGGAGATCGACGGCAAGCCGATCAAGCTGATCGAACGTGACGACACCGGGGATGCGACCGTCGGCTCCAATGTCGCGACCAACCTGCTGAGCGACGGCGCTCAGGTACTGGTGGGACCGACTTCGTCGCCGGTCGCACTCGCGGTCGCCAACCTGGCCATCCAGAACAACGTGCTGTTCGTTGCCGGCGACTCCGGCACCACGGACCTGGTGGGGATGGACGACCGTGTCTTCGCGCCGTTCGGCGCCTCGCGCAGCGGCAACGAGATCGACGCCAAGATCGTCGGCGACGTGGCCGGGAAGACCGTTGCCACCATCGACCCGGACTATGAGTTCGGCCAGACCCAGGCAGCGGGCGTCAAGGCCGTGCTCAAGCCCCTCGGTGCGACGGTCAAGTCGTTCCTGGAACCGACCGATACCGCCGACTTCACCACGGTGGCCCAAAAGGTGGCGAAGCCTCATCCCGACTTCGTCACGACCTCGTGGCTGGCTCCCGGTCAACTGCAGCTCTATCGAGCCTTGGCCGCGCAGGGCGTGTTCAAGGAATCCCACCTGTATGCCGCACTGATGAAGTCGGACAGCTTCAAGACGATTGCGGAGTCGCTGGGCAAGTTCGTGAACGACACGCGATTCTCGATCGCCTACTTCCCGGGCGCCACGGGCAATGAGCAGGATCTGGCGCTGCAGAAGTACGGCAAGGCGCACAACCACACGGTCGAGTACGACGACTCGATGGGCTGGACCGCGGCCGAGATCGTCTACCACGCCCTGACCAACGGCGACGCCTCGGATGGTAAGTCACTGGCGAAGACCGTGAAGGACTGGTCGTTCACGGGACCGCAGGGCGAGGTCCAGATCCGCGGGAAGGACAACCAGATCATTCTCCCGCGCTTCATCGTCCAACTCACTGAGCACAACGGCCAGTGGGGTCCGAAGCTCGTCAAGGCCGTGCCGGCGTCCGAGTTGGTTCCGCCGGTCGTCAAGGCCATCGGCCAGTGAGGGTCGGGTAACGAGAGCAACGGTTGTGGGACGCCGGCTGGAGAGCCGGCGTCCCACAACCCTCCTGAGTTCTGTCAGGCCCGAGTTGCAACCGTCGAAATCACACCGTCTGCCACTGACCCGGGCAATGGTCCCAGGATGGACAAGAAAGGGGAGTCAATGAGCGCCGGATCGGCCCTTGAGCTCGCTGACATTCAGTATCGCATCGGCGCCGCCCGCATTCTCACCGACGTGTCACTTCGCGTCGCGCCAGGTGAGATTGTCTGCCTGATCGGGCCCAACGGGGCAGGCAAGACCACCTTGATGAACGTCATCACCGGGACTGTCCGACCGCAGTCAGGCTCCATCACCTGGCAAGGCCGGGACGTCACCAGGCACGGGCCGCATCATCGCAGCCGCCTCGGCCTGGGCCGCACGTTCCAGACGTCCTACCTCTTCGACCAGCTCACGCTCTCGGAGAACGTCGCTCTCGGTGCGGGCGGCCCCCATGCAAGCGGAATCCGGGGACTGCTCGGAATCGGCACGAACGCCCGGCATCTGCGCGAACAGGCCGGTGAGTCGTTGGAGATGGTGGGCCTCGGAGCGAAAGCGCACCAGCGAGTCTCCTCCCTGTCACACGCAGAACGTCGCAAGGTCGAGATCGCTATTTCGTTGGTGAGTGGCGCGGACATGGTGCTGCTCGACGAGCCGATGGCAGGGGTGAGCGCCGAAGACGTGCCGGACTTGGTCGAGCTCATCCAGCGACTCGCCACTCCGACAACCTCGGTCATGTTGGTCGAGCACCACATGGACGTCGTGCTGCAACTTGCGCATCGGCTCGTGGTGCTCCATCACGGGGAGGTCCTCGCCGAGGGCCATCCCGACGACGTGATGAACAACCGCGAGGTGCAGACCGCCTACATGGGAGAAGAACTGTGACCACCATCGGATCGGTCCTCTCGGTCCGGCATCTCAGTGCGCGCATCGGGACCTCCCAGATCTTGCATGGCGTTGACCTCGAAGTGCCACGCAACCAGACCACGGTGATCCTCGGCCGCAACGGTGTCGGCAAGACGACCCTGCTTCGTTCGATACTGGGCTACGTCGAAGCCAGCGGCCACATCGAGTTGCTCGGTCATCCGATCGACAGGCTTCCGACGCACAAGAGGGTCCGCGCTGGAATCGCTTATGTGCCCGAAGATCGCGACGTGTTCCGCAGTCTCACGGTCGAAGAGAACCTGCGCCTTGCCGAGCGAGCAGGGCAGGTACCCCGATACGACCTGGTCTTCGACCTCTTCCCCGATCTTGCCGACCGGCGGTCACAGAACGCCGGCTCGCTCTCGGGTGGCCAGCAGCAGATGGTTGCGCTCGGCCGGGGCCTCTTGTCCGAGTGTGAGCTGCTCATCGTCGATGAACCCACCAAGGGCCTTTCGCCCCGTGTGGTGCAGGAAGTCGTCGACGTGCTGGCTCGCGTCAAGGAAGGAGTGACCATCCTCATGGTCGAGCAGAACCTGTCAGCCGCCCAACAACTGGCAGACGATGTCGTCGTCATCAGTGAAGGAACGGTCGTGGCCAGTGGAACCGGCGAGATGCTGGTCGATCGCGACAAGCTGCGCGGCTTCCTCGGCGTCGGTCGCTCGGAGGAAGTGTGATGGATACCTTTGTCCTGCTCACGGTCGCCGGACTCAGCATCGGTGCACTGTATTATCTGCTCGCCTCCGGACTCAGCATCATCTTCGGTCTGCTGGACGTGCTGAGTTTCGCGCACGGCGCGCTGGTGACGGTCGGGGCCTACGCGGCGATCGAGACCATGGCTCACCTAGGCACGCCCTCGGTGCCCGGCTTTCTCCTTGCCGTCCTCGCGGCCACCGCGGTCGGTGGACTTGTCGCGTACGTGATCGAACGGCTCCTGGTGAGGCCCATGTACAGCCGGGGCCACCTCGCCCAGCTTCTGGTCACCATGGGAGCCGCGCTGATCATGGCCGCGCTCATCGAATCGGTCAAAGGCCCCGACGAAGTCCACATGCCGCTTCCCAAGGCGCTTGACAACTCCATCCACATCTTCGGTGCAGTCATCCCGATCTCGATGGTCCTCACCATCCTTGCCGCGATCGGGCTCCACGGCGGACTCCTGCTCTTCCTGGCTCGCACCCGGCACGGTCTGATCGTGCGCGCCGGCGTTGACAACGCCGACATGGTGCGCGGCCTGGGGATCGATGTGTCGCGCTCGTTCTCCTTGGTCTTCGTCCTGGGCGGTCTCGCGGCAGGCCTCGGCGGCGCACTTGCCGCGGTGTACGTGCGTGCAGCGACTCCGTCCCTCGGCGACACCTACCTGGTGTACGCCTTCATCGTCCTCATCATTGGCGGTCTCGGGTCGCTGAGAGGTGCTTTCGTGGCCGCCGCGATCGCCGGAGTGATCCAGCAGTTCGCCAACTACTACGTGAAGGCGGGCGCCGGCGACATTGTCGTTCTTGCGCTGCTTGTCGTGGTGCTGCTACTGCGCCCGCAGGGCCTGTTCGGTCGTGTCGGAAGGAGCGTCTGAAATGCGTCGTGTCCGCGTCCTCGCTGCCTCGGCAGTGCTTGTGGTTTTCCTTTTCATACTGCCCACGCTCGATCTGCCAACGTTCGGGATCCTGCCGTCGAGCACCGGCATGCCGGGCTCGCTTCGGCTCTTGGCTATCGTGGTGATCACTGCCGCGCTCGCCGTCACCTTCGATCTGCTGCTCGGTCAGACGGGACTGCTTTCCTTCGGCCATGCGGTCTATTTCGCCGGCGGATCTTACGTGTTCGCGATGATGCTCAACTACACCAGTTTGTCGTTCTGGGCCGCCGCGTCCTTGGCTGTAGTCGCGGTCTTCGCGGCCAGCCTCATGCTCGGGATGGTCTCGCTGAGAGTCGACGGGCTCGCCTACGCGATGGTGACACTGGCGTTCCTCGAGCTGGTTTCGGTGATGGTGACGCGCGGATATTTCGGCACGAACGGCGAATCGGGACTGAGGCTTCCCTCGGAGAAAATCCCCGAGAACTTCATCGGCATCCGCAACGTTTCCAACGTCTACAGCTTGGCCGTTGTGGTCTCGGTCGTGGTCATCGCATCGGCCGTCCTCCTCACGCGCACGCGATTCGGTCTCATCCTCCGCGGTATGCGGGATAACCCACTCCGTATGCGAGTAATGGGGTATGACGTCTATTGGACCAAGCTCGTCATCATGGCAGTGAGTTCGGGGATGGCTGCCCTTTGTGGCGTTGCGTACACGATCATCCTCTCCGGTGCGGATCCGACGACGACGACAATGACGTTCTCGCTCTCGCTCATGTTCATGGTGGTGATCGGAGGCTCAGGCTCGGTAGCCGGCGCCGCTGTCGGTGGCGCCGTCTATGCACTCTTGTTGCAGCGCCTGCCTGCTTTGGGTGACTCGGTAGCCGGCTCCGGTCCGGCGGTGGTGTCGGATATCGTGCGCGAGCCGCAGCTGCTCCTCGGGGTCATCTTCCTGGCGGTTGTCTTCCTCGCGCCGGCCGGTATTCGAGGGCTTGTTTCGCGGGCGCGGGCCGGCCTGGCAACTGCGGCGCGGACCGCGCGCCCGCCGCGCCCGCGTGCCGACGCCAGTCACTGAGATACGCCTGCCGACTCTCCGGGAGGGGTTGGTCTTCGAAGTGACGGTGCACTCGGTTGGCACGTGGCGTCGTTCATTCGTCGGGTGTGTGACGTGCAGAGACTTGGTGCCGCAGTCGCTCGCGCATCAACTCGATGAGAGCGCCGTCCAGGTGACTCCGTCGACCAGGCTCTTCCGACTTCCGGTGGGCGAGCGGCGCGCTGGTGACAGCGTGTCTGCCTCCGTTGCAGCGCGGCAACTGGACTGCAAGGGGTCTGCTGCACCGGTTCGTGCAGCAGGCCCAAGAGGAGTGCGGCGGATCCGGGGACCGCGCGTGGGGCTGCGACGCGCGGGGTCGAGCTGTACAGGGCCGGCAAGAAGACCGCCGCCGACGGCACAGCGACCCTGACGCGGGTGGTGTGTGAGGACGAGACACCGGAGCAGATGATGATCGCTCGGTCCGAGGCCGAGAGAGCGGCGCTACGCGCGAGGCGACCAAGCTGAACACCGAGCGGGGGATCGCGTCTCAGGCGGCCAAGTAGGTCGCCGAGTGAGACGCGCTGGTGAGTCGCGTTCAGTTCGTTGCCGAGAAATCCGCCACCTTTGAGGCGTAGCGACCGTGTCAGCTGCTCGAGATCGAGCGCTTCCCCTACTCGCCCTAGCTCAAGGGTGCTGTCGGGCGTCCCCGCCGCGCGGCTGCCGGTGCCGTCTTGGCCGAGCAGATCCGGGCCATCTACACCGCAGACACGGGCGGAGCACCTCGGATCACCGCCCAATGAAACGACAACATGCCCGCGGAGGACCGGGGCAATCACAGGCGCGTCGCACGGGTGATGGCACCGCCCCGCGCCACACCGGTGCTACGTCGGGGAGATCGCCTACGTGCCGGTCGCCGGTGGCGGCAATCTCTACGTGGCTGCCGTCATCGGCTGCTATTCGCGCCGGCTCGTGGGCTGGGCGGACGCGGACCACCTGCGCACCGAGGTCGTCACCGACGTCCTCCAGGTTGCTGCCAAGACCGCGCGAGCCACCTGGAGCGATCTTCTACCGCGACCATGGGTCGGTCGCCACCTTCAAGGATCACGCGGGGCTCTGCGAGTCGCTGGCGTGCTGCAGTCGCTGGGCGCGGTCGGCACCTCGGCCGACAAGGCGCGGTGGCCGAGTCGTTTGATGCCACCCCGTAACGAGGGGTCCCCCACGACGCGAACACCTGACGCGACGAACTCACCTGCCCCGCCAGGCCTTCACACGGGCTTCGTCACGCGGCTCACCAGTTACCACGCCCAGCGACGCCGCTTTTGTGGTGCCACTGCCAATCATCGGCCGACTACGAGTCCGGCACCGCCGCCGGGTCGTCCTCCTGTCCAAAACCGCGGGGACGACCCGGCGGATCAGCAGTGGAGGGCCGAAGACACCGACGAGGTCGACCTGTGCCGCTCGAAAAGTCGTCGCTGCAGGTCACGCGGCGTAAATGTACTCGCTGATGAGGCTGCCGAGGATCCGGGTGCGCAGCAGCTTGTGGGCGCCGCTGTCTATCGCGGTGGGCTGTTTCTGGGCATCGGGTGGTAGCTGGTTGCGCGCCTGGCGGGCTCGATGCTCGTTGTGGCGCCTCTGGTAGGCGGCAAGCACCTGCCGGGCATGCGCCTCTCCCATGACGAGGATGTCGTCGCGTTGCGCCTGCCGAAAACCTCATCCGTCGAGGTCAGGCGGCATGTTGGTACTCGTGGAGGATGCCGCCGAGTCGTTCGTGTCGTCGTATGTCGAGGTGGGTGATCTGCTCCGGATCGGTGACCGGCATTGGCAACGGGTGGAGCGGGCGGGCGTTGGCGATGCCCTGATGCGGCCGGTGGGAGTTGTAGTGCTCGTCGAACTCCCGTAGTGCATGGAGAAGGTGCCGCTGGTTCCAGATCAAGGTGGGGTCCAGCAGTTCGCGTCGGCAGGTTTGTACCCAGCGTTCCATGATCGAGTTCATGCGCGGCATCCGCACGCCGCTGAGCACCACCTCGATCCCCGCATCGTTAAGGATGGTGTCGAACAGGGCGGGGAACTTCCCGTCCCGGTCCCGGATCAGAAACCGCGCCCGGCAGCTGGCGTCCTCGAGGTCCATGACAAGGTTCTTCGCGGCCTGGGTCACCCAAGATGCGGTCGGGTGCGCGGTGGCACCGAGTATCCGGATCCGGCGGCTGGCGTGCTCGATCACCGTGAACACATACATCCGTGCTCCGGACAGGGTGACCGTCTCCAGGAAGTCGCATGCCAGCAGGGCGTCGGCCTGGGAGTGCAGGAAGTCCGCCCAGGTGCTGGAGGCCCGCTCGGGCGCCGGGTCGATCCCGGCCTCCTTCAGGATCTCCCAGACAGTGGAGGCCGCGACCTGGATCCCGAGAACGAGGAGTTCGCCATGGATGCGGCGATAGCCCCAGCTGGGATTCTCCCGGACGAAGCGGAGGACCAGGGCGCGGATGGAGTGCACGGTCCGCGGTCTTCCCGGGCGCTTGGGCCGGGAGGCGGCAGCGTGGTGGCGTGCGACCAGATCGCGGTGCCAGCGCAGCACCGTCTCCGGCCGCACCAACAGCCGTACCCGGCGCAGCACCTCCACCGGAAGCCGGTTCAGCAACGACGCCAGGAACGCCCGATCGCTCGGGGTGAACCGCACCTTCTCCTTGCCGAGTTGGCGCTGCAGGACCGTGATCTGGTGACGCAGGGCGAGGATCTCGGCGTCCTTGTCCCGGTCACTCATCGGTAGCAGGCGCAGCAGGGCGAACGCGTTCGTCACGGTGAGGTAGGCCAGTCGCAGCAGCACGACGGACCATCATGCCGGGGCAGTCACCATCCGTACGAGACGCCCCATTCCGAGCACCCGAGCCCCCCGACCCCGCGCACCCCCCATTAGGCGCTCCCACCAGGCGGATGAGGTTTTCGGCAGGGGCAGGGCTCAGTCGGACGAAGTCGGCGGGTGCGAGCGCACGATGTGCCTCAGTCGGTACTCGTTCAGACGCTCCAGAAGATCCGGCGGAAGCAGCCTGGACAGTACACGTTCGTGCAGCCATAGAACCTGGAACAGGGCATGACGGACGGACGGCGGAGGTGTCGTCACCCTTTCGTGCTCACCGAGCAGCAGGGGGACCATGTCGTTCTGCAGGAACTCCCCGAAAGCGTCGGATGTAGCTTCAGGCAGTCGCTCCCTGTCCCGGGAGAACGCAGTGAATAGTGCGTCCACGGTTCGTATCAGGTACTTGGAGGCTGTCGGAAACATCAACCGTACGCCGCGGAGAGCTCGCGTGTGAAGATCGCCGAGTTGCTCGTCGGTCACCGCTCCACGGTCGGCGAGCAGCAATTCGAGGAGGTCGTGGGCGAGCGATGAGGCCGGCGCGCCCTCAACCGGAGTGAAGACCGTCACTGCCTGGCCGAGCCAGCGGAACACGGGATCGAGACTGTGTCGTAGCACCGAGTCGTTCGTGCCGCCGGATATGGCCATCTTGAGCCACAGATCTTCCCAGTAGGAGCGCGACCAGCCCGAGCCGCCATGCGCCTGCGGATAGCGGAACAGCCAGTTCATGTCGAGTGGCTCGGGTGGCCTGGCGGCGTGAGGCCGCAGGGATACGCTCAGGGCCCGCCCACCATTGTCCCAGTACTGATGGACGTGCAGTGACACCGCGAAGTCCGTCCACTGGCTTTCGTCCATCGCTGAACGCCACAGCAGGCAGTGCCTGTGCCAGGTGCCTACCGGATCATCCGATTCCGGGAAGAGTGTCGACACAGGGCAGTGCCGTGCGAGCAGAACGATCACCAGAACTAGGTTTGACGCGTAGAGACCGTGGCGCGATGTGGTACGCAGCAGCGCCGGTTGATAGCCCGGAAGCTGATCCGTCGTGCGGGTCTCGTGCTGGCCCAGGACCCGGACGAGGAGCCGGACGAGGCGGTAGCGCTCATTCTCAGGCATCGATCCGGTCAAGGAGCGTGCGTAGCGCAGCATCTGGCGGGATGCCAGCGAGGTATAGGAAAGAAGCGCGTAGGCGAGGTCGTCGTGGATGTGGTGACCGCCGAGTGCGAGTGCAGGGCGGGGGGAGAGAAGGTCCGTGAGCAGATGCAGGGCAAGTCGCACCGCGAGGTACTCGCCGAACGTCGCGTGAAGGAATTCGTAGGTGGCGAGTATCTGCCCGTCCCGCCTGGACTGGGCGCGCTGGACGAAGAAGAACCGGCCCAGCACCACCTCGGCGGGGTTCAGGGGGGCGCGGAACCCGCTGGCCTGCACCGGCTGTCGCCCGAGCACTGCCGTGAGGTCCTCTTCCAGCTCTGTGGCCGACACCCACTGGCGGCCGCGGTTTAGCTGAGCGAAGGCCACCAGCGACAGACGCTGTAATTCCCGCTCGACGAGCTCGGCCGTTTCCTCCTCGGGTATCGCGCCCTGGGTCGTTTTCTCCACCTCGCGTCGGGCGAACGAGGAGAGCAGCTGTTCGTACAGCTCTGTCACGTCAAGGTTGTCACCGGCGTCTTGGAGCGTTCCTTGGGTGGCGTCGTACAGCGCGAGCATGGTCAGCAACAGAGGCTGGGCGGCGAGTTCCGCATGCCGCTCGATGTGCTCCCAGGCCAGGGGTGAGCGGTCGGCGGCGGCGAACCCGGCCGCGTTGGCTGCGTTCCACACAGTCAGCCACTGTCTGATGTGCTCGGGCCGGAAGGGTTCCAGACGAAGCACTACCAGACCGTCGGGAAAGCGGGCCCGATCCGCCACGGCGGTCCGGCTGGTCACAAGCGCCAGGACAGGACGGCCCTGATCCGCCTCGCGCTCCTGGAACTGGGCAACGCGTTCGAGAAAGTTGCTCTGGTGCACGCCAGTGGTCTGCAGCAACTCGTCGAAGCCGTCCAGGAGCAGCACGGGGGTGCTGCCGCCTGCTGAGCGCACCAGTTCCGGCCAGCTCACCTTCTCGCCGGTGGCGGCCCTGATCGCCTGCTCGATCTGTTCCTGGAGGTCGTCCTCCGCGCGGACGTCCCGCAGTGGCACGCGCACGGGGAGGAAGCCGACTGCCGGAAGCCGCGCGGCCAGCACGCGAGTGAGTACGGACTTGCCCGCTCCGGGCTGCCCCAGTACCAGCAGTGGCGCTTCTGCGAGATGCGGCGAGGTGAGCGCGCCGGCCAGATACCGTGTCAGATCCCGGCGGACCGGGATGCGCTCCCACCACTGCTCGTCGGTCGGCTCGCTGGATCCGGGCACGTCGCTCACTCGGAAGTCCGGGTCGAGATAGAGCTCCTCTGTGGTGGGGATTCGGATGCCGTCCGGCGCGGCCTCGGCGTCGAGCACGGTGCGGCCCAGCGCCACGCGGTGGGCGCGTGCGAGAGCTGCTGCCACGTCGACCGGCGGGTACAAGGCCTCGGCTGTTCGGGTGAGGAGTGTCTCCACCCCCACAAGGGCCCGGCTGACCTCTGTATGGGTGGCCTGCTGCGCCAGTTGCGTCGTCCAGAACGCAAACTCCGGTGCATGCGCGGCTAGTTGAACGTACAGGCTTTGGTAGCGCTCTTGAGCCTTCCTCGGCAGGACCCGGGTGAGGCTGTCGCTGGCCTGCTCGCGCCGACGTTGAGGAAGCCTCTCCCAGACGGCCAAGCCCTGAAGGAAGCGCACAAACCTGTCGGCGTATTCGCCGTAGCGGACCAGCAGGGCTGCCCCGACCGCATCTGACGTGGTGTGTGGCGCCGGACAGGGCAGGTCGGCATCGAGGAGCAGGGCCACAACTCCAGTGGACTGAGAGGCTGAGGAAGAGGATGCCGAATCCGACCGGGCGAGGGCGAGTTGTTCGCTGCGTGTCAGCTCCACCTGATCCAAGCCGAACGGCAGATCCAGCTCCGTCATCGCCTCGAAGAACGCCACCACCACGATCACGGTGTGCGCCGCGCGCAGCAGTTCTGTACGCTCCGCCCGGCCCTGGATCCGCCCGAGCCGCGCGCCGACGCTTCGTGCCGCATCACGGCCGAGCCCGATGAGACGGCCGTTGGCGTCCGCCATGCCGATCACAGTGCTGCTGACCCCGCCAGTGGCCAGGTTGAGCGCCCCGCCCAGCGCCTGGTCCAGTGCCGCCAGCCGCGGTGGTTCGGCGCCGAGGAGTACAAGCGCGTCGGCGAAGGTCAACAGTCTGCGCGCCCTCATGGCCCTCAATCCCCCTCGTCAGCCTCTACTTTGGCACGCGGAGGCCTGCTCGGGTCAGGGAACGGTGACATCTCCTGGCAACAGGCGCTTCGGCCCATGGCGTCCAAACCGAGGTCGTGGAGCTGACAATAGGTGAGCATCGGCAGAGGGGGCTCGGAGAACCCGTCGTGGACGGGTCTGCCGGTGTCCTGCGGCCAGCAAGTCACCCCGTTCGGAGCGTCGACCGGAGAGCACTGGCAACCCATCAGCCGCTGCGAGCGGGGCCGCGGAGGCCGGCCAGAGGACTCCCCGGAGCGTGCCGGCGGGCCAGCCATTCAGCCCGGTTCTCGGCCGCTGTGCCCAGCCGGAGGTGTGTCGCCTGCTGGCGCGAGTGGTTGTCACGGGTATGGCAAACAGTCGGGCTGTCGTTTCGCCAGCCGAGGCGAGGGATGACACCGTGTGCCAGCTGGTGTCCGTACAGGTGGCCCGGCATTGTGCCACGGCGAGTCCTTCCCGGCCGTGACGCTGCCCGGGAACTGGCGTGACCCGTGCTGGAGATCCCTGCTGTTCAGAACCAGCAGTCGGAATTGGACGATGCGCGGTAGAGCTTGGCCCGGTAATGGGCTCGAACCGACTCGTCGGCCAGCCACGCCGTCCATTCGGCGGCCGGAATGCGCACAGGCGCTGGCTCACCGATCAGGGCGAGCTGTTCGTCAACGGGAGCGAGCCCAGAGCTGTTCACCTCCACCAGTGGGAACAGTCCGGGCTCAAGGTCGTTCTCAGGCCGTATCAATGCGGCCGTCGTCCGGCGCTGAAACCGTGGCCGGAGCACTGGGCGCAGAAAGAGGCATCGAGCAGGCGACGCCGTCAGAGGCCCGCGGGGCGCACGCGGCTGGCCCGCCGTATCAGCGTCGGTGGCCGAGCTGCGGACGCTGAGCGCACTGACGCACAGCCCACAGTGAGGACGTGGTCGTCCCTGGCGCTCGACGGGGGCGGCCACTCACAGCGCTCGCTCTGCCGGGGGACCGGAAACCTCTGGGGCAGGGCGGGTAGGACCGCGAAGAAGCCCCAGCCGGGATGCAGGCACCGGCTGGGGCTTCTCTGGCGTATGGGCGTTACAGGGGTCGGATGTTCTCCGCCTGCGGGCCCTTCTGGCCCTGCGTGACGTCGAACTCGACCTTCTGGCCCTCGCGAAGCTCGCGGTAGCCCTGGGTGGCGATGTTCGAGTAGTGCGCGAAGACGTCCGGGCCGCCGCCGTCCTGCTCGATGAAGCCGAAGCCCTTCTCCGCGTTGAACCACTTCACAGTGCCCTGCGTCATGTGCCTGTCTCCTTCGAGGGGACTCGAATCGGGCCCCGCACCGTGCGGGACCCGGAGGTGATCGCCCTGGTCCGGAGAGGCGTTGAACAGCAAAAACGCCCGCGATGACAATCACGGGCGAACGGGACTTCGGAACCACGACTGCTAATCACGACGGTACACCGGGCGGTGGTACTCGGCCACAAAGAGCCACGGACGGCAACGCGATCCCGTGGGACGGCCGACCGCTACTGACAGCCGTCTCCCGAGTGCGCCTCACCTGCAACTCGGCCAGGCTGAGGATATGGCTGACCGTCGCGTGATCGTGTTCCCGCCCGCAGAGGGAGGCGGCCGGCGCGTCCAGGTCGACAGCGAGACCCTGGGCACCGCATACGGTCTGCACGATCTCGCGGTGTTCTTGGAGCGGGCCGGCCTGGAGGGGCTGGACGTCGTGGACGTGGTGAGCTCGCCGCTGATCGAGTGGCACGGTGGCGGCCCGGAGGTGTGGGAGCGCTGAACGCCCGTCGGAGGGCTGGCGGCCGTCTCACCCTTTCGACGCACAGCGGTCGCTGTCGCACGTGGCTTCGCGTTCGCTGGGAGCGAGCCCGGCATGAGACCGGAGCTCGTCCCCCCTCAAACCAAGGAGACACAGCCATGGACCAAGGCAAGATCCATGAGTGGGACGCGAAACCGGGCGAGGGAAGCATAAAGAACGACCGAGGTGGTCCCGTGCTGTACTTCACGGTAGACGACCTCATGATCGACCCCGACGAGATCCACCCCGGGGACACCGTCTCGTTCCGGATTGAAGGACCCGGACGCGCGGCCATGGTCAACAAGGCCTGAGTCGCGACGGCAGCGTGCGGCAGGCAGTGAGTACCCCTGCGGTGAGCTTCACCGCCGTAGCCGCGAAGGGTGGGCAGCAGGGCTTCGGCGCGAAGGCGCTCTGGGCGGGTAATCCGGTTTGCGGTTCCGGGGTGTTCTGTGGGGGTACGGAGCGGGCACGCCCCCGGTGATCATGTGAGTGTCTACATCCCGTGATCACACTCCTCGGACGCCCCCGAGACGACCCGTGCCCTGCTGGCAAGGATTACAAGGCCGAGCCGATGCACCCCTACTACGCCGCCGAGCGCGGTCTGGTCGACGACGTCATCGACCCCGCCGAGACCCGCGAGGTGCTGATCGGCGCCCTCGCGATGCTGCGCGAGAAGCACGACCCGCTGCCGGTACGCAAGCACGGAAACCAGCCGACGTGACCGTCCAGGGGTGCCGGTCCGTCTCCCCCGCATGGGGGAGACGGATGACCCCACAGGCTGAGGCGCGGCGGCGCCGAAGCGACGAAAGTCGATCACATGCTCAAATACACAGCTCCGGGCGTACAGCGCTGGGCAATCCGCAGCGCCTACGCCGTACCGCTGGTCACCTTGCCCTCGGGCCTGTGGCGGCTCGCTCTGGCCGCCGGGCTCCCGGTGACATCGGAGCCGTTGCGCACGGGCTGGGGCGTGGCGTACGTCCTGATTCTGACGGCGGTCACGGAGGGTCTCGCCCTACTGACGCTCGGTCTGGTGCAACCGTGGGGTGAGGTCGTGCCGCGCTGGATCCCGCTGATCGGCGGCCGTCCGGTGCGCCCGCTCGCGGCGGTGGTCCCGGCGCTCGTCGGGGCGTTCCTGCTGTTCGCTCTGAGCCTTCTGGTCGGCTTCGTTCAGGGCCGCAATCTGGCGGATGACGTTCTCACGGACACCGGGGCCCAGACGATTCTCCTCGTCGCCTGCTACGCCCCGCTGCTCGCCTGGGCTCCGCTCCTCGCGGTGTCGGCGATCGCGTACTACCGGCGGCGCACGACCTCGGCTCCCGCGCCGGAGGGGGTGCTTGAGCGGGCCTTCAGCGCGAAGTCGTAATGTCCTGTTTTTGATCACGGGATGGCAAGGATGGTCAGGGGCCGGGTGGCGTCACGTGCGTTGTGCCGGAGGGCTGCGGCGATCGCCTGGTGTCCGGCGGTGTGCAAAGCGCCGATGGCCAGGTTGCGCCAGGTGGCCATGGCTCTGGGCGCGTTGCCGGTACGGAGCTGGGAGGCGTCCTCGGCGAAGGTCGTGTCTCTGACGTGGTGCAGGGATTCGACTTGCCAGTGCCCGCGGATCAAGGAGGCGAGCCGGGCGGGAGAGGCCTGCTCGGCGCCGAGGCTGGTGACTGCGTAGACGGTCTTGAAGCTGATCTTGCCGGTCCTGCGGTTCACGCGGCGGCGTTTGACCTCGATGGCCTGCAGTGCGCCGGGGAACAGCAGGTTGTTCACGGTGCATACCTTGAGCCTGCGGATCTCGGCTCGGCCGTGCCCGTGCTCGCGGGTCCGCTCCTGGAGCGGGACCTTCTCCCACGGCAGCTTCTCGAGCTGCTTGCGGAGCTTTTTCTGGTTGCCCTTGACGATCACGATGTAGTGGGCGCCGCGCCGGAGCAGGTAGGCGGCATGGTCGCGCTGGGTGTGAAGTGCGTCGCTGGTCACTACGGTGTCCGTGAGGTCGATGGCGTCCAAGAGCGGCTGGAAGCAGGGGATTTCATTCGTCTTCTCCTCCACGTCGACCTGTCCCAGGACCACGCTGGTGGTGTGGTCGACGGCAGACAGCAGATGGATCTTGCGGCCGTGGGCTCGGGGCCGCACCGCGCAGCGACTTGTCGTCCACCGCGACGGCACGCAGGCCCGTCGCGGCCATCCGAGCACGACGGGCGGTGAGCCAGGCACCCACGGCCCGGTCGAGCTCGTCGCCGTCGACGCCGGCGAGGACACGGCGGATGGTCGCCTCGCAGGGCGCCTGGCGGCGCCCGCTGAAGGGATCGCGACGGGCGCCCAGTCGGGCCAGCACGTCCTGCGGCGCGTCGGCTGCCCACTCGCTGATCGCCAGCAGCGAGTTCGCTCCGGTCAGTACGGCGGCGGCCGCGATCGCCAGCACACCGGCCAGCGGATGAAGTCGGCCCCGCGGATCACGCGGGTCGGATACCCGGGCCAGACAGGACAGCAGACCAGGGCACTCTTCCTCGGCCAGGACCGGGTCACAGGCGAGTTGGTCAAGTACGGCCGGGACGGGAGAGGATGCAGCGGCGGGCACGGTCCTCCAGCGTGATCATGGGACGTAGACACTCACATGATCACCGGGGGCGTGCCCGCTCCGTACCCCCACAGAACACCCCGGAACCGCAAACCGGATTACCCGCCCATAGCACCTTCGCGCCGAAGCCCTGGGGTGGGCAGCAGTGCCCGCCCTTCGCTTTGCCGTATCAGTCCGGTCAGATGTGGTTCAGCACCGTGCCCACGAGCCACAGGAACGCCAGGAACAGCACGACCCCGATCGGTCCGGGGCCTCGCCCCCGCGACTGCGGCGGCCACCGACACGCACGCCCACGCCGATCGGCCCGATCTTGGTGCCAATACGCATCAGTTCTCCCCCATCTCTGTCTCAGCTCGGATCACACGGTGTCAGCAGGCGGGGCCGATCTCGACCTGCACCTTCTTCAGGCGCGCGGCCGGCGTGGCATCGGAGTTGTAGCCGGGATTGTCGGAGGCCTACGCCGCCTCGGTGCACTACCCGGGCCCGGTCGGCGAAGTGTGCTGGAGAGACTGGAACGTGCCATCGCACAGCCCGTAGTCCCAGTTCCCGAGAACCTGCGCGCTGTCCGGCAGGCCAGGCACCTTCATCCAGAGGTCGACGTCGCGCGCTGGCGGTGCCGAACAGGTCGGGTGAGGACTTGCCGCACGTGCCTTCGCCCCGGTTGCGCTCGGTATACTCCGGCCCAGCGCCGCAGAGTGGCCGGCTGCTGCGTGCGACGGCTTCGCCTCAGTCTTGGCGGTGCTGCCCTTCCCTCCGCCGACGATCCCCGCGATGACCGCGCTGAGGACGAACACAACGGCCGCGGCCGCGAAGATCCCGCAGCCCCTTTGCCAGCGGCGACGGCACGGTTCCCCGGTTCTCCTGCTTCCCGGCCCAGTCGAAGGACGACTCCGCCGTGCGCTTCTTCGCTCAGAAGCACGGGGCACTGCAGAACGAACCGGCGTTGCTGAACCAGCTGGAGGCACTGCTTACCGCACGCGATCCACGAGTTCCTCGACGGCAGGCACGAACTGACTGTCGGCCTGCCCGAGATCGTCGGCGGAACGGACTGCCTCGTAGAGGTGTCGGTCGACGATGACCGGCTGCTGCTGTCCGCCAGCGCCGAGGATGTGGAGATGGGCAGCTCCGGCGGACGCACGATCCTGCGCAATCACGGGGAGGGCCGCTACGGCACTCGGCTCACACTTCCTAGCCCGGGAACCTGGCGAGTGACCGTGGGCGATCCGGTGAATATGGGGCGGGTACACGTGGTGAGCAGTGTCGTGCTGGTGGCGCAGCCGTGACTCTGACAGAGTGTCGGGCGAGGCTCACGATTGGCTCCAAAAACGCAGCCCCGCTTGCGCTACCACAAACGTATCGTCAGCGGTCAACTCGCCCCTCGGACACTTGCACTTGCTGTAGGGATACGGATACGAGGGCCTCGACCTAAGGGTCGCGGTCCTCGTTGCGTTGTCGTCCGTGATCGTGATGCCCAGGGCCCTCGTACAGGGGCCCTTCTTCCCGGCGTCAGTCGGTCTGGATGCGTTGTGCGATGTCTCCGAGACTCTCAGTGATATCCCGGATCTGGTCGGCGGTGAGCGGTGGTTTCTTCTCCCGGGTGATGGTGGGAAGGGCGTCGAGCTTCTTCTGTGCTGTCTCCTTGTCCTGCAGGCGAGGCGCCGCTCGCATTCCTTGATCGCCTGGCGGGCTTGGGCTTGCTCCGGGGTCTGGGGCTGCGCGGGGCTCGCTGCGACGCTCGCGTGGCTGAGCGTGGTTAGGGAGGCGGTGAGCCGGTCCGGGGCGAAGGCGCGGGCGATCCACGTGTCGAGTGCCCGGCACACGATGTCTTCGCGCAGGTTGATGGTCCGCGGGTGGTCGAGCCCGGGGCAAAGGGCTGCTTCCTGTTCCTTGTACTCGCATCGGTAGTAGACACGGTCGCGGATCGGAGAGGGCGCACTGGGCCACGGGCAGACACGGGGAATGGTGGGCGGCAAGGCCATAGATCGACGATCAAGGGGGCCGGTCTGGGCGGATGATTTATCGGCAGCCGCAGGGTCCGTTCCGCTGCGGAAGGGGTTCGCCGGTGTTGAGGTTGCGGTCCCAGCTGCTGGAGGGGATGTGTTCGGGCAAGCGGTGGCCCGCGCAAAAGACGTAGCTGGTGGACCGGAGGCTGCTCGGAGAAGTCCAGCATTCTGCGGATCGCTCCGAGGACTCAGGCCAGGCCGAGAGCGATGGAGACTTCGTTGTGAGGCACACCGACTCGGTTCGGCCCGTGCGGTCGTGCCGGTGATCAGCGGATCCCTGCTGTCACGTTCGCGCTGACCGCGCGGATCGAACCCCCGGGCGGCAGAGACGCGGCGGCGGTTCCTTCCGTACGCAGTTCGAGCAGGAGCGACTTGGCACGCGTCAGCAGCTCCTGCTGGCGCTCGATGCGCTCGATCTGCTCGTCGAAGCGCTGCTGGGCCTGGGCGCAGTGCGCGATGGACGGCGCGTTGACGCAGGGGAGGACCGTGACGATGTCGACCATGTCCAGCCCGACCCGCAGCAGCAGCTTGATCTTGGCGATCTGCTCCAGTGCGCCGGCGTCGAACTCGCGGTAACCGTTGCTCGCGCGCCGGGACGACAGCAGGCCCGCGGACTCGTAGTACCGGATGGAGCGCGCGCTCGCTCCCGACCGTTCCGACAGTTCTCCGATGCGCATCGCAGCTCCCTCTCGGGCCTCAGACCGTGGTGCGGCTCATGGACGACAGCGAGTGCAGTAGCCGCACCTGGTCGTCGTTCAATCCGGCATCATGCGCGGCCGTTCGCCGCTCATCGGGGGGACTGCTGCCCGTCAACAACAGCAACGCGTCCTGACACTCGATCTCCCGCCGGTATTTCCGGTAGGAGACGTCGAGGCGGTCCCACAGCCCGCGCAGACCGTGTTCCCTGGGCAGCACCACGTCCGGGTACATCGTGGTGAGCCGCCGCCAGACCGGCCCCAGGAGGAGAAAGGCGCGCAGATCGTCGTACCACCGACGGCATGCCGCCGCGAATCGCCAGAGGGCCGTGAAGTGCACACCGAGCACACTGGCCAGGACGGCGGCTTCGGTGAACAGGAAGTTGAGCACGCTGTACCAGGCGAACCAGCCGTTTCCCACGAGCAGTTGGGTGAGCACCAGGACCAGGCGGTTGACACAGGTGACCGCGTACGCGGCCATTCCGATCGCGCCCACGGCCACAGCGATGGTGACGTGGCCGCGTACGATCCGGGTGATGCGGAGGCAGGCGATCGCCGAGGCTGTGGAGCAGTAAAGGAAGAACAGGTTCCCCAGCACGTAGATGCCGACGATCCGCCAGTCGCCGGTGTACTCGTTCTGCAGCGGATTGGTGCGCAGCCGGGGCGGGGTCGCCGCCATGAGGGCCGCGAGGAGCACACTGACCGCCCACGCGGACAGGAACAGCCGTCCCCGCCACCAGGGAACCGTGCTGTGGGGCTCCAGGGGAGCCCAGAGATAGGCGGTGAGGAGCGCCAGGCTCACGGACACGCCGGTGTCCATCGTGATGGACGCGACGCCTGGCACGCTCTCGAACGGAATGTGCTGCCGGGCGACGGGGATGCCGACCAGGGCGGCGATGGTGAAACTGCCCAGCGCCACGATCAGCATGGTCGCCTGCGGGTCGCGTCTCTGCTTCAGACGCACCTCGGCCATCTTCGCCAGCAGGGCGACACACAGGAAGCCGGACAGGATGTACTGAACCGTGGTGGCCATGTCGGCTCAGTCCCCGGCGAAGTACCGGTGCACGTCCCACGAGATGCCCGGCTCGGTGCGGTCGTCGGTCATCTGCTCGGCGAAGGCAGCGGCGAGCAGTTCGGCCTCGCGTTCCGTCTCCGAGTCGTAGGCTGAGCGGAGGCGCAGGACCGCGCCGCCGTCCCGTTCTTGGTCGAGTATGGGGAGTACGGGTTCGTACTCGGGGAACGTCTCGCCTTCGTGCTCGCACAGTATGTGGGCGAGTTCATGCAGCACGATGTGGTCGTGGTGGGCGCCGGTGGCCAACTCCTGGACGACCACGACGTCGTCGTGCGCCCGGCAGACCCAGACCCCCATCGGGCCCGGGATCGGCAGTCGCGATTCCACGACGCGTATCGGCCTGGCCCGCAGCGAACTGATCTGGTCACACAGTTCGTAGGCGGTCGCGTAGGGGTCCAGTTGCAGCGAGCGGACGAATTTTCGGCAGGAGTGGATATTCGGCAACCGAATGGCCGTCACTTGTTTCCGTCCATCATGTCTAGGATTGCGATGAGTTGATTCCGCAATTCGGGCGTCATCTTTCCCGCACGCATGGCGATGTGCCGGACCTGTTGGTCCGCGAGTGGTGAGAGGGCTTCCCTGCCGTCGGCGGTGGGATTCTTCGTTCCGGAAGAGCCGGAGGTGAGCCAGTCGACGCTGATCTCCGGATGTCCTTCGGGCAGGTGGTCGTTGAAGAACCGCACGAGCGCGACGACCACGGCGATGGACGGGTTCGTGTACCTTCCGGAGCGGAGCATGCCGAGGTAGCTGCGGGACAGTTTGACGGCGTACCTGCCTTCGGGCCGGCTGATCGTGTCCGCGACCTCGCCGGTGCCGAAATTACGCCACCTGTTCTCGTGGTCGGGGCCGCCCGCCACCGAGAAGAGGTAATTGAGCCGACCAGTAAAGCTCTCACCGCCGTCCCGAACGTCCAACTTGCCGCTCCGTTCACCATGACACGCCGATGTGGACAGTGAATGCCGACTTTGCGCAGTGTACTTGGAAGCCGATCGAGGGGCCCGGTTCACCGCCTCGCCCCCGCGCCCAGGACCGACCGCGCGTACTTGGTGACTTCGGCCGCCTCGTCCGGTCCGAGCGGGCCCGAGCGCACCGCGGCCGCGTTCGCGCTGAAGTGCTGCGGCCGGGACGTCGCCGTGAGCACCGACGTGACCTGATCATGCGTCAGCACCCAGCGCAGCAGAGTCTCGGGCCAGGTGGAGCAACCGAGTTCGCGCAGCCACTCGGCGGGCGGAGGCGAGGCGAGCAGCTCGCCCTCACCGAACGGACGCATCACCACTACGCCGATCCCGGACTCGGCGGCCGCCGGGAGGGCGTCCTCGGCCAGCGACGTCTCGGCCGCGTTCAGATTGATCTGCACGAAGTCGACCAGGCCGTCGTCGATCACGCGGATGAGATCCGCGCGGCTGCCGCCGATACCGAAGGCGTGGTCGAACTGGTAGGTGACACCGGTGAACCGGACGCGCCCGGCCGTCTTCTGCCGGTCGAGCCACTCCAGGTTGCGGCGCCAGCCGTTGAGATTGTGGACCTGCAGAAGATCGATCGAGGGGCGTCCGTAGGCGGCGAGCTGACTTCTGAACACCGCTTCGACGGCGTCGGGGTCGGTGTCCCAGATCTTGGTCGCGACGAAGAAGGTGCGGTCGCCGCGGAGCAGTGCCGCGAGACGGGGTTCCGCGTCCGAGTAGACCGGAGCGGTGTCGACGAGTTCGGCGCCGGCCTCGCGGGCGGCCCGTAACACCCCCGCGAGCCGGTCCGGATCCGGATGGCTGAAGGTACGCCACGTGCCGAGTCCGACCACGGGAAGGTCGATGCCGGCCTTGTGGGCAACGCGTCGCGGTACGGTCGAGGTCATCGATGATCCCTTCAGGCGTTTCGAGAGGGCGGGGCAGGTCTCGTCGAGCCTGGGGAGCCCGTCCCGATCCAGGCCCTGGGCAGGGCCCTGCGCCACCCTCTGTGGTCAACCGCCTGCGTGGGGTCGTGTGCCGTGGCGTGAGCGCCATCCGGCTTCTCCCGCGTCGCAGGACGGATGAGCGAGACGTTATGGTTTGACACCGGTGTCAGGTCAAGTGAGCGTCCCCACAACAGCGGCCGGTTTCTCGTCCGGTGCGGGTCTTGTGACCTGCACGGCGTCGAGCAGGCCGGGGAAGCGGGCGTCGAGGTCGTCGCGCCGCAGGGTGATGATCCGGGTGGTTCCCCGGACCTCGGTGTGCATGACGCCGGATTCGCGCAGGACCTTCAGGTGGTGCGAGAGCGTCGACTTGGCGATCGGGTAGTCGAGTTGGCCGCAGGTGCGGGAGCCCTCCGTGTGCATGACGCGCGCGATGTCCCGGCGGATCGGGTCGCTCAGTGCGTGCAGCACCTTGTCCAGGGAGATCTCGCGCCGATCGGGGTGGTAGAGCTGGCTGCGCATGCGCGACCTCCTGGTTGACGTGTGAGCCGGCGCCGGACTCTGCCCGACACGAGGCTCCGGCCTGCCTGATTCAACGTTCTACGATAATAGAACCTTGGGTTTCCGGGGAGCTTACGGCCGACGGTCCGGGGTCCGTGCCTTCCGCCCCGGCACGAGCCCCGCTGCCCGCCGGGTCAGCTGTGCAGTGCCCGGCGCAGCACCGTGGCGCGCTTCTCGTCCGCCGAGGGGCGACCTGCGCCGTCGGGATCAGAAGGCCAGATCGTAGGCCCCGGGGAACACATGCAGCTCGACCGGCACTTCCGCGGCGAGGAGGTTCTGCGCGTAGGCGACCGCCTCGTCCGGGCACGGGTCGAACTCCACCGCGACGATGCACGCCGGGGGCAGGCCCGACAGGTCCTTCACGCGGGCGGGGCGCGGTGTTCACCGGTACGTCGTCCCCGTCCGACCGCTCGCCGAGGTAGGGGTGCCAGCCGGTCCGCGCGTTCGGCGGGTTCCAGCCATTGGAAGGCGAGGGCGGGGACGCCCGGTCCCGGGTCGGCAGCGCCACGGCCGCGGCCAGGCCGCCGCCGGCGCCGGCGCTGGTTCCGTGGACGGCGATAGGGCCGGCGTCGCGAGGCGGTAGCCGACGGAGACGACCAGGGCGTCAACGCGGCGCGCGATGTCGAGGCAGTTGGGGTCGTCGTCCGATGTCATCCCGAACACAAAGCCGCCCCATGGAAGTTGAGCATCGCCGGCAGGGTCTCGTCGCCGCCCGCGGGCCCGGCACTGAATGGGCGCGGCCTGGCAGCGCTTCCGGGTCGCTTCCGAGTCGGTCAGGTCGAAGGCGTCAAAGTGTGCGACGGCATCGACGTCGGCGTCATAGCGGTAGGTCATGGAGCGATCCGTGGTCGTGGGGAGGGGTGGAGGAGCGGACGCGGGCCGGCGGTCGCCGCGCGGCCCGCGTCCGCTTGGTCACTGTCCCGGGAGGAGCACGATCTTTCCGCCGACTCCGCCCCGCATACCGAGTTCGAGCGCCTCGCCGGCCTTCGCCAGCGGAAAGCGGGCGGCGATCGGCAGTTCGAAGGGGCTGTGACCGATCAGGTCCAGCGTGGACGCCAGTTCCAGGGGGACGTGGTCCAGGAAGGGGACACCCCGAGCACGGGCCTGGAGGTCCGCGACCGTGACTCGGCGCTCTGGGATGCTCACCAGGCGTACCGCGACCCCGGTCGGCTGGGAGCCGCCCGCGCAGTCGACGGACGCACCGAACGGGCCGAGTTCCTCCAGCCGTTCGAGGAGACCGTCGCCGTACTCGACCGGGGTGACCCCGAGCCGTCGCAGCAGATCGTGGTGGTGGGCCGAGGCCGTGCCGACCACCTCCTCGGCGCCCATCAGCAGGGCCAGTTGGACGGTGGCGAGGCCCACTCCGCCGGACGCGCCGTGCACCAGCAGGCGTTCACCGGCACGCAGCCCGACCTGGCGGAGGGCGGAGTAGGCGGTGCCCGCGGCCACGGGCAGGACAGCGGCCTGCTCGGCGGAGAACCGGCCCGACTGGGGCGTGAGTTCGTCGGCCTCCTGGGAGGCGGGGACGGCCTCGTACTCCCGGTAGGCGCCGGGCCGTCCGTGACGGATGACGGGATCGCCGACCCGGAACCGGCGTACGCCGGCACCGACGTCGACGACCACTCCGGCGGCCTCGACGCCCAGGCAGCCGCCGGGCAGCTCCATGGGGATGTGCGCCCGCAGACCACCGTTCAGGATCTTCCAGTCGATCGGGTTGACCCCGATCGCGGTGTAGCGGACCACGACCTCGCCGGGTCCTGGGGCGGGGATGGGCACGTCGGTGGCGTACAGCGCGTCCGGTGCTCCGTACCGGTCGAAGAGCACGGCCGTGTTCATGCGCCGGCCTCCTGCTTGCGGAAGGCGCCCGAGGCGGCGTACACCGCGAGCGAGACCAGGTACGCGGCGACGGTGAACGCGGCCACGCCCCAGAAGCCGTCGACCTTGCCGAGCAGGACACCGCCGACGGCGCCGCCGACGGTGGTACCTACGTACATCGCGGAGTTCGCCAGCGAGGAGACCGTGCCGCGGGCGGTCTCGGTCTGCTGCTGAAGGATGCTCATGAAGACGGGGAAGAGGAATCCGCCGACCATCATGACGAGCGCCAGCAGCACCAGCGCGGTGGGGAGGTTCGGGGACAGCGGGACCAGGCAGTACAGGACGGCCATGACCAGTACGGCTGTCAGCAGCGAGCGGTACAGACCGAGGCGCTGGACGAGCCTGCTGCCGAACAGTGAGCCGATCACGTTGCCCGCGCCGACCGCCATCATGGCCGTGCCCACGGACCCGACACTGAGGCCGAAGTCCTTGGTGAACCATGACCCGAAGAACGAGATGGCCTCGAAGTTGCCGGTCTGGAAGACCAGGTAGCCGAGGAGGAACCAGCGCAGCCGTCCTGCGCCGAGTACCGTGCGGTAGGTGCCGAGGACGGCCCGCGCCCCGGTGGGGGCCCCGGGGCGGCCCGGCACCGACGGGAAGTAGCGGGCGAGCAGCAACCACAGCAGCACGGAGACCGCGCCGATGGTCCAGAAGGGCAGGTGCCAGGAGTCGGCGGCGAGCCAGCTGCCGAGCGGGATGCCGGCGAACTGCGCGATCGACAGGCCCGCCGTGGCGAAGCCCATGGTCCGCACGATCTCCTGGGGCTTGACCAGGACGGGGATGGAGGCCCAGATCTGCGGGGAGACGAACGCGGCGCTCACACCGGCGAGGAACCGGAAGAGGATCATCGTCCAGAAGCCCTGCGCGAATCCGCACAGGGTCGTCATCACGATGAACCCCACCAGCCCGGTCAGCAGCACCCGGCGACGGTCGCGCCCGTCCGACAGCGGCCCGGCGATCAGGGCGAAGACCGCGTAGCCGAGGGCGTAGGCGCTGACCATCCAGCCGGAGATGTCGGAAGAGACGTCGAAGGTGCGGGTCAGTGTCGGCAGTAGGGGCGCGACGAGGAAGGTGTCCGTTCCGATGACGAACATCGTGGCGAACGCCAGCAAGGAGACGGTTCGCGCCGAGGGCGCGGCCGTCTTCGGGTCCGTCGCGGTCGGAATCGAGGAGAGGGGGGAGGTACTGGTCATGTCATCATCACCGCCCAGGAGCGGTTGAGTTTCCCTTCGAGCATGTGGAGGGCCTGGATCGCGATGAACCCTTCATCGGTGGTCTCCGAAGGGCCGCCGGGTGCGCGGGAGAAGCCGCCGTCGGCGCTCTGCCGGATCGCGATCCACTGCTTGCAGGCTTCGGTGTCGGCGGGCATGGCGCCGAGCATGTAGAGCGCCGCGATGGCGTGGTACGACCCCACGAAGCTCTCCGCGCCGCCTTCCCGGTAGCGGAAGCCGCCTGCATCCGTCTGCAGACCGCGCAGCCATGAGACGGTCTTCTCCGCGTGCGGCGGGTGCAGGCCGAGCGCGATCAGGGCGCCGACCACGCGGAAGGTGGCGAACGTGTCCGACGGCGAACCGGGCTGGTTGCCGTAACCCCCGTCCGGGTTCTGGCAGTCGAGCAGGTACGCCACCAGATCGTCCTCCCGCTCGGGGCGGGCGCCCAGTGCGACCAAGGTCAGCGTGGCGAGGTGGGAGTGCCAGGCGTCGCACGGGTAGCCTGCCGCGTTTCCGAACCCGCCCTCCGGGCGTTGGCAGGACCGCAGGAACGCCACGCAGCCCTCGCGGTCGAATGCGGGGTGGTCGCCGCCACCGAGGACGACGGCCGTCAGGACCGCACAGTAGGTGGTGAACGTCTCGGAAGGCAGGGACGGCTGCTCGCCGAAACCGCCGTCCGGGTTCTGGGTGGCGAAGATGCCGGTGAGCACGCCCGGCACGTTCGGCACGGGCTCGCCCAGGGCCATCAGATCGGATACCACGTGCAGCACGGAGAAGGTCTGCGCGGTGCGGTCGGAGCGCAGGCTCAGCGGCGAACGGTAGGGGGTGAGACCGTAACCAAGACCAGAGGCGGTGGACCGGAGCCAACGCAGGTAGTGGGCGACATCGATCCGGCCCTCGGACAGGGGCGCGGTGGTGACGTGGCCGAGATCGTTGTCGAACGGCTCCGGCTCGGGCCGCTCGACCAGGGCCGGCGCGCTCCGCGTCGTGGGCACCCGGTCGCCGAGGGCGGCCAGTGCCAGCAACTGGGTCTGGGCGTGCTTGCCGTGGAAGGGAACGTAGGTGGTGTTACCGACGGCGAACGAGCCGGTGCTGCGCGGCGGCACCATGACATGCCGGGCGAGCGGGACGGTCGGGTCGACGGGGGTGGAGAACCAGCTGCCCTGCCCGTGGAACACCCCTCCGGCGAAGGGATCGCCGTACCGCTCCAGTTCGGCCGTGGCCTCCTCGGCGAGCGCCTTGAGGCGTACGTCGGTGTCGGCGTCGCCGGTGCCGATGGGGGCGGCGCCGCGGGCGGCCAGGACGAGCAGGGCATGGTCGGCGACGAGCTTCGACGGGAACGGCGAGTCGGGGCGGCCGTGCAGGGCGGCGATCGGGTCGACGCGGACCACGGAGTGGGCGTCGCTGCGGTCCCAGTAGCCGTGGGCACCGGTGTGGCCGTGGTGGGCGTGGACGTGCAGCAGCGCCCGCCGTGCCCGGTCGGCCGCGCCGCCGCGGCCGCGTTTGTGGAGCGCGGTCCAGGCGAGGGCGGCCAGGGCGCTCGCCCGGGTGCGGTGGCCGTGGAGGGTGTCCGGTTCGCCTCGCGGGGTGAGGCAGGCCCAGACGGCGTCGCCATGGAGGTACCGCTCCAGGTGGTCCGCGGCCTCGTCGAGGAACGCCGAGCCGTCCTCGGCCACGGCGTCGGCGGCCAGAATCAGGACCGCGGTCTCCTCCAGGGGGCTCGCTCCGTCCAGGACGGTGGACCAGGAGCGGTCGAGCCGGGCGGGCCACCTGTGCGCGAGGGCCGCCCGGGTCAGGCGGAGCAGGTGCTCCCGGGCCTCGACGGTGAGCGCGGCGTCGTTCAGCAGGGTGCCCGCCCGATGCAGGGCCCAGGCGGCCAGTGCCTGCGCCGAGGGGGTGCGGACGTCGCCGACCGGCTGGGGTGCTCCGGTGACGTCCAGCAACTCGCGGAAGCCGGGCTGCTCCGGATCGGTGAACTCCCGGAGTGCCGCGAGGAGTCGGGCCACGAGGACCTCGTCACCCGGCCCGGGCAGCACCAGGAGGGCGAGGGCGGCGTCGCGCAGGGTGCGGTCGGGGGTGAGTACGTCGGTGGAGTCCCGGCCGAGGACCGCGGGGACGCGGGCGTGGTCGTCCAGGAGGTGTTTCAGGATGTAGGCGCGCAGGGAGGGAGGACTGGTCATCAGGTTCCTTTTCGTTGCATGGCTTGTTCGCCACTCCCGGTGTTCGTGTTTCGTGAAACATCGAATTACGAGGATCCTAGCAGGGCCGGGGACCAACGGCACAGGTTTGCCTGGGTGTTGAGTCCTGTCGGTGCTGTCGCGCCCCCGCCGGCCACCCGGGAGTGCGTACGGTCGCGGCGGGCGGTACGAGGCGGGAAGCGGCCGGCGTGAGCGGTGCGGGCAGCGGCCGCGAGGTGTGCGCAGGCTGGGCCGATGCCGAAGGCCACGGTGAGCCGGACAGGGGGTGTCGCAGTGGCGCGGCTACCGGTGAACGACCCGGTCAATCAGGCCAGTTGGTCGATCTCCGGTGCGGTGAAGGCGGGGAGTCCGAGTCGGGCGAGCGGCTTGAACTCCTCGGTCTCGCGGTACTCGTCGGGTCCGCCGAGGACGAAGAGGGTGGGAAGAGCGCCATGGCCACCCCCGTCGCCCGGTCGGGTGTCGTCACCAGGAAGGCCTCTTGCAGTAGCGTCATCCGGTCGCGCAGGAAGTCGCGCACGACCACGCCGTCCGGAGCCTCCGTCCCCTCATGGGTCAGCAGGACGAGCCGGAGGTCCGGGTACCGCAGGCGCAGGCGCCGGTGGACGAGGACGCAGTACTCGGCGAGCCGCTGCCCGCTCTCCACGGACACGGCCGCGCCGCAGTCGATCGAGCCGACCATGAGGGGGCCGGGTTCCCGGACCGAGGCGGGTGCGCAGAACGGTCCCGGCCTCGCGCTCCGGCAGGTCAGGGACGCTGGGTCCGGTGAGGACGGCTCGGTTCCCGGGCTGGGCGCGGGCGACGGAGATCTCCCCGTCCGGTTCGAGCACCCAGGGCCGGCCGGTCACGATCACCTCCGCTGTACGCACGGCCCGGTGAAGGCGGCGTGCAGGGAGTCGCTGCCCCGGCGTATGCCCCGGCGGTCGACCCGGAAACGGCTCGCCTCAAGGGCGCTCTCGACGAGATGGCGGACGGGGATGTCATGGCGGTCGGTGACCAACGCGTGGGGCAAGCCGCCGATACCGGCGCGGATGTCCTGGACGCCGAACACGAGGTCGGTCGGCGCTCCCGGTAGTGCGCCAGATGGCCGAGCACCTGTTCGCCGTCCAGGAAGGCGGGGCCGATGAAGTCGCCGATGTACGTCGTCCATTCGAGCTCGCGCCGCAGACCGGTCCGTGGCGCGTGCCCGGGCGTGCGCTCCGTCGTGTCGGTCACCGTGACCCCGGCCGCGCCGAAGGTGGGGTCGAACGTGGAGCGCGAGGAGCCCACGGGACGGTGAGTTCGTCTTCCGGTGCCTGGCGGCCCAGTTCGCGGGAGAGGGCGAGGGCGCTCGCCGTGTGCCGCCGACCGGTCGGGTGGGGCGTCGGAGAATTCTCACGGACGGCTCCCGTGGCGGGGCGCCAGCACCCCGGCGGTGGTGTGTTCGGCCGGGACGTCACCGATGACGACAGCGCCCGGGGCGACGACGGCTCCGTCGCCCAGTGCGCAGGGGCCGACCAGGGTAGCGTCGGCGCCGACCCGGACGCCGGCGCCGACGAGGACGGGGCCGCCCTGCCAGGGCAGGGAACGCCGCGTCAGATCGTGGCCGCTGGAGACCACGAGAACGCGTGCTCCCAACTCCGTGCCCGGGCCGATGTCGATGCCGTCGGAGCCCTCCAGCACCGACCCGGCCCCGATCCGCACGCCCGAGCCGACCCGCAGGCCGCCCCGAGGCGATGGGCCGTCGGCGCGCCCCATGGCGACCACTCCGGCCCCCAGGTGGACGGCGGGGTCGCCGGAGAGGTCCGCGTCGAGCAGCCCGCCCCCGTCCGAGGTCCACCCGGCCGGCAGGGGCTTGCGGCCGAAGTCGGCGCGGGCCCGTACGCGGGCGACGACAGAGGTGAAGTCGGGCGCCCCGTCCTCGATGACATCGCGCCGGCGCAGGACGCGCGCCGGTCGCCCCACAACGATCGTGTCCGCGGGGACGTCGGCGGTGACATGAGCGCCGGCCGCGACCACGGCCCCCGGGCCTATCCGGACCCCGGGATCCACCACGGCCCGCGCGCCGATCCAGGCCCCGGCCTCCACCAGGACGGGAGCGGCCCCCGATCGGCCGATGCGGGACATCGAGGCTATCTGGCAGCCCGAGACGATGCGCGCGCTGTCGATCCGGCAGCGGAACCCGATGAAGACACCGCCCTCCACGACGGACGCGCGCACGACGGTGCCGAAGCGGATCCACGCGCCGGGACCCACGGTCGTTCCGGGCGCCACCTCCGTGCCCGCCTCGACGAACGCCGACGAATCCCCTATCCCCTGGGGCAGCGGCTCGGATAACGGTGTGAGGGAATGTTCCATGTTGCCTGAAACTAATGTTTCGGACCGTGGCCGTGCAAGAGGTGGCTGAAATTCTTGACGATCCGCCGCCGGTCAATCCTCTGTAACAAAGGTTTCATCCATGTGACAACTTGAGGAATGAAATATTCCACTTCCGTTTCCCAGGTGTGGACTTGGGAAACTCGTTACTTTGAGTGTGGTCGGCGTCGCATCATCTCGCTAGCGGGTTGGCTAGTATAGTGTTGCGCAGGCATGTTCGATGTTCTACGATCATTGGAGCTGCTTCGGTCAGAGACCTGCCTGGAGCGAACGGGGGCAACGAGGAAACGGGTATCTCATTCCGGTTTCCTTCCGTCTTGCATCCCTGGGAACGGTGCGGAACACCGCAGAACCGCGAGTAACACCGTCGAAGGGTGAGATAATTCATGCATGTATTAGTCACGGGTGGTGCCGGTTTCATCGGCAGCAATTATGTGAGAAGGCTTCTTGACGGTCGCTCGGACATTCCCGCCGACCGCGTCACCGTGCTCGACAAACTGACCTACGCGGGCAACCTGGCCAACCTCGCCCCGGTCGCGGTACATCCCGCGCTGCGCTTCGTCGAGGGAGACATAGCCGACCCGCTACTCGTCCCGGACCTGCTGTCCGATGTGGACGCCGTGGTGAACTTCGCCGCCGAGACCCATGTCGACCGATCCATCCACAGCTCCGCCGAATTCGTCCACACCAATGTGCTCGGCACCCAGAACCTGCTGCAGGCAGCCCTGTGCGCAGGCGTGCCGCGGTTCGTCCACGTCTCCACGGACGAGGTGTACGGTTCGATCGAGTCCGGCTCGTGGACCGAGGACTGGCCCCTGGCTCCCAACTCCCCCTACGCCGCCGCCAAGGCGGGCGCCGACCTTCTGGTCCTCGCGTACGCCCGCACCCACGGCCTGAACGTCGGCATCACGCGCTGCAGCAACAACTACGGCCCGTACCAGTACCCGGAGAAGGTCATCCCCCTCTTCGTGACCACATTGCTGCGGGGCGGCACAGTGCCGCTGTACGGCGACGGACTCAACGTCCGTGACTGGCTCCACGTCGACGACCACTGCCGTGGCATCGACCTCGTGCTGGCCAAGGGTGCGCCAGGAGAGGTGTACAACATCGGCGGAGGACGGGAATTGGCCAACCGCCACCTCACCGGCCTGATCCTCGACGCCTGCGGAGCCGACTGGTCGTCCGTGCGACCGGTGCCCGATCGCAAGGGCCACGACCGCCGCTACTCACTGGACGACGGTAAGCTGCGGGCGCTCGGCTACCGTCCGCAGGTCGCCTTCGAGGACGGGCTCGCCGAGACGATCGCCTGGTATCGCGACAGCGTCGCCTGGTGGCAGCCCCTGACGAGCGAAAGCGTCGCCTGACGGGCGCGCCGCCCATCCCTGCGACAGACGACCGACGAACCCGAAGGAAGTCCCATGCGCGGCATCATCCTCGCCGGCGGCTCTGGTACCCGGCTGCGCCCCCTCACCAGCGTGCACTCCAAGCAGTTGCTGCCGGTCTACGACAAGCCCATGATCTACTACCCGCTGTCCGTCCTGATGCAGGCCGGCATCCAGGAGATCTTGATCATCTCCGCCCCCGACCACGTGGCGACCTATCGGTCGCTCCTCGGCGACGGCGCTCGCCTCGGCATCTCGCTCACCTACACCGTGCAGCAGGCGCCACGCGGGATCGCCGAAGCCCTCGTCCTGGGCGGACCGTTCACGGACGGGCAGGACATCTGTCTCATCCTCGGCGACAACATCTTCTACGGGCACCGGCTGCCCGACATGCTCCGCCAGGAGGCCGAACGGCTCGACGGCTGCACGCTGTTCGGCTACCCGGTCAGCGACCCGGAGCGCTACGGCGTGGCGACCGTCGATGACGACGGGACCATTGTCACCCTGGAGGAGAAGCCCGTCGCGCCCGCCTCCAACCTCGCCGTCACCGGGCTGTACATGTACGACGCCGACGCGGTGAGCCGGGCCGCCCGGCTCACCCCCTCGGCGCGCGGCGAGCTGGAGATCACCGATCTCAACCTCACCTATGTCCGCGAGGGGCGCGCCCGGCTCGTCAACCTGGGTCGGGGGTCGGCGTGGTTCGACACCGGCACGCACGACAGCCTCCTCGAGGCGGCGATGTTCGTTCAGGTGCTGGAGAAGCGCCAGGGCATCCGCATCTCCTGTCTCGAAGAGGTCGCCTACCGCATGGGCTACGTCGGCAAGGAGCAACTGGCCCTGCTCGGCAAGGAGATCTCGCCGTCGTCCAGCTACGGCCGGTACGTGATGGAGCTGGCGAACGCCTGATCGGCGAGCGTCCCCGGCCGGCCCCTGAAGGGGCGTCCTTTGGGCTGCCAAGAGATGACAGCATACTGGGCGGCGCGCCAGTAAACACTCATACGGGGGTGGGGCGGGAGAGTGGCTCCCGAGCCCGATGCGACCCCACGTCCGTCCAGATCGCGTCCCGCGCGCTGTTTCGATCGGGGGCTCCGGCACCGGGGCCACCGCCCGGTTCCCCCTCCTGACGACCCTGTCCCCCCGCCGCGACGAAGCGGCGGTGTGTGCGCGTGACGTCCGCGACGCCGTGCCCGGGGGCCTCGGTCCGATGCCGCCGTGACCGGCACCGCCACCCACGGCCCAACCCCGAAAGGTGTCTTCAGATGAAGGTTCTCTACCTCCCGGCCGAAACCGGCACGGGTCACAACATGCGGGCCCTCGCGGTCGCCGCGAAGGTGCGCGAGCTGTTTCCCGAGTCCGAGCAGCACGTGTATCTCGGCTCCAAGAGCGCGGTCTTCACCCCGATGTTCGAAGCCCACGGGGTACAGGTGCATGTGGCGCCGGCCGAACGGGACCACGCCAACACCTCACAGCTCGGCCGGAGTTTCGACTGGACCACGTACGTCACCGGCTATCTGGACCGGACGTTCATCAGCGGCGACAGGATGCTCAACGCGGTGGCACTCATCGCCTCCGTCCGGCCCGACGTCGTGGTGAGCGACTACAACGTGGCCGCCAGCCTGGCAGCCGAGGTTTCGGGCGTGCCTCATGTCCTGATCACCGAGCGCTACGACTTCACGCTCGGCCAGCTCGACAACGACAGTCTGGTGGAAGCCGGCTTCATCATCGGCGACACGGACGAGGTGGACGCCATCCGCTCCTCGCTCACCACCTTGTTCGACTGGGTGACACGGCGCGCCCGGGCGGTACTCACGGACAAGCCGACCGTCGACCAACTCGACTGCGGCACGCCCGTGTTCCGCGCCATCGCGGCGGGCAACGGCCACTTCGTCGGACCGATCGTGCGCGACGCGTGCGCCGCCGATCCGGCCCCGCGCGAGGAGGTTGACGAACGATTCGGCCTCGCCGGGAGCCAGTACATCGTCGCCGGGTTCGGCGGCACCACGATGTTCACCGAGAACAAGGACCGCCTGCTGGCCAACTACCTCGCCGCCTTCGAGAAGCTGAGGGCGGCACATCCGCAGGCCCGGCTCGTGGTCATCGGCAGGCAGGAGTTCACCGAGGACATCGACGGCGTGGTGTTCCTCAACTACGTCACCGACTGGCACTCCCTGGTCAAGCACGCCAAGGTCGTGCTCTCGCCCCCGGGGTGGATCTCGGTGACGGAGATGGCGGTGATGAACGCCCCTGTCGCCTACGTGCTCAGCGGCCGCGACGAATACCACGAACTCGAGGCGATGCGCCGCCTCGCGCTGCTCGGCTACACCACGGTGACGGAACCGGACGCGGCGACGCTCCTCGGCATTCTGCAGGACGCGTTCTCCGCGTCGGACACGTTCACCCGGACGACCACCGAGGCATCGCGGGCGATCGCACCCACCAGCAACGGCGCCGAGGTGGCGGCGAAGCTGATCGGACAGGCGGTCGCCGAGGCCCGTGCGCACGCCGAGCCGGCCGGTGTGTCCTGAACGCGGGTCGCCCGAGGAGGGACCCCGTCGGCGCGTCGGCCGATCACTTCGCCGTCCCCATCCGCATGCATCACGATGACCATTCCATGAAAAAGGGTGTTCCGATTGTTTGCGTACCCCGAATTCGCGGCACCACCTGCCCTGCCCTCACCGACCCGCATGATGCTGCACAACGAAGGCTCCACGACCGTACTGCTGCAGTCGCTCGTGGGCTCCGCGCTGTCCGCGGAGGTGCTGCCGGACATGGACATCGGTTCGCTTACACCGTCCGGCCATCTCGCCAAGGTCTTCGACGCCGTCCCGCACACCGACCTGGGTATCCGCCATTCCCGGCTGCGTGACAGCGCAGGCGCGGTGGTGAGCGAGAACCTCATCACCTTCCGCCGGAGCGACCGCGACCACGTCATACCCACCGGCGATACGCCCTTCGGACTGCACACCCGGCAACTGGGGCTGTTCGAGCGGCGTCGGATCTTCGCCGTCGGGGTCACCACCGACCACTTCGGCATGCTCCCGGCCGGCTCGCCCGGCCGCGCCTACGAGATCGCGTTCTCCAACCGCGTCACGGTGCTCGTGCACGAGGTCTTCAACCCCCGGTTCCTCGCGACCGGGGCGCCGGCGAGCGCGTCCGTGAACGAACGGCCGACGGCGGACGGCGCACGGGCCGTCGCGGGGGAACACCACCAGCCGCGGTGGCCGGACGCGTTCGAGGCGGAACACGTGCGCAGGGTTCTCCGCCACGTGGACCCGCTCGTGTCGGCCGCGGACTGCCGTGCCCTGCGCTCCGAGCTCGCGACGCCCGCCTTCCTCCTCCAGGCCGGGGACTGCGCGGAGACCTTCCGGGACAACACCCCCCGCTCTGTGGTGAACCGTCTGGACCTGCTGCGCACCATGTCCGACCGGATCACGGCGGCCTCCGGAGCCCGGGTCGTCACCGTCGGCCGGATCGCCGGCCAGTACGCCAAGCCCCGCTCCTCACCCGTCGAGCGACGCGGTGAACTCGCCCTGCCCTCCTACTTCGGCGACGCCGTGAACTCCGTGAACTTCTCCGAACGAGGGCGCACACCCAACCCTCGCAACCTGTTGCGCACCTACCAGGAATCGAGCAAAACCCTCTCATTCATGGCGGGTTCGGGCGTGTTCACCTCCCACGAAGCCCTGCTGCTGGACTACGAACGGCCCCAGACCCGGCGCTGCCCCGACGACGGCCACCGGTACGACATGTCCGCGCACCTGCTGTGGATCGGGGAACGCACCCGCTCCCTCACCGGTCCGCACATCGAATTCGCCACGGGAATCGCCAATCCGATCGCCGTCAAGGTCGGACCCGGCTGCGCCCCGCAGGACCTGCTCTCCCTGCACGCCGTGCTCAACCCGGACAACCTGCCCGGACGGCTGACCTTCATCTTCCGCATGGGTCGCGCCCATGCCCATGAACGCTGCCGGGAACTGCTCACCGCCGCGGCGGACTTGGGACTCGCCGACCGCTTCGTCAGCGATCCCATGCACGGCAACGGGACGACCAGCGCGCGGGGCGTGAAGACCCGGACGATGCCGGCGATCGAAGAGGAACTGCACGCGTTCTTCGCGGCCTGCCAGGACACGGGGATGCTTCCGGGTGGCGTTCATCTGGAGGTGTCCGGCGACGACGTCACCGAGTGCGTCGACGCGGACGTCGATGATGCCTACCTGGCCGACCGGTACCGCACCGCCTGCGACCCCCGGCTCAACCCCGGCCAGGCGGTGCGACTCGCCGACCTCGTCGGGCGCCTGCTGGCCGCGACGTCAGCGGTCGAGCCGGCACTGAGTATGACTGCTTGACCTGCACCGGCCAGTTCATGGTCCTGTTGGACAACACGATCACCAGCGTTGCGTTGCCGGACATGCGGCTGCGCCGGTGCCCATCACACAGGTCTGGCCGAACCCACGGGTGCAGGCTATGTGTGGTTCGAGGAGCGCTTTCCCGGGCTCGCAGAGGCATACTGCTTCACCCTGGTGCACAGCGTGCCGCCTTCAGAGGTTCTCCATCGTCTCCAGGGACGTGAGGGGCCTCCGCGCACCGGGGCGGAGCAAATAGTAGAGGCGGCCTTTGACCTCCTGGAATCCGACGACACCCGGCAGCTGATCGCCATGGCGAGCATCGGGGACTGGACGCTACTGATCGAGCCCAACGGCTATCTCGGCGTCACCGAAGAGAAAGCCCTGCCGGCATCCGCCGGCACCAGCTGGATCTCGCACTTCGTCAACATCAACGGCGTCGACTCGTTTCTCTGGGCCGACGACACGACGAACCGCCTGGCCTTCGAGCCCGGATTTCCCGACAGCCGATGGGGAACGAGCCCCGACGAACCCCTGAAAGCCATGCACGACATCGGCTTCCAGTCCTGGGAGGAGACATCCGACACCGCGGAGGACCTGTCCGCACCGGCAGCGTTCGCGCTGGCCGAGCATCTGAGCGGCGTCCGCATCACACCTGAGCTGCTTCAAGAGACGACGTTCACCTGCGGCAGTGCAAAGATCAGGTGACCCGGTCGTGGCTTCCCTTCCTCACGACGTGCATACGACGCCGTCGCCGCACAGCTCGGGTCGCCCCAGGACTCGATGACGCGGACTTCGAACGCAGTCGTCAACCCGAGTCAGCAGTGCCGCGTCGCTGCGACCGTTGGGGCTTCCGGATCGACAACCGCATGGTCGTCACCAGTGTTTGCTGAGCCGGGGGACCGACGGGTCAGGTAAGGGTCAGGTAGTCATTCCACCTGCGGCTAGGTGGTCGCTCATGTCGCTCACCAACCCCTTACCTGAACGCTCGGCTCTGGCGACGAGTGCCTCGAAGGCTCTGAGGCGGCGAAACGTCTCCGCATAAACCATCTGCTTCTCCAGGGGAAGCTGGAGCACTTGCAACCGCCGGATGTCGACTCGGGAGGAGCTGGAAGCATGGGTGCCTGCCTGGCGCCCGTTGGCCGGAGCGCGCAGACAGCCGGCGAGGAAGTGGGGATCGAGCCTCTCCGAGTCCACCCGCAGGGCGTAGAGCTGGGGGCCGAGAGCCATCGGTGCGCCCTCGTGCACCCAGGCCTTGAAGGCCCGGATCACCCCGGCGACCACTACATCGCCCTTTTCGGCAAGGGTGTGGGCGGATGTGGTGGCCAGCAGCCCGCTGGGAGCACCGTCGTGCAGCAGGTCGGTGATGGTGAGGAGCGGCACGGCGTTCCCGCTGACAGGTGCCGTCGTCTCCAGGGGCTGCAGACCGGCGCGCAGCGTCAGCGCGCCTGCCTTCACCAGGTCTCCCACCGTCGTCGTGGTCTGCTGGGTGCCGGTCTCGACATCGAGTACGAAGAGATGCTGTGCCTGATCGGCCAGCTCGGTCAGCAGGGCTCCGAACTCGCTCCAGTTCTTGCTGAGTTCTTTCGGCGACGGCTCCGACGCCGACGCGGTGTAACGCCCTGGAGTGACATCCACCTCGTCGTCCAGCAGGTCGAGCAAGGGAACGCGCACGGCGCTCTGCGGCGGCTCCTGCCCGGGGTGGTCGAGGGTCGCCAGCGCGGTGAGGACGAAGGAACCGAGAGCATCCCAGTCGGGGCTCGGCTCGCGTGTTCCCGATCGTGCGAAGCCTGTGGCGTCCACCAGGAGGGCGTCCTGGCTCGGGGGAGGGCCGGCAGGGCCGTCCGCCGCTGCTCGCAGGACCCACAACTGCAGGGACACGCTGTGCGGTTGGGCACTGCCCGGAGGCAAGGACACCACCGCCCGAAGCGCTCCGGTGCGCAGCAGCGAGCCGCGGATGCGCCGGCCCGCCTTGCGTGACGCGACCGCGGGTGGAAGGACGACCACGGCGACGCCGCCGGGCTTCAGGTGGGAGAGGAGGTGCTGGACCCAGGCCAGTTCGGGCTCGGTCCGTGGGGGCAGCCCGTGGGCCCAGCGCTGGTCCGTTGCGAGTTCCTCGTACCCCCAGTCACGTTCGTTGAACGGCGGGTTGCACAGCGCGATATCGGCCTTGGCCCCGGTGAAGGGGTCATCCCGCAGTGCGTCGGACGCGGCGATCCGGGTGCGGATGTCACGGTCGTCCGCGACGTAGTCGAGCCGGGTGGATGCCAGCGCGGCCAGCGCCGGATCCCGCTCGCACGCGAGCAGCTCGAGGCCCGGGCCGTCGTACTCCTGCGCGGCCGCTGCCGCCAGGTGTCCCGTGCCGCACGCCGGATCGAACACGGTCAGTCCGCCGTCCTGCGGACCGAGACGGACGGTGAGGGCGATCCGGGTCATCAGCGTGGCGAGGGGTGGTGGCGTGGTGCTGAGCTGCCGGACATGGGTCTCCAGCCACCGTTGCAGCAGGAACTCGAAGGTGTCGCGCGGCCCCTCCGCCCGCCCCAGCTTCGCCGCCTCGGCCACCAGCTCACGAGCCTGCGGGGAGAGTTCGGGGTGGGTGATCCGCGCCCTTGGGGACCGCATTCGGCGGGCGGCCTCGGCCACGGCCAGACCTGACTCGTTCCGGCTGCCGAGAATCTCGAATCGTGGCCAGAGGAGTTCCTTACCGCCGATGTCCTTGAGCTTCCCGTTGTCGCGCAGCCACTGTTCTACCTCGGCCAGCGAGAACTGCGGGCTGACGTCGGTGCCGCCGATCCGAGTGGGGAAGGAATCGTGGCGTCGGCGCCAATTGCTCACGGCGGCTCGCCCGACGCCTGCGATCCGGGCGATCTCGGCCAGGCTGACTGGTACGGCGTCGGGGGTACTCATCGATCAGTCTCCGAGGTGTATGGCGGCTGAGCCGAGGTCGGCGTCCCAGCGGCCGTATGGCAGGGAAGGCTACTACGCTCATTGACTCTGTTCACAGAGCTTACGTTCCACAGTGATGTGTGGGGAATGTGGAGGTCAGGGAAGATGCCGGGTCTTGCGCCGGGAATGGTGCTCTGCGGCCGCTATCGGCTGGAGTCGGTTTTGGGACGTGGCGTCATGGGGCAGGTGTGGCAGGGGCGGGACCTGCCCCTCGACCGGCCCGTCGCGATCAAGACCGTCGCCACGGAACTGCTGGCCGTGGCGAGCAGCCGCGACGCGGCCCTCACACGGTTCAGCAGGGAGACGCGGGCGGCCGCACGCCTGGATCACGCGAACGTCGCCACCGTCTTCGACGCGTCGCTCACGGACGACATCTGTTGCCTGGTGATGGAACTGATCGAGGGCACCACTCTCGAGTACCTCTTCGACCAGCAGGAGGAGGGACGTTTCGACCTGCCCTCGGCGGTCGCCGTCGCCGCACAGCTCTGCGCGGGACTGTCCGCGGTCCATGCGGCCGATCTCGTCCACCGGGACCTGAAGACGCAGAACATCATGATCCGGCGGGACGGCGTCGTGAAGATCCTGGACTTCGGCCTGGTCAAGCTGCTCAGTGACACGGATCCGCGGCTGACGACGACCGGCGAGGGCATCGGCAACCTTTTCTGCGCCTCTCCCGAACTGCTGGCGGGACATGACCGGCTCGACGGCCGCAGCGACCTGTATGCCGTGGGCTGCCTGCTGCACCACATGCTGACGGGCGCGACGCCCTTCCCCACCCATCAGCCCGCACTCCTGTCCTCCCACCATCTCGCCTCGCCCCCGCCCCTCGTCGCCGACTCCGGGGTGAACGTGCCCGGCGACCTCCAGGACCTGCTCTCGGCCCTGCTCGCCAAGCGGCCCGAGGACCGTCCCTCCTCCGCGGCCGAGGTCTACGCGGCCCTCGCGCCCCACCTGCCGGACCCGCATCCCGAGTTGGCCGTCAGGCGCACTGTGCCCGAGGATCCCCGCCGGCCGTTCCTGGTCCCGCAGGGGCCGATGCCCCTGTGAGTCACACCGCTTCTTCCCGGCACTCCAGGAGGGTGGTTGCAGGAATCGTCTTTCTGGGTACCTAGGGGCTGGAAGTGCCGTGACCGGTGACACAATGATCTCGTCGGCCGGGTGCCGTGACGTGCCCGGCTGCCGGGAGGCGGCGGGCGCGGGGAGCGCCGGGACTGGGGACGGGGCGCGATGCGGCGAAGCCTTGGGCGGTACGAGCTCACGCACGAACTCGGCCGGGGCGGCATGGGCGTCGTCTGGGCGGCGCACGACCGCGACCGTCACCGCGAAGTGGCCGTCAAACTCCTGGCGACCCGCGGTCGCGGTGCCGAACCCAGCACCCTGGAACGTCGGTTCCTGCGCGAGATCCGCCTGACCAGTCGTCTGCGCCATCCGGGTGTCCCCGCCGTCCACGACCACGGCAACCACGAGGGCGAGCTCTACCTGGTCATGGATCTCGTCCCCGGCCGAGCTCTCGACGCCGTCCTCAAGGACGACGGGCCGCTCGGCATCGAGCAAGCGGCGGACGTCGCCCGCCGCACCGCCGAAGTGCTCTCCTACGCCCACATCCAGGGCGTCGTGCACCGCGACCTCAAACCGTCGAACCTGATGATCACCCCGGACGGAGGGATAAAGGTCCTGGACTTCGGGGTGGCCGCGGCCCTGGAACCGCAGTCCGGCGAGACGCACTTCACCGCCTCCAACGCCACCCCGGGCACGGTCGTCTACATGGCGCCCGAACAGGCCGTGGGACGTACGGTGCCCGCAAGTGACCTCTACTCGCTGGGCTGCGTCCTGTACGAACTGCTGACCGGCGCACCACCGTTCACCGACGGCAGTCCCTTCATGCTGTACCACCGGCACGCCAACGAGCCCGTCCCACCGCTGGCCGACCGCCGCCCCGACGTCCCCGACGGCCTGCGGACCCTGGTCGAGCGGCTGCTGGAGAAGAAGCCGGAGGACCGGCCTGGCTCGGCCGCCGAAGTGGCGGCCCTGCTCACCGCCTGGGCGCCCCGGCCGGCTTCCGCCGCCGAGTCGGCGCCCCCTCATCCACGCCTTGCCGAGATCGAGGCCCTGCGCAGCGCCGGCCGTCCAGCTCATGCTCTCGAGGAGTACCAGGAGCTGATGGTCGCCCCAGGACTCGACCGTGCCGGCCTGCTCGCCGCACGGGCCGGAGCCGCCCTGTGCCTGGGCGCACTCGGCCGCACTCGGGAGGCCCTGGACGAGCTGAAGTCGGTCCTGGCCGAACAGCGCAGCCTGCTCGGGCCGGGCCACCCCGCGGTGCTGGACTCCCGCTACGAGATCGCCGTCCTGCTGATCCGCACCGGGGAAAGACATGCCGCCGAGGAACTGCTGCGGCGCCTGGCCGACGAGGAGGACACAGTCCTGCCCTCGACCGGCGCCGGAAGCGGACGCAGCCGGACGCTGCTGGAGCGGCTGCGACGGATGAGCTGACGCAGTGGCATCTCAGCCACAATGCAACTTTGTAAGCTCTGTTCACAGTTGACGGATCGTGTTACGCTCCGTCGCGCCGTTCCGGTGGGGAGACAGGTCACGGTCTACGGACGGCGCAGGAAACACCGAGGGGAACAACGCTCATGACGTCGGCAGTTCAGCGTGCGACCGGGCGGACGGGGGCCGGACAGCTCCCCGAGGAAGGCAATCTCGTCGAGGTCCGCGGACAGTCGTGGGTGGTGGCACGGGTCGAGCCCTCCCCGCGAGCCGGTGACGGCGACGAAGACCGCCGCGGCGCGACCCTGGTCCACCTCCAGTCCGTCGCCGACGGCCGCTTCGGCGACACCCTCTCCGTCATCTGGGAGGTCGAGCCCGGCCGCCGGGTGCTGCCCGCCGGATCCCTCCCCGATGCCTCCACCGACTCATACGACTCCCCGAACCGCCTCGCCGCGTTCCTCGACGCCGTCCGCTGGTCCGCCGTCGCCTCCGCCGACGCCAGGACCCTCCAGGCCCCGTTCCGTTCCGGCGTCGCCGTGGAGCCGTACCAGCTGGAGCCGGTGTCGCGCGCGGTCGGCGCACCTCGTGTCAACCTCCTCCTCGCCGACGACGTCGGCCTCGGCAAGACCATCGAGGCCGGTCTCGTCGTGCAGGAACTCCTGCTGCGCGGCCGGGCCCGCCGCGCCATGGTCGTCTGCCCGGCCGGCCTGACCCTCAAGTGGCGCGACGAGATGGCCGAGAAGTTCGGCCTGGAGTTCACCATCGTCGACTCCGAGCACTGCGCCCGCCTGCGCCGCACCCACGGCACGGCAGCCAACCCCTTCCGCGTCCACCCCCTCACCATCGTCTCCCTGCCCTGGCTGCGCGGCCAGAAGGCGCAGCGCCTTCTGGACGAGGTCATCGGCGCACCCGAGGCGAGCGGCGACGGCGAGCACAAGCGGTTCTTCGACCTGCTCGTCCTCGACGAGGCCCACCACGTCGCGCCGGCCGCACCCAAGCAGGTGTACGCCGTCGACTCCCAGCAGACCAAGCTGATCCGGCGCCTCGTCCCGCACTTCGAGCACCGCCTCTTCCTCTCCGCCACCCCGCACAACGGCTATCCCGAGTCCTACACGGCCCTGCTCGAACTCATCGACGACCAGCGTTTCGCGCGCGGCGTCGACCCCGACAAGGAAGCCCTGAAGGACACCGTCGTACGACGCCTGAAGTCGACCGTCACCAATGCCGACGGCACGCCGCGCTTCCGCACCCGCAGGACCCTGGAACTCTCCGTCGACTACACGCCGGAGGAACGTGAGATCCACCAGCTGCTCGGGTCGTTCGCCGAGCAGCGCCGCAAGAAGCTCACGCCGAAGGCCCGTGGCGGGCGCCGCGCCGCCGACCTGGTGACCCTGCTGCTGAAGAAGCGCCTGTTCTCCTCACCGGCCGCCTTCCTGCACACCGTCCAGGTCTACCTCTCCCACCTGGAGGACACGGGACCGGCGAAGGGACGCGCGGCAGCCGCCGAAGTCCCCGAGTGGCTGGAGGAGTTCGCCGACCTCGTCGCCGACCTGGACGACACCGGCCTCGTCGACGCCGAGGACGACGCCCTGACCCGCTCCACCTCGCTCACGCCCGCCGAGGACGGCCGGGAACTGGACCTGCTGCAGGAGATGGAGCGCTGGGCCCTCACCCACGAGGCCGCGCCCGATTCCAAGGCCGAGGCGCTGATCCGCGAACTCAAGGCGATCTGCCGCCCGTCCGACGGCACGTTCTGGACCAACGAGCGGGTCGTCGTCTTCACCGAGTACCGCGACACCCAGGAATGGCTGTACGACCTGCTCCAGCAGGAGGAGTTCACCGGCGGCGGCCGTGTCGAACGCCTCCACGGCGGCCTGTCCGCCGAGGAACGCGAGCGCATCCGCCTCGGCTTCCAGGCCGACCCGTCCCTCCCCGAGGGCAAGGTGCGCATCCTGCTCGCCACCGACGCGGCCGGCGAGGGCATCGACCTCCAGAACCACTGCCACCGCCTGATCAACTACGACATACCTTTCAACCCCAACAAGCTCGAACAGCGAATAGGTCGCATCGACCGCTGGGGCCAGAAGCGGGACCCGGAGATCTACCACTTCATAGGCTCCGGATGGCAGCAGGCACAGGCCGGCTCCTACGAGGCCGACCTCGAATTCCTCTCCCGCGTCGCCAAGAAGGTCGCGCGCATGGAGCACGACCTCGGCTCCGTCAACGCCGTCCTCGCCGACGCCGTACAGCGCCGCATGACCGGCGACACCGCGCCCGTCGACATCGAGAACGCCAAACCGAAGCCGATCAAGGGCCGCCGCACCGGCGGCGAGGTCGCGCCCGAGCAGAACGTCACCGCCCAGACCAAGCGGCTCGCCGACCAGTACGAGGGCACCGTCTCCGCCCTCGGCCTGACCCCGGCCAACGTCAAGCGCGTCGTCGACACCGCCCTCGCCCTCGACCACCAGCCGCCTCTCCTGCCCTCCGCCTTCTGCGCCGAGCAGTTCGAGCCCGGCGACCTCTTCGAGGTGCAGCCCCTCTCCGGCAGCTGGGAGCGCGCCACCCGCGGCCTCGCCCACAAGCTCCGCGAGGGCGAGCAGCGCCCCCTCACCTTCTCGCCGGTGGCCGCCGCCCAGGCCGGCGACGACGTGGTCCTCGCCCACCTCAAGCACCCCCTGGTCGCCCTGTCGACGCGCCTGCTCACCGCCGCCGTCTGGAACGCCGACTCGGTCGGCCTCAGCCGCGTCACCGCCGTCGTGACCGACGACCCGGCGCTCACGACCACACTGGTCTCCGCCTACGCCCGCTACGTCCTCGTCGGCACCGACGGCACCCGCCTGCACGAGGAAGTCCTCTACGCGGGCGGCTGGTTCGGCGACACCGGCCGCTTCCGCCGCTGGGAGTCGGTGAACGAGCAGGGCAGGGTCCTCTCCCAGGCGCTCACGGAGGGCGCCGAGGCCGCCCCGCACCTGCGCAAGGAATTCACCGAGGCCTGGCCGGTGCTCCGTGACCCGCTCTACCGCTCCCTGGAAGCCCGCGCCACCGAACTCGGCCGCCAGCTGGAGAGTCGGCTCGCCGACCGCCGGGCCGAGGAGGAGCGTCGTATCACCGCCACCCTCGACCGCTTCGAGGCGACCCTGCGCGCGAAGCTCAGGGAGGAGGGCGACGGCGACGGCGAGCAACTCGCCCTCCTCTCCACCCACGAGCTGACCGGCCACGAGCGCCGCCAGTTCGAGGACGACCGCCGCCGCTGGCGCGAACGCCTCGAAGGCCTCCCCGCCGAGCGCGAGCGCGAACTCGCCGCCATCGCCGCCCGCTACCGCGAGCCCCGTTCCCACCTCTTCCCCGCCGCCGTCGTCTTCGTCGTTCCCGCAAAGGAGGCCCGCCGATGAGCCCCCGCCGCCCCGCGAACTCCGGTATAGCCGCAGCCAAGGCGCAGGCCGCCGACGGCCGCCGCCAGCACCAGGAGTGGCTGGACCTCACCGAGGTCTCCGGCCCCTTCCTCACCATGCCCGTCCTGCTGCGCGCCTGGCCCCAGCTCGATGCCCTGGAGAAGGACGAACGGGCCCGGCTGCGCGCCCGTCACGCGGACTGGCAGACGGACACGACGGCGGGCCGCGACGAGTGGGTGGCGTACATCCTGAGCCGCCTGCTGGGCTGGAACGACGCGCTGACGCTCCGCGTGGGGGAGTCGGAGCATCACGGCTTGGACCGCCTCACCCTGCGCGTCGCTGAGCACAACACCGAGGTCCGCCCCGACTTCGCCATCGTCGACCCGGGCACTGACCTCGCGACCGAGCCCAGCACCGAGGCCGCCGCCAAGCGGGTACGGCTGCTCGGCCTGACGGTCCCGGCGGGCACGGCGCCCACCGCGCGGGCGGGAGGCGGCGGTGACTGGGCTGCCGCCCCGGCCGACCGTCTGGCCCGGTTGTTGCGCCACCACGGGGTGCCGCTGGGCCTGGTGACCGACGGCCGCTGGTGGTGCCTGGTCTGGGCGCCGCTCGGTGGAGTCACGACGACGGCCGTCTTCGACGCGATCGGCTGGAACGAGGCGGCGGAGCGCAACGTCGTCCGCGCCTTCGTCTCGCTGCTGCGCCGCCGCCGCTTCTTCGAGTACGACGAGCCCGAGACGCTGGTGGGCCTGCTCAAGGAGAGCCTCGCGGCGGGCGAGGACGTCACCGAGGCGCTGGGCGTCCAGGTCCGCCAGGCGGTGGAGCTGCTGGTGGACGCGATCGGCCGTGCCGACGTACGGGCGATGGAGGACGGCGCCCCCGGCCTGTACGCCTCGGGCGTCAGCGCCGGCGAGGTGTACCGCGCCTCGGTCGCCGTGATGATGCGCATAGTGTTCCTCCTCTTCGCCGAGGAACGCGGACTGCTCCCGGCGGACAACGAGGTGTACGCGCGGTCGTACTCCGCACGCTTCCTGCGCGACGAGCTGAAGGCCCGCGCGGACGAGGAGGGCGAGGCGTCGCTGGAGCACACCAGGTCGGCGTGGCACCGCCTGATAGCCCTGTTCCACGCCGTACACGGGGGAGTGGACCACCCCGGCTCCGGCCTCCACCTCCCGGCCTACGACGGCTCGATCTTCGACCCCGACGCCTACCCCTGGCTGGAGCGCACCACCCCGCTCCTCCCCATAGACGACCGCACGGTCCTGCACATGCTCCAGGCGGTGCAGGAGGTCCGCGTCGGCAAGGGCAAGGACCGCGAGGTCCGCACGCTCAGCTTCCGCGCTCTGGACGTCGAGCAGATCGGCTACGTGTACGAGGGCCTGCTGTCCTACGACGGGCGCCGCGCGACCGAGCACATGCTGGGGCTCATCGGCCCGGAGGGGCTGGAACACGAGGTGTCGCTGCGGGAGTTGGAGTCCCTGGCAGCGAAGTCGGGCGGCTCGCTGAAGACCCTGGCGAAGGCGATCCACGAGAAGTGGAAGGACCCGAAGCCGCCCGCGACGGCCGGGCAGCTGGAGAAGAAGCTCGCCCCGGTGGGGTCCGAGGCCGCGGCGGAGACCCGTCGCCGCCTCAACGCCGTGACGAAGGACCCGGCTCTGACGGAGCGGCTGCTGCCGTTCGCCGGCATCCTCCGCGACGACCTGCGGGGCCTGCCGACGGTCATCCCGAACGGCGCCCTGTACGTCACCGAGTCGTCCCTGCGGAAGAACACCGGTACGCACTACACGCCCCGCTTCCTCGCGGAGGAGGTCGTGCTGCACGCGCTGGAGCCCCTGGTGTACGAGCCGGGCCCGCTTCAGACGGCGGACACGGGGGAGTGGCGGCTGAAGTCCTCCGAGCAGATCCTCGACCTGAAGGTCGCGGACATAGCGATGGGTTCGGCGGCGTTCCTCGTGGCGGCCTGCCGTTACCTGGGCGACCGGCTGATAGAGGCTTGGGAGAATGAGGGCCACGCGGACGCGATGGTCTACCGGGCGGGGCGCGCCGTGGAGGCCGTGACGGCGGCCGACGCGGAACAGGACCCGGTGGTCGTCGAAGCCCGGCGCCAGGTCATCGAGCACTGCCTGTACGGGGTGGACATCAACCCCATGGCGGTGGAGATGGCCAAGCTGTCGCTGTGGCTGGTGTCGATGGACCCGGGGCGGCCCTTCACGTTCCTGGACGACCGGCTCGTGTGCGGGGATTCGCTGCTGGGCGTGCACAGCATGGAGCAGATCCAGGGCGTGCATATGAAGCCGGAGCAGCAGGCCGACATTTTGGCCGAGCAGGCACGGCAGTTGGTGGACCAGCTGACGCGGGAGCGGTTGGCCATCACGGCGATCAAGGGCGTGGACCTGCCGGCGCTCCAGAGGAAGCGGGAGCGGCTGGAGGAGGTCAACCGGCATTCGCGGCGGCTGCGGCTGGTGGGTGACCTGATCGCGGGGGCGGCGCTGGGTACTTGTGCTTCGGGGCGGGTGCCTTGGTACGCGGAGGACGGTGGGGAGCGGGTGCGGGACCTGTTCCCGCAGGCAGCGTGGATCGTCCAGCGGATTATGGAGGACGGGGTCGAGGATGACTCCGAGGTAGTGCGCGAGGCTCGGGCCAGGGCGGAGGAGTGGCTGGGGGCTGAGCTGCCGGAGGGGGCGTTGGAGAGGCGGCCGGTGCATTGGCCGTTGGTGTTTCCGGAGGTGTTTACGCGGAGGGGTGGGTTCGATGCGGTTGTGGGGAATCCGCCGTTTTTGGGTGGGCAGAAGCTCTCTGGCGCGATGGGCGACGCTTATCGAGAGTACATGGTCGACTACATGGCGAAAGGCAAGCGTGGCAGCGCAGATCTTGTGGCTTACTTCGAGCTACGAGCTCACGAGCTACTGAATAGCGAAGGTCAGACCGGCCTGATCGCCACGAACACCTTGGCGCAGGGTGTCTCTCGGGAGGTCGGCCTTGATCAATTGGACGAGGCAGGCACCACCATCAGGCGTGCCATTAAGAGTGCCCCATGGCCGTCGAACTCGGCGGTATTGGAGTACTGCGCAGTATGGACCAGTAAGGCGAAGATCGCTGAAAGGGCGGCGTCTGTGCTGGATGGAAGGATGACGCCAAAGGGAATCTCCACCTCACTGAACCCCGCTACGCGTGAGAAGTCCTGGGTGGCACCCCTCGTAGGTAATGGTGGAAAGGTATTCCTGGGCTCGACTGTACTGGGCATGGGATTCACGCTCCTCGAATCCGAAGCGCGTGCATGGATCGCGGAGGATGAGAAATATGCTGATGTCCTCCTTCCTTTCTTGAATGGTGAGGATGTCAACCAGAGCCCCTCTCATGGGACGGATCGATGGATCATCGATTTTCGAACGTGGCCGCTGGAGCGCGCTGAGCGCTACGAAAGGGCGATCCAAAAGGTGATCCTGGAGGTAAAACCCGAGCGCTCCAAGAGCAAGGACAAGAGTCGACGTGAACTGTGGTGGCGATTCACGCGTCCCGCCCCAGATATGCGAGCGGCCATCGCGTCACTAGATAAGTGCGTTGTCATCGCATTGGTAAGTAAAGTGGTCATGCCAGCAATGGTGCCGACTGGGCAGGTGTTCTCGAACATGATCGGCGTTTTCGCGTCGGACGATCCCGCTCTGCTCGCTTTTCTCTCCAGCGCACCGCACTACTGGTGGGCGATCGACCGTGCGTCCACTCTCGAAACACGAGTTCGCTACACGCCCACCGATGTCTTCGAGACCCTCGTTCGTCCTCCACTCACTCCTCGCCTCCGTGTCCTTGGAATATCCCTCGACAGCTACCGCCGCGATCTGATGCTCGCACGCAGTGCGGGACTCACCGACACCTACAACTTGATTCACGACCCCGACTGCCAAGACGAGGACATCGTTGAACTGCGGCGCATCCACGAGGATATCGACAAAGCTGCCATTGAGGCGTATGGCTGGCATGACCTCCTGGACGATTCTGGGCAGACTCCCCCCGCCGATCCGGCCCAGGAGACGTACCCGCTTGACCACGGCTTCCAGGAGACCGACCAAGGCGTCCGCTACACCATCAGCCTGCTCGCCCGAACTGAGATCATCGACCGCCTGCGTCAGCTGAACCATCAGGCGTACGCCGACGAGGTACACCTCGGTCTGCACAAGGAGACGGAGAGGAAGGCAAGGGAAAAGCACCCCGACATGCCGCCGCCCTCTGCGGAAGCTATCCGGAAGCGCAAGGAGCAGATGGGCGCACGAGGTGGTTCGGATTTCGGTGACGGCGCCGAGGGCGCCCTGTTCTGAGCCAACGGCATGACAACGGGCTCGCTCGCGTCACCCCAAGTGCCGCGAGCGAGCCCGTTGTTCCGCTCAGAAGCCTCGCGCGGCTCTACCCCACCGCGAGCGCCACGAACGCCGCCCACTCGTCCCGGCCGACCCGCAGCACCGGCCCACCACCCACGGCCTTGGAGTCCCGTACGTGCACGGCGTCCATACCGGCGGCCACCTCCACGCAGTCGCCGCCGTCCGATCCGCTGTAGCTGCTCTTGAACCAGTGCAGCGCGTCCACGTTCTCGACCACCCGCTCCACGCTCATGTCTCTCCCACCATCCGCTCGATGAGCCGCACAGACTCCTCAACGTTCAGGGCCTGCGATCGCAGCTTGCCATACCGCAAGGCGAAGGCACTGACCTCGGCGGGCTCTGAGATGACGCACCCGACTCCTTGGGATTCGAAGTACCCGAGGCACCGATGCTCGTGCAACTCCGCCACCACGAACGGGCCGTTCTTGCCCGGATGGAACCCCCGTCCAGCGGGCATGACCTGGATCTCCACGTTCCGCAACGAGCTGACCTCCAGTAGCCGTTGCCACTGCTCGCGCATCACCTCTGGGCCGCCGACCGGATCGCGCAACGCCTCCTCACTGATGATGAACGACAACTCAGCCAGCGGCCCCCGCGTCAGCAGCTTTTGTCGACTCAGCCGCCCCTCCGTGTGCTGGTCGACGATCTCCTCGCTCAGCGGCGGACAATGCCCGGCGAACACCGCCCGCGCATACGCCTCGGTCTGCAACAGCCCCGGCACCAGCAGCGGATCGTAGGAGAACCGGCTCACCACCTCCGCCTCGATCACCGCGAAGTTCCGGAAGAACCGCGGCAACTTCGCCCGATCCACCTCGTCCTGGAGCACCGCCAACACCCCACCGGCCTCCAGCACCCGCTCCGCCGCCGCAGTGAACGCCGCCTTAGCCGGCCGCCGCCCCTGCTCGACCGACGCCACCAACTCCAGCGAGTATCCGATCGCGTCCCCGAGCTGCTGCTGGCTCAACCCGGCCCGCTTCCGAAGGTGTTGCAGCAGCACCCCGTACGCCGCCCACACGCCCGGCAGATCGGGCCCCTCCTCCTTCGCCTTCACCGCCCGCCTGTTCTGCGCATCCCGTACCGTCGTCACGCTCCCACGCCCTTCCGTCCCGCAGCAGACCCCGCCACCACCCCCGGCCACGCGCGTCACCCGACACACGCCACCGGGGCCATGTCCAACGCTGCCCGCAGAAACAGGGACACGGCCCGGGACCCGTACAAGCCCCGTACAGCCGACGCCACCGCACACCGCCCCCTCCGTACGACGCCCCCGACGTACGGCCGTCGTACCTGGTCACCGCCCCACTCACCCCATCACGCTGATGACGTGACACAGCCCCACCTCGCCGACGAGACGCGGCCCCGCACCCCCACCCACCACCTGACCCTGCGCTTCAGCAGCACCCGGCGTGGCGCCCGCCTGGCCCGCCAACTCGCCGTTCAGCAGCTCACCGAGTGGACCGGCCTCCCGTACGACTCCGACCCCGCCCGAACCGTCGCCCTCGTCACGGCCGAACTCGCCTCCAATGCCGTCCGCCACGGCAGCCTCCCCGGCCGGGACTTCCGCCTGACACTGCTCCACCTGCCCCAGACCTTCCGCATCGAGGTGACGGACACCCGCCCCGAACGCCCGGCGCCGCCCGTGACTCCACAGCCCGCCGACGAGAGCTCGGGGCGCGGACTGATCCTCGTACAGGCCTACACGGATCGCTGGGGCTGCACGAGCAACGACGGCTACACCAAGACCGTTTGGGCCGAGGTGCCGCTCCGTACCACGCGCTCGTGACACACCCACCCACGAAAGCCGCCGCAGCGCCGACGCGGGAGACCGTCAGTGAACGGCGTAGTGCTCCGCCCGGCTTCTCGATCTCCCGGATCCAGAGCAGCGTGTCGTCACAAGGCCGCTGGTACGGTGCACGCCGGGCGAGTTGAAGAAGCCGCTGGACGGTCGGCCGCTGTCTTTCAGCATCACGAGTGCCGACAGCAGGGGCAGCGATCCATCAGGGCTCTCTCGGACTGAGGCGTCCTCCAGGAGATAAGGCATGGGGCCTTCGCAGGCCGGGACGTGAATGCCGCGACCCGAACGCTCGAATTGGACGTCCACCCCTTGTGAACTCAGTGCATGGATCACATACTGAGGGCGATCGACCGTCGCCCGCTCTCCCGGCAGGCGCGTGGCCAGGGGGGCACTCGTGATCGGCTCAGACGGCAGACTCGTGCAGACCGCGGTGATCGGGAGCCGGAACTCCGGACGCGCGATCATCCTGCCGACGGACGCGGACGAACTGACCCGCTGGCGCCGGCGCCACCCCGCCTACACCTACTGGTGCGGCACCCAGCTCGGCGGATGCGGAAACGAGCTGTCGGACCGTCTGTACCGCGACAAGGTGTGCCACTTCGCTCACCGACCCCACACCTCCTGCCACCGTACGGCCACCGGCGCGGCCAGCGCGGACCACCTGTTCATCAAGGACGATCTCGCCGCATGGGCCGGACGCAACAGGCTGAAGGCGCGGGCCACTTCGCGTGACCTCGGAATCGGTCCCGGGGACGCCGTCGACTTCCGGGTGGGCGCGGCCAGGCAGCATGTGCGCTTCCAGTTCAGCAGGCTCGCGCACACCGAGTGGGAGCAGGCCCGCCAGAGGCTCTCCAGCGAATCGGCCACCCTCGACTGGGTCTTCGGTCCGGGCACGGCTCAGCCGGAGACCATGGAGGAGCTGTACGACGAGTACGGGTATCTGCTCCGCTTCCGCTTCGAGACGCAGGGCGCTGTACGGCGCATCCGCCTCAGGGCCGAGGACCCCCGGCGAAGCACCGACTGGGTGTCCCTCGACGTCTGCGCGATGACCCCTGAGGGGCTCCGGGTCCCGGGAGTGCAGCCGCGCCGGCGTTCGGGTACCGGGCCGGCCGCCGACGCGGGAGCCTGGCGCGGTGCCGCGCCGGTGCGGCGGTCCCGCGAGGAGCAGGTGCTTGCGCTGAAGGAGGCGCTGGTGAGCGCCGCGAGGTTCCGGACCCGGCCCACCTGGGAGGCGCTGGCCCGAACGGCCGGGAGCGACCTGCTCGGGCTGTCGGTCCCGGACCGGGTCGCTCTGCTGGTCGCCGTGGAGCGGACCAGCGGCGGTGAGGGGAGCCCGCTGCTGTCGGCGCTCCTCCGGACCGGCGAGAGCGACCCGCCGCCCTACGTGGCGAATGTGGCCGTCGCGGTCGGATGCGGGGCTACCGCGACGGCGGCGGTCCTCAAGCGCTGGTGCCAGCGTGAGGCGGACCGGGCGTTCGCCGTGTACGGGGTACCCTCCCGCACGGCTCCGCCCCGGCTGCCGCTCACCGTGGACGGTCGGCTCGCCGCACAACAGAGTGCGGAGCCCGCTCAGCGCCAGACCATCGTCCATGCCAAGGGCGGCAAGGTTCAGCAGCAGGCGGCCCGGCCAAAGCCGAAGCAGTTCGCCGATGTTCCCCTGCTCCGGGACACGGAGATCCGGCACGCTCTGCGCAGCGCACGGCAGAGACGCGGACCCAGGCCCAGGTATGCCGCGGCTCTCATGGCACGGGCGGACGAGGCGCTGACGAGGCTGCCGGAACCACAACGCACCGAGCTGGTCGCGGAGATGGCGACCACCCGCCGCTGGCTGGACAGCAGACCGGACACACCGGCGCGAAAGCCGAGGCAGAGCCGGCGTGCCGCGAAGGCGGCGGACGCGCAGAAAGCCACGGCGGTGAAGCAGTCGGCGCGGGCGAAGAAGACGCGGCAGGGGAAGAAGGGGCAGAACCCGTTGCAAGGCGCACGCCCCCTGCCCGGCGGCGACCCGCGAACGGCGAAGAGGGCGACGTGACCGACACCCGCGGTGATTCGGGTACATCTCGGGACCCCTGAGCCGAGGTCCGCGAGCCGCTGCCGTAGACCCAGCGGCGTCACCTACGTGGCGTCGGTCTCGGGCTCGTCGTCCTGGTCGGTCGCCAGTGCGGCCGGCAGCGGCAACCCGTACTTCTCGCACAGGAATCGGGTCTGGCAGTACCGCTGGGCGTCGGCGGCCACCCTGCCGAGGACCGCGGAATTCATGCCGGCACCGATGAGGATTCCCACGACCGGCACGACCTTGGCGACGTTTCTGACCGGCACCCTTGAGCCGGCCGGGCCGAGCTGCTGCATCAACTTCTCAAGGGCGGCCAGGAGACGGTGGTCCTGGCGGAGCTTGTTCGACCAGTTCACGCGTCCCTTGATCGCGTCCGCCGCCCGTGCGGCCTCACGCAACGGCTTGGCTTTGGCCGCCTGTGCCATGAAGGACCGCTGCACCAGGCGTTGGATGAAGTCCTGCTCCTCGGGGTCTTTGGCGTCGTAGCCGTAGGAGTACGCGATACGCGCTGCTATCGACGTGCTCAGGACCTGGACGACGAGGATGTCCGCTGTCATCGCGGCGGGGATACCGGCGACGGGGACCATGGCCAGCAGGCCCATGGCGCCGCCTTCGAATGCGCCGGTGGTCCGCCACTTGAGGGTGTTGCGGGTCAGCAGCCGGTCGCAGACCTTGAGGTCCTGCTGCCGCAGTTCGGTGAAACTGTCGATGTCGAAGCCTCGCTTGCGGGCGAGCTCCTCGACGTTCTCGGGGTCGTTGAGCTCCATGGCCCAGTCGTTGACCAGTTCGAGCAACGCTGCCGCGCCGGCGAGTGCCGGTCGCAGGGCCTTGTCGGCGACCGCGTCGCCTGCGCGACGGATCGGTTCCGAGACCGCCTCCGGCACGGCGTCCTTGACCCGTCTCGCGGCGTTGCCCGCGACCTCACCGGTGCGACTGAGCGCGGTACTCGCCCAGTTCGGCATCCCACGGCGGTTGTTGCGGCGTTGCCAGTGCTCGTCGAGCGTGTCCCATACCTGCTTCTCGTACGCGCTCATCGGGGTTGCACCGTCGACGAGTGGGGCGGCGTAAGTGCTCACTGAACTTCTCCGTTTCGACTGTGATCGCTGGTGAACTGCGGACACCCGACAAGGCCGAGGGTCCATCCCGGACTCGACTCCGGCTTTTCGCTCAGGCAGGGCAGGCGGCCCGTGTGGTGGCGTCGCCCCAACGCATCATCAAGTAGTGGTTTCCGCCGATCTGCGCCACGGCGTAACGCGAGTACGGCCACGCGTCGCCCGCGCTCTCCCGTTGGGCCACCAGAGCCCGGCACGCCTCGCCGGCGGCCATGGCCGCCCACGACTCGGCCTTTCCCTCGGTCCACGGTGCGTAGTCCGACCAGACGTACATCACCGAGTTGCCCGGGTCGAAGCCCACTTTGATCTCCGCGTTGCCGAGCACGCGATCGGTACCGAGGGCCTGGCGCATGGAGTTGCTCCGCTGGATGATCCTCCGGGCGAGGTGGTCGGCGACCCGGATCTCGTCACCGTCGGTGCTGGGGATCATCGCCTGCCCGAGGCCGTCCTCGTCCGGCGCCCAGTCCTGCGCGTTGCCGTTCGGGTCCTGCCCGGTGCTGTCGTCGGCCGCCACCTGGCACTTGGAGTTGGTGAGGAAGTCGTCCTGCCAGGTGACCTCGGGATCCTGACCCGGCTCCTCCTTCACCATCACGTACCTGCGGTACGGCAGATCCGGGTGCAGGCGCAGTACGACATCCCTCGCCGTCAGGCACATGTTCCTGGCGATCTCCGTCTCCGCGTACATCGCGCCCTGCTCGTCGGAGCTGAGCGTGTACGAGAGGTAGACCTCCCGGCGGGACTCGTGGAACCGTACGGCCTCCGGGGAGAAGTCGGCGCCGTCGCTCAGCTCCTGGGCGACGACGCCCTCGTCGTGCAGGACCGCGCGCGCCACGTCGTGCTCGCCCGCGCCCTGTGCGGCTCGCGCCTGGCTCCAGCTCGCCCCGGTCGCCGAGTCGCCACTCGCGTCCTGCTGCTTCGCCGCCGCGTCGCCCTTCGCCCTCTTCGCGGACGGTTGCGCGGATGCGGCCGACGAGGACGACGAGGCCGCGGACGACGACGCGTGCCGGCCGGTCCCCGTGTCCCCGGGCAGCAGCGCCGCCACCCCTCCGGCCAGGCCGCCGATGACGCCCGCCGCGAGGACCAGGCCGCCGACCAGTCGCTTCCTCGGCCGCTTCTGGCCCGCCGTCAGGTGCCATGACGGATCATCCCCGGCCGGCACGTGCCATACGGCCGCCACCATGTCCACGGCCGCCGCCGGTCGCGAGCCGGCACTCCCCACCTGGGTTGCCTCGGAGGCCAGCCGGACCGCGCACTCATGGGCGGCTTCGGCGGCCGACGGGCGGGCACCGGGTTCCTGGGACAGCGCCTTCTCCACGATCCCGCGCAGGGCGGTGGGGACACCGTCCAGATCCGCCTCACCTGACATCACCCGGAAGGCCACCACGTCGGGTGCGCCCGCCCCGAACGGCAGCCGCCCGGTGGCCGCGTAGGCCACGAGCGCTCCCCAGGCGAACATGTCACCCGCCGGACCCGCGGTGCCCTGACGGTACTGCTCGGGGCTGATCCAGCCGGCGGTACCGGTCATCACCCCGGTCCGGGTGACGCTGGTGCCGTCGGCGGCGTGGGCGATGCCGAAGTCCAGCACACGGGGCCCGGAAGGCGTGAGCAGGACGTTCTGAGGCTTCACGTCGCGGTGCACCACGCCCGCGGCGTGAATGGCGGCCAGTGCCTGTGCCGTGGCGGCGGCGAAGGCGTACAGGCTTCCTTCGTCCAGGGGCCCGTGCGCGCTCACGTGCTGGTTCAGCGTCGGCCCCGGCACGTAGGCGGTGGCCAGCCACGGCGTCTGCGCGTCCGGATCGGCGGCGAGCAGCGGGACGAGGTGCGGCCCGGTGACTCGGGAGGACAGTTCCACCTCACGCCTGAACCGGGCCCGGAACTCGGGATCCTGGGCATGCTCGGGGTGCACCACCTTGACGGCTACCCGCGTTCCGTCGGAGGTGACTCCGGCATGGACGGTGCCCATGCCTCCCGCGCCGAGGCGGCCGACGATGCGGTACGGGCCTATGCGGGTGGGGTCGCCGGGGCGGGCCGGCTGGACTCTTCCGCCGGAGCCGTTCTCACTCACGAACACTTCCTTGAACTGAGGGGTGGCCTGTGCAGGCCAGGGTGTGACAGGAGGGCAGGAGTCGGGAGGGACGAGGGCGTCGGGCAGGATGACCCTTCAGGCATTCAGTCCCGCCGCGCCAGATCCAGCGCCGCCACCCCCACGAACCAGTCCAGCACCTCGCAGATCTCGTCACCGTGCTCGGCGAAGACGGTCACCGGGAAGGACGGGCGCAGCTCCAGCTTCGCCTCGGGCAGGTCGATGCCCGCGATCTTGTTCAGGCGGTGCAGGAGCTCCCGCCGCTGTTCCGTGTCGTCGAACGGGCTGCGGGACTTGAGGTATTGGAAGACGACCTCGACGGTTCCGCTCACCGGATAGATCCCGACCGGCCAGAGCAGGTGGGGCCGGCGGCTCGTTCCGGCGTCGAGCATGGGGAAGCAGCTCGTCTCGTCGTGGCGGCCGTAAGTGACATGGCCGCTCTGGCGACGCCAGTAGTCGAGGACCGCCATGACACCGTCGTACGCGTCCGGCCAGTTCTCCCGCAACTGCGCCCGGAAGCGCTCGGCTGCCGCCGCGTCCTCCCCCTCGGGGAGCGGATCGTGCGCCGCGGGCTGTGCCACGTCCTTGCCCAGCAGGGTGGCCAGCTCCGCCGCGGTCAGGCGTTGTGAACGGTGCGCCCGGCTCCAGGTGTCGAAGCGCACGCCCTCGCTCGTCAGCAGTTCCTGCGGCGGCTGCCGGTCGTCGCCGTCCGCCCAGCGGAAGGAAGGGGAGATCTTGCCTTCGGAGGTGAGCACCCGGTAGGCGCCGATCACCGTCGAGTTGCCGCCCAGGTACGCTCCGACGGCCACCGGGTGGCTGCCGATCAGCTCGGCGACATCACCGTACGTCGTCCACGTGCCGCTCGGCATCGCCACCAGCGCGGCCCGCAGCTCGGCCCAGCCCGGAGACTCCTCACCAGCCGGCTTGACCCCGCCGATCGGGCCGGGCCACAGTTCCACCGCACGCTCGGCCAGACGGTCGGCACGCGCCAGGATCTCCGCCTTGCCCCAGCGCTGCGCCGAGGAGATCTCGAGGTTCATGCGCAGGGCACTGGAGTCGAGGATCTGCTGCTTGCGCTCGAAGGGGTGGTTGGACAACTTGGCGTTGTCGCCGGTCAGCGTGAGGTTGCCGAGGGTGTGCACCAGCAGGTCGTGCAGTTCCTGCGGAGTCTGGTTCGGCTCCGTCTCCTCGGCGAGCAGGTCGAACCACGCCGGAGCGGGTCGCTGCGGCAGGACGTGCTCCACGCTCAGGGACGCCTTGTCGAAGTCCACGGGCTCGGACGGACGGTAGCTCTCCTCCAGTCGGCGCAGAATGTAACTGCGCTGCGGAGGACGGCCGCTCCAGTAGAACGGCTTGGTGCGGATCGCCTCGCGCAGCTCCTCCTCGCTCGGCCAGCGACGGCGACGGCCGGACAGGAACCGCCGTACCGCCTCGGCGGCCGGCCGGTCGGTCTCCAGCTCCTTCGGGGCCTCCATGAAGATCCGGTTGAGGTTGGTGGTCGGCGTCTGACAGATCAGGCGCCGTACCAGGTAGGACTCGACGTATCCGAGCGCCTGCGCCGCGTCGTCCGGTGTCGTCCGGCCGGCCGCGAGGAGGTCCAGCAGGTGCAGGGCGAGCGGGTAGTGCGTCTGGCCACCCCAGGAGGCCAGGCGTTCCAGGACCGCGCGCAGAGCGGGGGAGTGCTCACGGCCGGGGTCGATGATGCGCAGGAACCTGCCGGCCCGCGCGGCCAACTGCTCGATCTCGCCCTGCAGCGCGTCCTCATCGCCGGCCAGCGGCTGGAGTCTTTTCTGCTGCTCCCGGTAGATCTCGCTCTGCTTGGTCTTGTAGTGGCCGCGTACCACCAGGTCCAGCCAGACCAGCAGTTCGAGGTTCTTGGGGCCCAGGCTCTGCTGCATGGGCAGCCACAGTTCCTGGTAGATCCGCTCGCCTCGCTTGGGCAGCAGCATGAAGACGTAGTTGCGCAGCAGGTCGCTCTGGCTGAGCCCGACGCCCGTGTTGTTGATCGACTCGAAGATCCGATAGACGTTGTCGCCGGACTCGGCGGTGATCTCCACGATGGACAGCAGGTCCTTGAGGACCGTCTCGACCGTCGCGGTCCACCGCTCGTCGCCCGCCTCGTGGCCCTCGGCGAGCGCACCGCGGAAGAACCGATAGGCGGCCCCGATGTTGTCGCCACCGCCGGCGTCGGCGCGGGACTGGACACAGGCGGTGTACGCCTCACGGTCCGCCTGCGTGGGCAGCAACCGGTAGTGGTCCGCGCCCTCGTGGAACTCGTTGACCAGTATCTGGCGGTGCACCCGGTCCACACCGCGTGCGTCACCCGTCTCCTTCAGATGGTCGCGTAGCGCAGCGAAGGCCAGCATCAGCGTGGTCAGCCGCTGCTGTCCGTCCACCACCAGCCATCTCTGTACTCCGCCTGCCTGGATCTGGCCCGGCGCGAGCACCACCGAACCCAGGAAGTGCGGAGCCGTCGCCTCACCGGCCAGATGCTGTTCGACGAGTTCCCCGACGTCCTCCCACAGTCGCTGGAGCTGCTCCCTGCCCCAGCTGTACGTGCGCTGGTAGAGCGGCACCTGGAACTGCTTGTCCCCTTGGACGAGCTTGAGGAAGGTGATCTCCTGGGCGCGCATGCGCCTCCTTTCCCACGGGTCCCCCTGCCGAGTGCCACAGGCCCGGCTCATCCATGTCCCGGTGTTTCTCGCGCCAGGGGCGGCTGTCTGTTGAATCTATGCCTTATCAGGCGTTGTTGTCCGCCGATGTCAGGACCGAGCGGCTGGAGATACGTGGCATCGGGTTGAGCATGGTGTTGCGCAGCGTGAGACGGGCGTCGCCCGGCTCCAGGCGCGCGCCGGTGACGACTCCCTCCTCCCAGGCGGAGTGGTCGATGTCGGGCCGGGGCTCGGTGGTGACGTACCAGCCGATCATCGCGGCCGTGACGGTGATGCGGCACCCGCGGTTCAACGCGATGCCGTGCTGCAGGGCGTCTCGGATACCGGGGTGCTTGCCGAGCACGTCCAGGAGCTGGTCGTTGCTCGTGACCGACGATCCGCCGCTCCACGCGGAGTTGGGCGCGGTGCGGTCGCGGCCGGTGCGCTTGCGGCCTGTGTCCATCACGGTGAACGCCGTGCGCGGCACACCGTGCGCGACGGTCAGCTGCACGGTGATACCCGCCTTCACCGTGCCCTTGCTGAGCGGTCGGTTGTCGGTGTTGCGGGTGAGCCACTGTGCCGCCAACTGGAGCGAGACCTCGACCAGTTGCATGTCCATGGCGCGATTGCCCTTCTCCGGGTACGGCGTCACGCACAACGCGCGGATGACGCCGTCGGAATCCTGCCGTCAAACTGTGAACTGAGTCAATGACTTTCCCTTGTCGATGTTGACCTCTATCGTGATGCCGGAGGCGCGCTGAAGTTGCTGCTTGATCATTCATCAGTGGGCTTGTGGCCCGGTGGGCCTTCAGGGCGGCGTGCACTGTCGGGGGTTGCTGATACTCTCGCCGCGTGTGCTCAGTTCACACCCAAGTTCGCGCGCCGGGGGGCGCCTTGTGGGCGGCTTGAGGCGGTCTGGGCCAGATGACACTGAACGGGTCATGAGCTGGCCCTCAGCACTCAGTGGGGTGGGGCGTGTGAGTCAGGACGAGGGCGGGCTGGGCGAAGGTCTGCGGCCGGTCGGATCTGTTCACCAGTACGACGACGGTCTGTACGTACGGGTGGACGATGTCGTGCCGTACGAGCCGGCCGACGCCAGTCACGGGTACCGGCCGGGTGACGACCTGGTGCGCTGCACCCTGCACCTGAGCAACGGCACCGGACGGCCCGTCGACGTGGACGGCATCAGCCTGCTGGTGCGCGGCGGCCCCTATGGCAAGACGGCCCGTCAGGTGCAGGACCACCGCAGTGACGTGCTCGACGACGAGCTGGAGGGCACCCTGCGCACGGGGCGCAGGCTCTCCGCGACGTGGGCCTACAGCATCCCGGCCGGAACCGCCGACGACCTGGACATCGAGGTCCGTTTCCAGGGTGCGCACGACCGGGAGAGCGTCACCTTCACCACGGCCGCGACGACCGGTCCGGCCTCCCTCGGCACCGGCGCCGCGTCCGTGTTCCGTGACGGGTGCTCGCAGACCGAGCCCGGGGGCGACCTCGCCGCCACCACCGGCGGAGTCGGGCAGCAGTACACCGCCCGTGCCACGCTCGACGCCGCCCCGGCCCAGCCGGCCGGCCCGGGGCGCCAGGTCACGCCGTCACCCTCAGCTCAGTTCTCCGCCGGCGCACTCGACGCCGCACGCGTGCGGCAGATCTTCCGGTTCCTCGCCGAGGCCGAGGAGTCCAAGACGCGCCCCGTGCGCACGCTCGACAGCGCGGCCGGAACCGTGTGGTTCGACGAACTACCCGACGACGACGGCGTCGAGGTGATGATCGACGGCGTGCTCGAGACCGACGAGCCGGCCTGGCTGACCGTCACCCGCCCCGACCGCGAGGACGCGCCGCACCTCAAGGCCCTCCTCGCCCCCTGGGTGGACGAGACCCGCATCCGCGACTTCAAGCAGACCCGCGCCCCGCACCTGCGCCGACGCGTCGAACCGGAGTTTCCCGACTGGTCGCAGGGCATCCCGCTCGACAAGACCTACCACGAGCTGGACGAGCACCCCCAACGGGAGAAGATCGAGAAGCTGTACGCGGCCTGGGAACAGGAATGGCTCGCCTGGGCGGAGCGACGCCGCGCGATCGATCCTGCCGTCCGGCTGTACGACCGGCTGCACAAGATGCACGAGGACGCCGCCAACCTCGGTGAGGCTTACGAGCTGGTGCTCGGCCTCGGACGGCTGACCTGGCAGACGGCCTCCGGGCAGCGGGTGGAACGCCACCTCGTCACCCACCTGGCCACCCTCCGGCTCGATCCGTCCACCGGCACCCTCACCGCCGCCCCGGACCCGACCGGCGCCGGCCTGGAACTCGAAGAGGGCATGCTCGAAGGGGCCCAGCACGTGCCGGGACCCGTGCGGGAGGAGATCGTCGAGGTACTGGAAGGCGCCTCGGACGTGACGGACCCCGAATACCTCGGCGCCGTGCACACCGCCCTGCGTAGCTGGGTCAACGCCGCGCACAGCGCCGGTAGCTACGCACCGACCGTGGAGCGCGCCAAGCCGCGCAGTCTCGACGTTCCGCACGTCGGACTCACCCCCGCACTCGTCCTGCGTGAGCGCAGTCGCCGCTCGACCATGGAAGCACTCAAGGCCATCGCCCGGCAGATCGACGCGGGCACCCCGCCCACCGAACTGCTGAGCTACATCGCGGGCCGCGACGGCGCGCTCACCGCGGCGGACCTCGCGGCGGCGGAGGGCGGGACCGCGAACGACGGCGACGAGATGTACTTCGCCCTGCCCGCCAACGAAGAGCAGCGCACGATCGCCGAACGCCTGCGCGCCAACCGGCTCGTCGTCGTCCAGGGCCCGCCCGGCACGGGCAAGACGCACACCATCGCCAACCTGGTCACCGACCTGCTCGCCCAGGGCAAGCGGGTCCTCATCACCAGCCACACCCCGCGCGCCCTGCGCGTGCTGCGGGACAAGCTGCCGGAGTCCGTCCGCGACCTGTGCGTGAGCCGCACCGAGGACGGCGCCGCCGCCCAGCGCGAGCTGGAGGCGTCCGTGCACAGGATCCTCAGCGAGTACGCCGGCTACGACGAGAAGGCCTCCGGGAAGGCGATCAAGGCGCTCCAGTCACGCCTCGCGAAGGCCCGCGCCGCCCAGCAGGCCATGCTGCGCGACCTCGCGGTGCTGCGCGAGCAGGAGACCCACCACTTCGAGGCGGAGATCGGCGACTACCGCGGCAGCCTCCAGGAGATCGCCGAGCGCCTCACCGCGGAGGCGGGACGACACGACTGGATCGGCCCCGTCCCGCAGGAGCAGCCCGCCCTGACCGCTGCCGAGGTTTTGCGCCTGCTGCACGCCACCCGCGCGTACACCCCGCACCACCAGGCCCTGGCCGCCGAGGTGCCCGGGCCCTCCGAGCTGCCGAGCCCCGGTGACTTCGAGGAGGCCGTGCGGGTCGTACGGTCGGCCGAGGACGCGCACGCCGCCGCGCGCCAGGACCCTCTGTGCGCGGAGTACGACGCGGCCGCGCGGAACCTGAGCGAGACCGAACAGCAGCGGCTGTCCTCGGCGCTCGACGCGTTCTCCGCCGCCCGTGCCCGTGCCGCGTCCCTCGCCGCTCCGGCCGGCGACTGGGCCGCAGCACTGCTGAAAGAGTTGACCGAGGGCCAGGACTGGCAGGCGCGCAGCCGGCGGGCCGCCGTCACCGAGACCCTCGCCGCCGTCGACGCCTCGCTCGCCACGTTGGGCACGGCCATGGTCAGCGGCCTGGACCAGTACGACCCGGCCACGGCGCTCGCCCAGGCCACCGCTCTGCACGACGGGCTCGGTCAGGGCCAGAAGCTGCGCGGGCCCCTCGGCATGCGCTCCAGGCTGGCGAAGACGGTCGGCGCGTTCGTGGACACCGTACGGGTCGACGGACGGAGTCCGGAGGAAATCCCGACGGCGGCCGTCGTCCTCGCCCGCGTACAGCTCGAACTGCGCCTGGCGCAGGTGGAGTCCGAGTGGGGCACTCCCGTCGCCGCCTGGAACGGACATGGGCCGCGCCTCGCACGGCTGCGTCAGGAGGCGGAGGTGCTCGATGCGCTGCTCGCCGTCGCCGCCGCGCGTACCGATGTCCTGACCGCCGCGGCCACGTCACCGGCGCTCGCCGTCGCCACCTGGCACGACGCGCCCGTCGAGCACGCCGTACGCACCCTGCTGCGCGCGGCGACCACGCTGCGCGCGGCCGAACGGTCCCGCGAGGTCGTCGCGGACGCCGAGGAACTGCTGCGCGCCTGGAGCGACCGGCCCGGTGCCGCACCCGCGGTCGTGCGCGCCCTCGACGCCGTGCGCGACCGGGACCCCGACGGCTACCGCTCGTTCAGCGACGAGATGGCCGAGGTGCGTGAGGCCGCGCGGCTGCGAGCCGAACAGGACACGGCCCTCACCCGTGTCCGCGAGGCGTTCCCGGAACTTGCCGAACGCATCACGGCCACGCACGAGGACACCGCCTGGGACACCCGGCTGCCTTCGTTCGCCGAGGCCTGGGCCTGGTCCGCGTGGCGCGAGCGCATGGAGCGGCTGACCGATCCCCAGGCCGAACGCCTCCTGCGCAAGCGGCTGACCGAGGCCGATGACGAAGCCCGCATCATGCTCGCGCGACTTGCCGCCGCCCGCGCCTGGCACCGCTGCCTCGGCCTGCTCACCGGCGACCAGTCCCGGGCGCTCAGCGCCTACCAGCAGGCCGCCCGGCGCATCAAGGGCAAGTACCAGCACCGCTACCGCCGTGACGCCCAGGCCGCCCTGCGCAAGGCGCAGACGGCGGTGCCGGCCTGGATCATGCCGTTGCACCAGGTCGCCGAGACGGTGCCCATGGACCGGCCCGGTATGTTCGACGTCGTCATCGTCGACGAGGCCAGCCAGTCCGGCCTGGAGGCCATGCTGCTGAGCTGGCTCGCCGACCGGATGGTCGTCGTCGGCGACAGCAAGCAGGTCAGCCCGTCCAACGTCGGCCTCAAGCAGGACGAGTACTTTCACCTCAGAGATCGCCTGCTCACCGCTCTCGAACCGCACGTCCGCAGCCTGTTCGGCCCCGACTCCAGCTTCTTCGACCTCACCGAAGCGCTCTCGGCGGGCCGCGGCACGCTCATGCTCAAGGAGCACTTCCGGTGCATGCCGGAGATCATCTCCTTCTCCAACGACCTCTGCTACAACCGCGATCTGCTGCCCCTGCGGCAGTACGGGGCCGACCGGCTGCCCCCGGTCCGCACCGTGCACGTCGAGCACGGCGAAGCCCTCGGTGCCAACTCCCGTCTGTGCAACCCTGCCGAGGCCGAGGCACTCGTCGACGCGATCGTGCGGTGCTGCGCCGACCCTGCCTACGACGGCAAGACCATGGGGGTCATCAGCCTCCGCGCCAGCAAGGGACACCTGGCGGAACTGGAGAACCTGCTGGCCGACCGCCTCGACTACGAACAGCGCGAGGAGCGGCGCATCCGGGTCGGCGACGCCGAGGACTTCCAGGGCGACGAGCGGCACGTCATGTTCGTCTCCTGCGTCAACTCACCGTCCACGGGCGCCGGATCCGTCCCGGGCGGCTTCAACGGCAAGACCTACGAGCAGCGGATCAACGTGGCGGCATCGCGCGCCCAGGACCAGGTGTGGGTGTTCCACAGCGCGCGCGCCGAACAGTTCCACGAGAACGACCTGCGCCGGCGGTGGCTCGACCATCTCACCCGGCCCGCGGAGGAGGACACCGCCGCGGTCGAGGGTGAGGTGCTGCCCGACGTCAGGCACGAAGCGTTCGACAGTCTGTTCCAGCAGAAGGTGTACCTGGAACTGACGGCTCGGCGCTATCGGGTCCGCCCGGGATACAGGGTGGGGCGCCACACCCTCGATCTGGTGGTGGAGGGCGGGACGCGCCGACTCGCGGTCGCCTGCGACGGTGACGCCTTCGCCGACGGCGAGGACGCCTCCACCGCGGCGGCCAGACAGCGAGACCTGGAACGCGTCGACTGGACGTTCGTCAGGGTCCGGGGCAGCCGGTTCCACCTCGACCGCGAGCAGGCGCTGGCGCCCCTCTGGGCCGAGCTGGAACGGCTCGGCATCGAACCGGTACGGAACGAGCCGGCGGAGCCGGGCACCGCAGCCGACGCCGAGGGCGCAGGGACGGAGCCGGACGACGAGAGCGTGGCGACCGAGCTCGACAGCGAACCGTGCGAGGAATCGGGCGGCACGGGAACGGTGACCGTACCCGTATCCGCTCCCGACGTGGAGGCCGTACCCGCCCCCGCGGATCCGCGCGAGTCGCTGCGGAATCCAGCCTTGGAGGCGATGCCCGCTCCGGCGAAGCCGTCCACGGTGCCTTCGAAGAACCGCGCCGAAACCGGACCCTCCGGCCCGGCCCGGCCGACGGAGCCCGGCGTGGCGCCGACTCCGCTCACGCGGGGCTCACTGCCGGTCCGGCAGATCCCCGCCACGGCCTTCCAGCGGCTGGTGCGCGAGGTGCAGCAGCTGCAGACGGCCCTCGACGCTCCCGACGAGACACCCGACGGGGCGGACGCGGCGCAGCTCGTCTTCCTCAGGAAAACCCAGGCCGACCGGCGTGACCGGCACACGAAGCGTCTCGCCTTCCTGCGGACGTTCCTCGACTCCGTCGGCATCGGGCGGGAACCGACCGTGCCGGACGTGGTGATCCCGGGCGCGCTGCTGGTCCTGGAGTTCGACGGTGACACCGACGAGGACACCCTGTACACCGTCGCCGAACTGCCCACCGAAGAGGCGGACATCGTCTCTCCGTCGTCCCCCCTCGGCCATGCGCTGATGTGGCAGCCCGCCGGTCGTGAGATCTCGTACGACGCGTCCCAAGACAAGACGCACACGGTCGTCGTGCGGGAGATACGGGCCTGAGCACTTCGGCATCCGGCCCTGTCACGCGTCCCTCACGGTCCGGGTGGCAGGGCCCTGTGCAGTTCAGCCTGCGACCGGGTCCAGCAGGCGGCTGCGCTCACCGCTCCAGGAGATGGCCAGTGCGTCTCGCGCCCGCGTACAGGCGACGAAGAGCAGGCAGTGTTCGGCCAGCAGATCGGAACGGTGCTGAACGGCGTCCTCGTCGGCCGGCGTCACCTGCGGAGCGAAGGGGAGCACGCTCGACGTCACGCCCACGACGGCCACGCAGCGGAACTCCAGTCCCTTCATCGCGTGCATCGTCGCCACGCGCACACCCGACACCTCCGGGCCTGGATCGTCCTTGACCGCGACCGCCGGGACGCCCTCCCGGCGCAGACGCGTGATGACGGCGTCGACCAGCGTGTTGAACCGGGCGCACACCGCGACTTCGGACGGCTTGACGCCGTTCTGGTCCACCCAGACCCGGATCTGCTCCACCAGCGCCCGCAGCTCGTCGTCCTGGCCGGCGTGGCCCCGGGCCACCGGAACGCGGCCGTGCAGCTCGGACCGGTAGCCCCGCAGCGAGTCGGGGCCGCCCTCATCATCGTCGTCCTCACCGAGCCGGCCCACCGGCTGGCCGTCCAGGAGCGACGCCGACCAGCGCAAAATCTCTTCCGTACTGCGGTAGTTGACGCGCAGACGGGACGTGCGCCCCTGCACATGAATGCCCAGCGAGCGAAGCGAGACCCGGGAGTCGTAGATGCGCTGGTGGGGATCGCCGACGAGGAACAGGTCGTCGGCCTGTTCTGCGACGCAGGCGCGCAGCACCCGCCACTGGGCCGGGTGCAGGTCCTGCGCCTCGTCCACCACGACGTGACGGTAGCGCGGCCCCTTCTCGGCCAGGATCCGGGCGGCCTGGTCGCAGAGCATGGTGTACGTCGCCGAGTCGCGCCCGGCCAGGTCCCTCGTGAACCGTTCCATGACCCGCCACAGCCGCGCCCGCTGCACCCGCCCCACCTGCGTACCGCGCCCCCGGCGCACACACCGCAGGTACTCCTCGGGTGTCCGCAGGCCCTGAGCGAGCACGACGCCCCGGAACTCCTGGGAGAGGAAGCGCTCCGACCAGGGCAGGTCCTCGCGGGCGGCGGCGCGGGTCCAGGCGCTCTTCTCGGCCGCCGCCGACAACGGCTTGGGCGAGCTCCCCCGCGCCTCCCGTATGACCCGGGCGGCCAGCGAGTCCACCGTCGTGACGTCGACCCGGTCGAGCAGGTGGGCGTCGGCGTCGCCCAGCAGGAGGGCCAGGCTGTCCCGCAGTGCGGCCGCCATGGCGTTGGTGAAGGTGGTGAGCAGGATCCGGTCGCCCTCGTGTCCGGAGCGCAGCAGATGCCGGACCCGGTGCAACGCGACGACGGTCTTGCCGGTGCCGGGGCCACCCGTCACCTGAGCCGGTCCGTTGAAGCCGGGATGGTAGGCGTACCGGCGCTGGGCGGGATGCAGGAAGACGCGCCAGCGGGTGAAGTCCTCGGTGAGGATCCGCTCCAGCTCACCGGGGCCGGTGACTTCCACGAGTCGGTCGGGCGTGTTGAGGATCGCGTCGCTGAGCGTGACGGTCGGCCGGCCCGCGGCCGTGCGCACCGTCTGCCCGCGCGGAGCGATCAGCTGCTCCCAGACGTCCTCGGGCGAGTAGTCGGCCGCCAGGTACTCCAGTACCTCGTACTGGTCGGCGGGCATCATGGGCGGCGCCATGACCGTCAGGTCGTCGGCCGTGACGCATACCCGCGCCAGTCGCAGCACCTGATCGTCGATGCCCAGATCGCGCAGCACGGTGTCGGAGTGCCGGGCGAACAGACGCGTCGGCGTCTCGACCGCCTTCGTCTCGAAATAGGTCTCCATCTGCTCGAGCGCCTCGACATTGCGGACCTCCAGTCCGCCGGTGGCCCCGTTGACCGAGTAGGCGCGCTTGCAGGCCCAGTTGATCGCCTCGTCGTGCGGTGCGACCCGCAGCAGCGTGTACAGCCCGCTCCCGTCGTCCGGGGCGAGAAGAACCCCCCGGTAGAACCTGGTGATCCGGATCGTGCGTATCCGGGGGTCGCGCGCTCCTTCGAGTTTCTCCAGATGCATGCCCTTGCTGGCGTGCAGTTGAGGCACGGTCAGGCTGCGGAACATCTGGATCGCGTCATTGACCTCCTTCTGGACCGGTCTCTGCAACGAGATCAGATCCGCGACGAAGTCGTCGGAGAGGGCGAGACGGGGCATGGGCGTCCTCGGGTCGCGGGCGGGCGGCGGGCGAGCACCAGACTAGAGACTGGTCTGGATGCCGGGCGACGGAGAGTTCGCGAATCATTGTGTGAACTCAGTCAACAATCTATATTTCTGATGCTGTCACACCATCGGCGCACGCCCGAATCCCAACGGACCTGTCCGAAAGGACCCACCGCATGCCGGCCCAGCCTGCCCAGGCCGCTGTCCCGCATCCGCTCGACGAAGTTCCCCAGACGTTCCTGGCGGGGGACTCCTACGCGGTCCGAGACGCACTCGTGACCTACATCCGCCGGGACCTGCTGGGCCCCTGGGACGGTGGGACGGAGACCTTGCCGAGCGCCTCCTCCGGGCCGCGCGACCGCTACCTCGTCGGCATGCTCGGTCCCCGCCCCCAGACCGTCACCGCGGACCGGATCGCCCGTGCGGCGGCACAGAGCGCGGACGGCGAGTCGGGCGACGAGCAGGAAGGTGACGACAGCGACCTGCAGGACCGGTTGAGCCCGCAGGCCGCCGGGCACATCTGGGCCTCGTCCATGGGGCTGTCCTTCACCGTCCCGGCGTCCGTCGGCACGCTCAGCGCCGTGGTCCGCTGGGGCCGCTACACGCAGTCGGAGGAAGCCACCGAGCGGGGGACGACCCGCAGGGTCTGGTCGCGTGAGCCCGTCGAGCATCTGGTGGACATCGACGTGACGGGCGCGGCCGACCGGGCCGTCGAACTCGACGGCGAAGCCATCGTCCTCGACGTGCAGGTACGCCGGCACACCGGCCGCACGGACGCCGAAGACCTGCGCATAGTCGAGCTGGCCCTGGTGAACCGGCAGCCGGACAGCCGGGACGCACGCGACGCCCACTGGCTCTTCCAGACCGAGATCGACGTCACCGCCTTTCCCGATGACCAGGCCGCGGTCTTCCTGCCGGTCGACGATCCCCTCGACATGGCCGGCCCCGGCAAGGTGCCCGAGGATCCCGAGGAGCGGCGGCTGCGTCTCCTCTACCGGGACAGCCTCAGCCACGCCAAGGGCCGCAACGTGGCCGTGCACGCGCACGTCCGCGACGGCGAACGCAACGCCCACCGCCTGACCACCGTCTGGCTCCCCGAGTACGACGTGCGGGCCACGACCGCCCCGGCACTCGAGGAGCAGGACCTGCTGCGGGGGCTGGAGTTGGGCATGGACGAACTTGCCGCGCTCGCCGTGCCCGACCGCCGGAGTGAACTCGGCGCGGCCCTCGCCCCGCTGGCCGACGGATACGGCACCTGGCTGGAACAGCAGCGCCAGGCAGCCCGCTCGCTCCCCGACGACCTGCGTGAATCGGCCGACGTCGCGATCGAGCAGGCACTCGAGGTCTGCGACCGCATCACCCTCGGCATCGACCGGCTCCTGGCCGACGAAACGGCTCTGGCGGCCTTCCGCTTCGCCAACCGGGCCATGGCCCTGCAGCGGCGCAACACCGCCATCGCGGCCGCCCGCGCCGGCCGAGAGAACGACCCCTTCTCCTACCGGGAGGCGCAGGAGGAGGTCCACGGCAGGGGCAAGGCGGCAGCCAGCTGGCGTCCGTTCCAGCTCGCCTTCGTCCTGCTGAACGTCGCCTCCCTCACCCAGCCCGGACACCCGCACCGCGGCACCGGCCGTGCAGCCCTCGTCGATCTGCTCTTCTTCCCGACCGGTGGTGGCAAGACCGAGGCATATCTGGGCCTGGCCGCCTACACCTTCGCGCTCAGGCGCCTGCAGGGCACGGTCGGCTCGGGAGCCGAGGCCCGCAGCGGCGAGGCCGGGGTGGGCGTGCTCATGCGCTACACCCTGCGGCTGCTGACCGCCCAGCAGTTCCAACGCGCGGCCGCTCTGGTGAGTGCCTGTGAGGTGCTGCGCCGCGAGGAGTACGCACGCGACCGGCGCTGGGGCTCCACTCCCTTCCGTATCGGACTCTGGGTGGGCACCTCCGTCTCGCCCAACTGGTTCGACGAGGCGAAGGAACAGATAGCCGAGGCCAAGGAGAGCGCCAGCGACAAGCACGCCCGCGTCCTGCAGGTCCTCACCTGCCCCTGGTGCGGCAGCGGCCTGACTGCCCGCTCGAACATGGAGTACGACGAAGGCCGCCGCCGCATCCTGCTGTACTGCCCGCGCGCGGAGGGCGAGGACCGCTGCCCCTTCTCCCGTCGCGAAGCGATCGGCGAGGGGATCCCGGTCCTCACCGTCGACGAGGAGATCTACCGGCTGGCGCCCTCGCTGCTGATCGCCACGGTCGACAAGTTCGCGCAGCTCCCGTGGAACGGCTACGCGGGCCTGCTGTTCGGCAGGGTCACCGAGCTCTGCCCCCGCCACGGGTACCGGCACGACGATCTAGACGCCAAGACCGGCTGCGGCGGCCGGCACAACGCCCGGGGCGCTCTGCCCGGTGTGACCGCCCAGCCCGTCACCCGCCTGCGGCCCCCCGACCTGATCATCCAGGACGAGCTGCATCTGATCTCCGGCGCCCTCGGCACCACCGTGGGCCTCTTCGAAGCCGCCGTCGACCAGTTGTGCACGTGGAGCTTCACCGACGCCCACGGACAGCGCCAGGAAACCGGCCCCAAGATCGTCGCGTCCACCGCGACCACCAAGCGGGCCGCCGACCAGGTACGCGGTGTCTTCGGCCGCGAGGTCGCCGTCTTCCCGCCCCAGGTGCTGGACGTCGGCGACACCTTCTTCTCCCGGCAGGTGGAACTGAGCCGGGAGAACCCGGGCCGTCGCTACCTCGGCGTGTGTGCGCACGGCACGCGACTGAAAGCCGCCGAGATCCGCGTCGCGGAGATCCTGCTTCTCGCGGGACAGCAGCTCTTCGACGACTACGGCAGCCCCGCGGACCCGTACATGACCCTCGTCGGTTACTTCAACGCGACCCGTGAACTCGCCGGCATGCGACGGTACATGGACGACGACATCACCACCCGGGTGCGTGCCAACGGCAGCCGCAAGGGCCAGGACACACTCTCGGACCGCATCGTGAGCAGAGCGGGCATGCTCAGCATCCAGGAGCTGACCTCCCGCATCTCCTCGGCGGACATCGGGGCCGCCCTCAAGAGGCTGGAGATCGAATTCGACCCCGAGCGTGACACCTCGGTACGACGGCGCGCCTTCTTCCAGGAGTACGCGGTCGCCATGAAGGAGAAGCGAGAGCCCCGCGCCTCCATGACGCCGACCATCCGGCAGGCCGTCGACGTGGTACTCGCCACCTCCATGCTGCAGGTCGGTGTCGACGTCTCCCGCTTCGGTCTGATGCTGGTCGTCGGCCAGCCCAAGAACACCGCCGAGTACATCCAGGCGTCCTCCCGGGTCGGCCGTGACGCCAGGCGTCCAGGTCTCGTGGTGACCCTCTACAACTGGTCCCGACCCCGAGACCTCGCGCACTACGAGGACTTCGAGCACTACCACGCGACGTTCTACCGTCAGGTGGAGGCACTCTCCGTCACCCCTTACACCCGCCGCGCACTCGACCGGGGCGTCGCCGCCACGTACGTCGCCGCGCTGCGGCACGCGGCCTACGACACCTCCCGCAACCTCGACGCCCACCACGTCGACCTCGACGGACCGCTCGCGCAGCACATCGAACGGCGGCTTCTGGAACGGGCCGAACGGGTGGGCGGCGACCGGCCGCGCCAGTACCTGAGCGAACGGCTGGACCGGCTGAAGGACGAATGGCGCCGCAAGCGCGACGAGAGCAGCTCGGCGCTCGGCTACCGCAAGGAGAAGCACAAGACGACCGTCGTGAACGGACTCCTCAGGCGGGCCGACGGCTCCCGGTGGACCGAGCTCACGGTCGGCATGTCGATGCGTGAGACGGAGAACGAGATCAACCTGCTCCTGCCCGGCGGCGGGGCGTTCCTGGAAGAGCCCTCGGGCGGCGGACCCGACTGGACGTTCGGCACACCCGGGACCGAGTCCGACCCCGACATGGCGGCCACCGTGGACAGCGACGAGTACGGGCCCCTCACGGCCGACACGGCCAGGAAGGCACAGCGATGAGCACCCATGCCGGCAACCGCAGGGTCGGCGCCGTACGGCCCAGCCACCTCATGTTCACCGCCGGTGTCGGCGCCCTCGTCGACCTGCCGAACTTCTCGGTCCTCATCAGGGGCATCGATTCCTGGAGCCATTCCGGCATCACCGACTACGACATCGACGAGCCCCGTCTCCGCGCCGCGGTCAACAGGTCCCTCCAGCGCTACGGGCGCGGACAGGTCGAACAGCTGCGTGCCGCTCCCTGGCTCGAGGGCGCCGACACCGACCCGAAAGGCTGGGCGGCCCAGGGAGTCGGCGTGCCCGTCACACCCTTCCCGCAGTGGCTGCGCTGCACCGCGTGCAACGTGCTGGCAGCCATCGACTCCGGAGAGTTCGTGTTCTTCAACTCCAACCCACGGACACCGCACGAGGCGAAGTTCGTCCACGACTGCAAGCGGGGCAAGCCGCTCGCCGTGGCCGCCCGCTTCACCCTGGTCTGCACCGCCGGTCATCTCGACGAGTTCCCGTACACCGCGTACGTCCACCACGGTCAGGCTTGCGGCAAGACACCGCGACCGAAGCTGCGCATGAAGGACCACGGCGGCAACCAGGCGGCCAACGTCACCATCGAATGCGTCGCCTGCGGAGTCAAGCGCAACATCCGGGAAGCCATGGGGGAGCGGGGCCGCCGCAACCTGCCTTCATGCCGCGGTCGACACCCGCACCTGGGGACCTACGAGCCGACCGGCTGCGCGCAGGAGCCCGTCCTGATGGTGGCGGGCGCCTCCAACCAGTGGTTCCCGCTCACCCTCAGCGCGCTGGCCCTGCCCAAGGCCCAGGGCGGAGACATCGACAAGCTCCTCGACGACCACTGGCCCGACCTCGAACTCGTCGAGGACCGGACCCAGTTCGACTTCATGGCCCGCATGCCCAAGTTCGCTTTCCTGAAGGAGTTCGACGCCGACGCGGTCGTCGCAACCATCACAGCGCGCAAACAGGGGACGGCCGGACCCGCTCCCTCCGCGCCCGACGTTCAGGCCGACCTCTTCGGGCCGGAATGGGACGCGCTCTCCGGGCCCGTCCCCGTTCCCAGCGACGACTTCGCACTCCGACAGGTCCCGGTGCCCGTCCGTCTGAGCGAGCTCTTCTCCGACATCAGGCAGGTCGAGCGGCTGCGCGAGGCACGGGCACTGATCGGTTTCACCCGGCTCGATGCGCCCGACCCGGAATCCCCGGAGATCGCCACGCGAGTCGAACTGTCCCGCGGAGTCCGCAACTGGGTGCCGGCGAGTGAGGTCCGCGGCGAGGGTGTCTTCCTGCGCGTATGGGACGATCTGATGGCACAGTGGGTCGTCCGCATGGAGAAGTCCGCGCAGATGGAGGCGCACAGAGAGGCCTACGCACGATTCCGCGCCAACCGGAAGTCGGACCGCAAGACGAGTGACTTCGACCCCTACTACGGCTGGCCCGGAGCCCGGTACATCGCCCTGCACACTCTGTCCCACCTGCTGATCCGCACCATTGCGCTGGAATGCGGGTACAACTCCGCCTCGCTCGCCGAGCGGATATACGCGGGGGACGAGCAGAACCCGAGGACAGGCATCCTCATCTACACCGCGGTTCCCGACTCCGAGGGCACCCTGGGCGGTCTGGTCTCCCTTGCCGAGGAGCACGAGTTCGACCGGATCGTACGTCGGGCCCTGACCGACGCCGGTCACTGCTCGGCCGATCCCCTCTGTGCCGAGCGTCTGCCGCACGACCCGGCCGACTTCCTCCACGGGGCCGCGTGCCACGTCTGCCTGTTCGTCTCGGAGACGACGTGCGAACGCGGCAACCGGTTCCTGGACCGTCGGTTCCTCGTTCCGCTGGCTGGGGACAAGGAGCCGGTGCTGACGCCGGTCGGCCTGCTGCCGTGAGCCGAGCCGCGTTCGAGAACGCCGCCGAGGCTGCCGTCGAGGCCCTCGGGCTCTCCCGCAGCAAGGACCTGGTCGGGCTGCTGGCACGGGCACGCTCCAGGGAACGGATACTGACCGCGCTGGCGACACCGGCGGTCGGCGAGGCCGTGGCGCGACTGTGCGACGCGATCGAGTCGGAGTCGGTGCCGCCGGCCGAGGCGGCTGCCTATCTGCGCGGCTACGTCGCCGCCCGGCAGAAGGCCCGGGACACGGTCCGGGTCCGTACGGTTTGGAGTGGCCCCTCCACACCCGCTGTACCTGTCCGCGCCACCGCCCAGGTGCTCATCGAGGTCATCAACGCGGCCCAGTACGAACTGCTGGCCATGACGTACGCGGCTCGCCCCTACCCCGCCCTGACACGGGTCCTGACCGAGGCACTGGACAGAGGCGTGCGGACGCACATCGTCGTCGAGACTCTTGCCGGCGCCGGCGGACTTCTCTCGGGGAAGGAGCCCGCCGACGCGTTCGCGTCGGTGCCCGGAGTGAAGTTGTGGGCCTGGGCCCGCGAGCCGGCCAGGCAGGCCGGCTCGCGCCAGCACGCCAAGCTCGCCGTCGCCGATCGCCGCACGCTCTTCCTCGGCAGCGCCAACCTGACCGAGTCCGCCGCTCGGCGCAACATCGAAGCCGGTGTGCTGGTCACCGGCGGGGAAGCGCCCCGGCGTGCAGCCGAACACATTATGGAGTTGCAGCGCCTGGGCGTACTGGAGCCTCTTCAGCACTGAACGGCCGAGTATGTCTGGCCTAGTTCTTTGGATGCTCATCAGAGTGGTACATCTGACTGCACTGTGGCACGCCGTTGGCGGTGGCGATGAAGCATCACACCTCGTCAGAGGCAGAACTTCCCTTGCGCCACGACCGTATCGTCAGCCGTTCACTCGCCCCTCGGACACTCGCAGTAACGATACGGAAGCGAGGGCCTCGACCTAACGGTCGCGGTCCTTGTTGCGTTTTCGTAGGTGATCGTGATGCTCAGGGCCTCGTAGAGCGGGCCTTTCTTGTCGGTGTCGGCTGCTTGGATGCGTTGTGCGATGCCTCCGGTCCTCTCAGTGATCTCCCGGATCTGGTCGGGGGCGAGAGGTGTTTCCTTCTTCCGAGTAACGGAGGGCAGGGCGTCGAGCTTCTTCTGTGCTGCTTCTTTGTCGCTCGACGAGGTCTCGGACGACGGCTCGCGCGGCCGTACGAGGAGACCGGGCGGGGCGCGGATGATCGTCGTCGTGGCGGACAGGTCCGCTTCGGTGGTCGCGGCCGATGTGGATCACACGGACATGAGCGCGACCCGCTGAATGGCGGATGAATCCAGACGCACTGGAGTAAATTCGACCTTTCGTGCGGCCATCTCATCATCCTGAGTCGGTTGAGGAACGGACAGCAAGACAGAGAGAAGGCCCGACGTGTCCGCCAGTGAAAGCGAGAACCCGCTCATCCCCGCCCCGACCCCCACGCCGCATCGGCCCCGAACGAACATGGACTGGTGGCCGAACCAGGTGGACCTCTCGGTTCTCCGTCAGCGCTCGCCCCAGTCCGACCCGAGGGGTGAGGACTTCGACTACAGAGAGGAGTTCGAGACCCTCGACGTCGAGGCGCTGAAGCGGGACCTCTTCGAGCTGATGACGACCTCGCAGGACTGGTGGCCGGCCGACTACGGCCACTACGGGCCGCTGTTCATCCGGATGAGCTGGCACGCCGCCGGTACGTACCGCACGGCCGACGGCCGCGGTGGTGGCGGCACAGGCTCCCAGAGGTTCGCCCCCCTCAACAGCTGGCCCGACAACGCGAGCCTCGACAAGGCGCGCCGGCTGCTCTGGCCGATCAAGCAGAAGTACGGCCGCAAGATCTCCTGGGCCGATCTGCTGATCTTCGCCGGCCACTGTGCCTACGAGTCGATGGGCCTCAAGACGTTCGGCTTCGGCTTCGGGCGCGAGGACATCTGGGAGCCCGACCAGATCTTCTGGGGGCCTGAGGACACCTGGCTCGGAGACGAGCGCTACAGCGGGCCGGGGCAGTTCGACAGGCCTTTGGGTGCCGTGCAGATGGGCCTGATCTATGTGAATCCGGAGGGGCCCCAAGGCAACCCGGATCCGCTGGCCGCCGCCCACGACATCCGCGAGACCTTCGCTCGTATGGCGATGAACGACGAGGAGACGGTCGCGCTCATCGTCGGCGGCCACACGGTTGGCAAATGCCACGGTGCTGTCCCTGCCGACAGTATCGGTCCGGAACCCGAGGCCGCCCCCATCGAGCAGCAGGGCCTCGGCTGGAGGAACACCTCCGGCAGCGGCAAGGGCGCCCATGCGTTCACCAGCGGGCTGGAGGGCGCCTGGACTTACGAGCCGGCGCGGTGGGACAACGGGTTTCTGGACAACCTGTACAAGTACGACTGGGAGCTGACGGAGAGCCCCGCCGGGGCCAAGCAGTGGACCCCCAAGGATCCCGCGGCCCAGGGCACCGTGCCCGACGCCCATGACCCGTCGAAGAGACACGCCCCCATGATGCTGACGACGGACCTCGCGCTGAAGCTGGATCCGGTCTACGGGCCGATCTCCAGGCGCTTCCACGAGAACCCCGACGAACTCTCCGACGCGTTCGCCAGGGCGTGGTTCAAGCTGTTGCACCGCGACATGGGCCCCGCCTCGCGCAACCTCGGCCCGTGGGTTCCGGAGCCGCAACTGTGGCAGGACCCCGTCCCCGCGGTCGATCACGAGCTGATCGGGGAGGCGGACATCGCTGCCCTCAAGAGCAAGGTCCTCGCATCAGGCCTGCCCGTCTCCCGTCTGGTGGCCGCCGCGTGGGCGTCGGCGGCGAGCTTCCGCGGGACCGACAAGCGGGGCGGGGCCAACGGGGCGCGTATCCGCCTTGCACCACAACGGGACTGGGAGGTCAACAACCCGGCCGAACTGGCCGAGGTGCTGGGGACCTTCGAGCAGATCCAGCAGGACTTCAACCGCTCCCAGTCCGGCGGGAAGAAGGTCTCGCTCGCGGACCTGATCGTGCTGGGCGGGTGTGCGGCCGTGGAGCAGGCGGCGAAGAAGGCCGGGCACGACATCACGGTCCCGTTCACACCCGGGCGCACGGACGCCGCGCAGGAACAGACCGACGTCGAGTCGTTCGCCGTGCTCGAACCGTCCGCCGACGGGTTCCGCAACTATCTGCGAGCCGGTGAGAAGCTGCCGCCGGAGCAGCGGCTGGTGGACCGGGCGTTCATGCTGAATCTGACCACGCCCGAGATGACGGTTCTCGTCGGCGGCATGCGGGCCTTGAACGCCAACGCCGGGCAGTCCCCGCACGGTGTCTTCACCGACCGGCCCGGGACATTGACCAACGACTTCTTCGTGAACCTGCTCGACATGGACACGGAATGGAAGGCGTCCGCGTCGACGGAGAACGTGTTCGAGGGCCGGGATCGTGCCACGGGCGACGTCAAGTGGACCGCCACCCCTGTCGACCTGGTCTTCGGTTCGAACTCCCAACTCCGGGCCGTCGCAGAGGTCTACGCCCAGCACGACTCGAAGGAGAAGTTCGTGCGTGACTTCGTGGCCGCGTGGAACAAGGTGATGAACCTCGATCGGTTCGACCTCGCCTGATCCCGACGTCCGGGCCGGCCGCCGAGCGGCGGCCCGGACGTCCTCGGTCGGGGGCGACTCACCGTGGCTGACCCTCGCATCCGGCACGCCAGTGGCACGGTCGACTGGTTCGCCCAGGCGCACCCTGCTGACGAACGCCGCCCAGCCTCACGTAACCTCGCGCCTCGTGGAGTTCCTTGCGCGGCCCTGGTGGGCCTACGCCCGTATGTCTCGTTCGGATGCGGTGGCCCTCGACCGGCTCGGGGACCTGGTTGAGGCAGGAGAGTACGAGCAGGCCGAAGCCGGAGCGAGGGCACTGGCGGCGGCGCCGCGGCGCCTTCGGAGACGAAACCCCCTGACGGTGTGGCATGCCAGGGCTCTGGCCACGGCGGTGGCCGTGGCTCACGGGCGTGGAGCGGATGTGCTCACCGAGTTGGAGACGTTGATCGGGGAGTTGGAGCCGGCAGCGGACGTCGATCCGGGACTGGTGCTGGTGGTTCGGGGTAACCGTGTGGTGGCCCTCATTCACCAGGGGCGGTACGCGGAGGCTGAGGCCGAGGCGAATGCCGTACTGCGCGCCACGACGCGCAAAGCGCATCTCACCGAGGTGTGGAGCATCGAACTGTCCGCTTTGGACAACCTGGCGTATGCGATGTGCGGGCAGGGCCGCTACGCGGAGGCCGAGGTCATTGCGCGGGCGAATCTGCCACGTGCGGCCGGGGGCACGGCTGCCGCTTTGCACTGCGTGCTGGTGCGCAGCCTGAACGGGCAGGGCCGATACGAGGAAGCCTTGACTGAGGCCCGTCGACACAGGCCGGTTCGGGTTCGGGAGAAGAGCGGGGCCCTGGACTTGGCCACTGCCACAGCCCTGTACGGCCTGGGGCGCCGCAGCGAGGCGGAGTCCGCGGCGCGACGGGCGTTGACCGACTGCGAGAAGTATCTGCATCCGGCCCATCCCCGCATCCACGAGGCCCGGGAGCTGCTGGCCCGGACCGCCGACGAAGATCCACTCCGTTGAGACACCGTCGGGGTACGCCCGTAGCAGCAACGCCTCAGCCCACGAGCCACGGTGCGGCGGGCGGAAGCGATCTCTGGGCGCGTCGTCTGGCCACGTACCCTCCGATGCCGAGCAGGGTCAGCGCAATCCCGAGGCTTCCGCTTGTCACCAGAACTGTCGGCGGGGCGGAGTCCTCCATTACTCGCCCCTGTACCCCGGAGGCCGCGAAACTGCCTGACTGCTCACTGAGGTGGTAACGCGAGTCGTTGGAGTTCGCACGGTGGTCGCCGAGCACGAACAACCGCCCCTCCGGGACCTTCACGTCGTACGGGGCCACCACCAGGTCCTCGTAGACATCCGCCACATACGGCTCGTCGAGTGGCTTTCCGTTCACCGTGACCCGATTCCCGGCCCCCACCACGTGATCGCCGCCCATCCCGATGACCCGTCGCAACACCGGTTCGGCCACATAGCGCTCGGGTGCATCGATGAGTACGACATCACCTCGACGTATCTCGGTCGCGTCGATCTGTTCGATCAACAGTCGATCACCCGGGCGGAATGTCGGCCTCATCGAGTCACCCATGACTGTGACCGACTTGTAGTTCGCGAGGGTGTACCCGATGGCCCCTGCCAGGATGGCCAACCCGAGTGGTGCCAACACCCAGGACACATCTCTCAACCTGGCGATCGTCTGCCGCATGAGCACCCCTGCCGTTCAACTGCCCGACGGCTGTGCCGGGCATGCAGGGGCAGGGTCTCATGCGTGGTGTGACGTGCGTCAGCCGGTCGCGCTGCCCGCGACCCACTCGCTCCACGGCATGTTCCAGTCGCTGAGGCCGTTGTCCGGGGCCAGCGTGGTCTTGTCGTCGGAGTTCTTGACGATCACTACGTCACCGATCATCGAGTTGTCGAAGAACCAGGCGGCGGGCTGCCTGCCGTCGCCGCCGCCCCTGACGTCCTTCAGGCCCACGCAGCCGTGGCTGGTGTTGACCTTGCCGAAGACCGAGTCGGCACCCCAGTAGTTGCCGTGGATGAACGTGCCCGAGGAGGTCAGGCGCATGGCGTGCGGCACGGCCTTGATGTCGTACGAGGGCTTGCCGTCCTTCTCCGTGAGGCCGACGGTCGCACCGTTCATGTGGATCTGCCGGAACTTCTCGGAGATGACCATCTGACCGTTGTACGTCGGGTGCTCGGGGCTGCCGGACGAGATCGGGATGGTCTTGATCGTCTTGCCGTCCCGTACGACGGTCATCTGCTTCGTCTCGGCGTCGACGGTGCTGACCTGGCTCCGGCCGATCTTGAAGGTGACCGTCTTCTGGATCCCGTAGGCGTTGAGCTTGACGGTGACGGTGGAGCCGGGCTGCCAGTAGTTCATGGGGCGGAAGTCCAGGCGGTGGTCGTTGAACCAGTGGCCCACGACCTGCTGGCCGCTGCTGGAGCTGACCTGGATCTTCGACTCCACGGCGGCCTTGTTGCTGATCGCCTTGCCGAAGTTGACCGTCACCGGCATGCCCACGCCGACGGTCGAGCCGTTCTCGGGGGAGAGGTGCCCGATGAAGTTGTTGGCCGGGGAGATCGTGGTGATCGTGGCGTTCCCGGTGGCGGAGCGGCCCTGGGCGTCCTCGGCCTCCGCGGCGACCTGGTATCTGGTGGCCTTCTGCAGCGGGCCGTCCGGCTGCCAGGACGTGCCGTCCGCGGACAGGGTGCCCGGAATCTCGGTACCGGTCGCGACGGCGGTCATGGTCACCTTGGTGAGCTTGCCGTTGCTGACGGTGACCGTGACGGGCGCGTTGATCCCGACGTTGTAGGCACCTTCCCCGGGCGTGATCTTTATTCGGGCGTCGGAAACGTCCTGGGCGCCCGTCTGATCCGTCGGCGTCGGCGTCGGCGACTGTGTCGGTGACGGCGACTGCGTCTGCGCCTGCGGTATCGAGTCGGTCCCGGGGCCATTGTCGCTGGTGGCAGCGTGGCTGGTACCGCCTAGAGCCGTGAGTGCGAGTACGCCGCCGAATACGCCGGCCGTAGCCATCAGCCCGGTGCGTCGCTTACGTACCGTGATCAAACGCTTCTCCCATGCCACTGGTCGTTGAGTCCCTGGAGCTGGAAACCGGAGGAGGGCAACCGGATCCAAGGACTCCATTTATGCATTCATCCATCCTTAAATGGACAAATTGTGGCGGATTCCACGCCCGGCCGTTCCGGTGGGAGTCGTAGGGCGGAGGGGGCCTGTCGGACGAGCGGGCCGGCTGCGGCGGCGCGGGTGAGGTGATCGGTACCTGTACGAGAACCAGGTGGGCCCCGGTCAGTGCGTCAGCCGGAGACCTCTCCCACCGCCGGCTGTCGGCGACGCAGCGAGCGCAGCATCTCCCACACCACGAAGGCCAGCGGAATCGCGCCGGAGACGATCACCTGGCCACGGCTGGAGACGAGACTGTTGGGGGTGCCCAGCACATAGCCGAGGCCGATGCAGCACCGGGACAGGGCCTGGTAGCAGGCCCAGGCGCTGCCGTGCACCTCGGCGGGGACATTGGTGTGCACCGCGTTGCGTAGACCCACGTTGCACACACCGTTGCCGAAGCCTGCGAGCAGGAACAGCGGGAAGATCACCGGGGCCATGGGCAGCGCGCCGGCGAGCACCAGCCCGACGGAGATGCCGAGCACCCCGCCCAGGATGAGCGCGGTGTGCCGTTGCGACCATCCCGCACGGCCCGCGAGCAGTGCGCCGGGGATGCTGCCCAGCGCCCAGGTCGCCAGGAAGAGGCCGAAGACGCTGTCGTTGCCGTCCGCCACGTCACGCAGGTAGTAGACGCCCGCGACGCCCTCGATGCTGGTGGCCAGCATCGCCGCCGCCAGTGTGGGGATGAGCGCGCCGACGACCGGCGCGTGCCGCAGCGCCCGGTATCCGTCCGACAGCTTCGTCGCGGGCCTGCGGCCGATGGCCACGTCCACCGAGCGGGGGACGGCGAGCGCGGTGCACCAGGCGAGCACCAGGAACGAGACACCGTCGGCGCCGAGCAGGAACGCGGTGCCCCACACGGAGTGCAGCAGGCCCGCCAGCGCGGGACCGATCAGCCCCGCCACCGAGAGTCCCGCGGTGAGCAGACTGTTCGCCCGGCCCGTGTGCTCCTCTCCCGCGATGACGGGGAGCATCTTGAAGCCCGCGGCCACCGAGGCCACTCCGGCCAGACCCGACAGGGCGATCAGGCCCACGCGCAGATGGAAGGCGTCCACGGCGGCGGCACCGCCGAGCGACAGCGCCTGGACCACCAGCGCCCACAGGCACACGGACCGCGCGCTGACCCGGTCCACCAGCGACCCGATGAACGGCGCGCCGATCACCGTGGGCACGAGCTCGGCGAGGAAGACCTCCGTCACGCCGAAGCGGAAGTCCTTGTCCGCCGCGTCCAGCACCATGCCGAGGGAGGCGAACGAGTCGCCGACGCGTGAGAAGAGAGTGCCCGCGATCAGAACCAGGGCGGGAGCGGGGACCAGCATGCTCCGGCGCAGCGGGGCGAACGTCGTCTTCCGCGTCTTCTGCGTGTCCAATCGAGTCCAATCCATTCGCTTGCCGCGTTCACATCAAGCTGCTGCGGGAACAGATTAGGCCTGAGCGCAAAACACAAGGGCGTCCATCGGCCAACCGAGACATCACCGCCCGTGACTTCCACGGTGATGCGTCCCTCGTATGCGAGTCCCGGTTTCTCGGCCATTGCCCGAACTTCACGAGAGGTCCACACGCGCTCTTGATGAATCCCCCGGAACACTGGGGAACGCATTCGCATCCCCTGTCGCGCGCCTCGACGAAGTCGTTGTGGCGCAACTTCCGGGACTCCACGGCGAAGTCGACACCGCGTGGGACCGGCCGCCGGTCGCCCCGCCGGCCTCGAACCCGCAGGTTGCGGACGACTTCCCGCGTATCGGGCGTGGACGTGAAGGAGTTGGGCGTCGCGTTGCCCAACAGCACGAAGTCCAGCGCGCTTTTCGGCCAGATGCGGGAGTCGAGGAGGTTCCCCTTGACGAACCGCGTCTGTCCGGCATGGCGCTCCGGAAAGGGTTTCGTCGTAGCTCCCGAGTTGTCGATGCCAGTCAGATGAATGTCCGGAAAATGCCGGGCCGGCGCGAGACCGGAGAAATAGGACTGAACGGGAATGTCCGGGAACCTCTTCAGAATCCGTGAGAACGGCCCAAAGAACCGGGACGCCGTTTGCCGGGGCCTGTGTCATACGAGGGCCTGGGTCATACCGGGACCTGTGTCATACGGGCGCCTGGTTCATACGAGAGCGGCCTCCGACTCGAACCGATGGACCTGTTCGAGCGCGTCCGCCGTGTACGGCCCGTCCGCGTCCCGTCCGGCCGCCGCCAGGGTCTCCCGGTGGGTGTCCATGACCGCGGCGAGCCAGTCGACCATCGCCCGCGCGTCCGGTCCGAGAGCCGAACGCACCACGCCGCTGCGCACCGCCGCGTCGAAGAACCGCGCCCGCTGCCAGTACTCGGTGAGCATGCCGTCGCATTCGTCCCGGTCGGCCAGGGAGCCTTCCCACACGCTCAGCAGCAACTCCAGCAGATGCGCGTACACATGGATCGTGGACAGGACGCGCAGACAGTCCATCCGGCGTCGTTCGCCCGCCACCGGGTTCCACGGGATGCCGAACAGCGCGCCGCCCAGGTAGTCGTAGTCGGGGTTCACGAGCCGCCGGCAGACCAGCAGGTCGTAGAACTTCTGGTGCGCGGCCTCGTGGAGCACGGCATCCGCCGTCCTGAGCGGACTGGCGAGCACCTGGGTGTTGAGGACGGACACGAACGGCGCCGGAACGATGAACGCGGACTCGATGATGCTGTCCTCGATCAGCACCGCGCCCCGCACGGAGGAGACGATCGAGGCGCCGAACTCGCCGACGGCCGCCTTGATGAGCCGCAGGCCGTTTCCGACGGCCCGGACGTGTCGCGGCGTCGCGGCCACATAGCTGTGCGGCACCGCCAGATCCTCACTGATCACCGTCCTGAGCGCCCGGCCGGCCTCGACGGCCGACCAGTCGGTGGCGAGGGCGTAGGCGTGGCCGGGCACCGCGAGCTGGGTCTGCGGTGCGGCGGAGGCGAACAGCTGGGCGCCTCGCCGCAGGATGCGGGCCGCCTCGGCGGGGTCCTTGCGGCCGTGCAGGGCACGGAAGGAGTCGAGCGTCGTCGAGCGTGCGACGCTGTGCTCGATGAGCGCGGCATCCTGAGCGGGGCTCGGGGGACGGAGCCCCGTGTGCGCGTGCAGCAGCTCGGACGCGATCTCCGAGAAGGTCGCCATGTCGGCGTGGATGCCCGCCGCCGCCCCGAAGGGGCCGGTGCCGAGGAGGTGCCGTGCCTTGGACATGTCCTGTCCCTCCCTCGTGGAGGAAGCCTGGTGGGTGGGGATGTCGGCCGGGTGGGCGCTGAGTGGAGCGTGCGCGGAATCCGGTGCGGCGCGGAATCCGGTGCCGCCGCCCGTGGTGGCGCCGCGGCCGGGCGCCACCACGAGTACGGCTGCGGACCGCCGGGGCTCCTCGGCCCGCGGTGTCCGAGCGCTGCCGGATCAGCTGACCGCGGGGTACTGCGCCTGCGCCTGTATCTCGGGGATCACGGGGCTGGTGGAGCTGCCGTCGTCCTCGGCGTCCGCGGCCAGCTCGGCCAGTTGCTCGACGTCGATCCTGGACTTGTCTTCGGAACCCATGGGTCACACCTCCTCCCGTGCGGGCATCTCCCGTCTCGACCGTGTGGGGGCCTACGGGCCTACGGTCGGGCGGGAAGCTCTTCGAGAAGTCCCGCTCCGGCCAGGCCGTCGGCCCGGCGGGCGAGTTCCTTGCGTGCGTCCGCGTCGCTCTTCTTGCGCAACTCCGCGTAGCGTGCGACGAGTTCGTCGCCGGTCAGGCCGCGCTCGAACAGCTTCAGCAGCAACACCGAACCGGCGTCGACCTGCAGCACCGTGGGAGGCGTGGTGGTGAAGGCGAGGAACCGCCCTTTGATGCTCAACGGCCGGTACTGAATGCCCTTCGCAAGCTTGTAGTTCACGTGTGCACCTCGCGCTGTGGTGTGGCGTGCCAGGTGGTGAGCGTGCCGACGAGACTCGCTGGCAGCTCGTCGCGGACCGCGGCCAGCATCCGTGTCAGCTCCCGGTGCAGCAGCAGCCCGTCCGGCCCGAACTCCCGGCGCACACTGTCGAGTTCGAGCGACCCGAGCAGAAACCCGCCGCGCTCCACGGCCGTGGCCAGCCGCTGCCGCACGGTCCGCGGGTCACAGCCGGTCGCCTCCGGCCGCCCTTGCCGCAGCGCGGTCGTGTGGAGCACCGCGAGATGGGTGTAGACGTGCGCCGCGGAGATGATGCGGCCCGCGGTGAACCACCTCGGTGTCGCCTGGTCGAGACTCCACGGAAGCAGTACGCGCGCGCTGTGTTCGTCGGTGTAACCGGGCCGTACGAGCCGACGGGTCAGGCGCAGTACGGCCATCTTCTCGTGCAGCGATTCGTGGAGCAGGGCGTCCGCGAGACCGAGCGTGTCTCCGTGAAGCGTGGCAGCGGATACGAATACGGTTTCGGGTACCTGGGTCAGATACAGGCTCGGAATGGGCGAGTCGAGTACGACGATCTGGTGCACGAACGGCAGGACACTGTCCGCGATTTCCGGCACGAGATCCCGGAGCAGCAGCACCGCCCGCGAAACCCGTATTTCGTCATCCGTCATGACCCGGAACGGCCGGGCGTGTTCTCCGATTCCCTGTTCCGTCATGACCGAGACGAAATACCTTTCGAACACGGCTGCCGTGGAATCGGTAATCCAGTCCCGCACGTAAATCCGCAGCGCCGGTGCCGCGTGGACACGCAGCGCGGTGGAGCCGTACGTCCGCCACGCCCGTAGTGCCCGGCTCCCCGGGTCCGCGCCCCCGAGTTTCCGGTCGATGGCGCAACGCCTCAGGCAGGCGGCCATTCCATCGCCGTCCGGAAGGTCTCGCAGATCCTTGGGATCACCGAGTCCGGTGGCCCACGCCGCTCCGGAATAAAGGATGTCCCGGTCAGCCAGGAGCGCGTCGGCGTCGGCGACGACACCGGTCGTGGCCAAGGAGACGACGTCGCTCACAGGCATGAATGCCGCCCATCCCGTTCGCCTTTGTTTCCAGGGTGGTCACCCCTTGTTCGCCATATTCTCGGCGGCTATTCCGAAGCATGTCAACGGCCTTCCGGCGGGCCGAACTCCATTTCCACCGGCACTCCAGCAGCGGTCGACTCATGGCGTCGGGACCAGGGTTCGGCCGGTCGGAAAACCGGATGACCGGATCGTGTCGGCCTTCCTACACTCGCCACGGACACACCGCACGCCGCCGTCATTCGGCCGTGCGTCGTGCGCCGTGACGACCAGTGGGACGAGTGAGGGGAGCAGGGCCGTGCCTGACCGCACCGCTTTCGCCGTTCCCCGCGCCCGGTACGAGGTGATCCTGGTGTCCTCGTCCGCCCGGTGCCCGCTGCGCGGCCGGTACCGGACACCCGTGACGCACGACTGACCTCACTCACGCAGGCACGTACGCCTGGTTATTGACGGGCAGTCAGAGAACCTGACATCCATCCGACGTCCGCGTTCGCGTCCGCACGGGAAATCGCGCCGCCCTTTTCCAGCCCCATTTCCCGAAAGGCACCGGGCCGTGCGCACCACTACTCAGACCGCCGTCCGCAATCTGGGCATCCTCGCCCATGTCGACGCCGGCAAGACCACCCTCACCGAGCGGATCCTGTTCGCGACCGGGACCACGCACAAGCGCGGTGAGGTCCACGACGGCACGACCGTCACCGACTTCGACCCCCAGGAGCGCGACCGTGGCATCACCATCTTCGCCGCGGCCGTGAGCTGCGCCTGGGACGGGTACCGGATCAATCTGATCGACACCCCCGGCCATGTCGACTTCGCCGACGAGGTCGAGCGTTCGCTGCGCGTGCTCGACGGAGCGGTCGCCGTGTTCGACGCCGTCGCGGGGGTCGAGCCGCAGAGCGAGTCGGTGTGGCGGCAGGCCGACCGGCACGGCGTACCGCGGATCGCGTTCGTCAACAAGCTGGACCGCGCGGGCGCCGACCTGGACGCGGCCGTCGAGTCGATCCGACGGCGGCTCCACCCGGCTCCGCTCGTCGTGCAGTTGCCGATCGGGTCCGAGGACGGCTTCACCGGCGTGGTGGACCTGCTGCGCATGCGGTCGCTGGTGTGGTCCGACGGCGGTGGCGACGCCGTGGAAGGGCCGGTGCCGGAGGCGCTGCGCGAGGAGGCCGGGCGGCGGCGCCGGGTGCTGGAGGAGGCGGTGGCCGAGCTGCATCCGGTGGCGATGGAGGAGTTCTGCCTGGAGTCCACCGTTGCCACGCCGACCCTCGTCTCCGCGCTGCGGGACCTGACCCGCAGCGGCGACGGAGTGGTGGTGCTCTGTGGCTCGGCCTACCGCAACCGGGGGATCGAGCCACTGCTCGACGCCGTCGTGGCCTATCTGCCGTCGCCACTGGACGTGCCCGCCGTACGGGGCACGCACCAGGGCGTGGAGGAGGAACGGACCGCCGACCCGGCGGCGCCGTTCGCTGCGCTGGCGTTCAAGGTGAACATCACCCCGACGGGGCGGCTGACGTATCTGCGGGTGTATTCGGGAACGGTCGAGAAGGGAGACGCCGTGTGGGACTCGGTCGCACGCCGCACCGAGCGGATCGGGCGGATCCTGCGCGTGCGGGCGGACCGGCACGCGCCGATCGACCGGGCGGTCGCCGGGGACATCGTCGCCGTGGTCGGACTGAAGTCCGCACGTGCCGGCTCGACCCTGTGCGCGCCCGGCGCCCCGCTCGTCCTGGAACCACCCGGTGTCGCCGAGCCGGTGGTCTCGGTGGCGGTCGAGGCCCGCGGCCCGGCCGGGGCCGACCGGCTGGCCTCCGCGCTCGCGCGGCTGGCCGAGGAGGACCCCTCGCTGGTCGTGCGGACGGATCCCGAGACCGGCCAGACGGTGCTGTCCGGCATGGGCGAACTGCATCTTGAGGTCGCGACGGAGCAGCTGCGCCGCGTCCACGGGGTGGAGGTCAACGTCGGTCGGCCCAGGGTGAGTTATCGAGAGACCGTCGGCAGAGGGGTGTCCGGGCTGGTCTTCCGGCACGTCAAACAGGACGGTGGGGCCGGCCAGTTCGCCCACATCGTCCTCGACGTACAACCGCTGGCCGAGGGCTTCGAGTTCCGCTCGACGGTCGTCGGCGGGCGGGTACCGCAGGAGTACGTCCGCGCGGTCGAGGCCGGCTGCCGGGACGCCCTCTCCGAGGGACCGCTCGGCGGCCACCCGGTGACCGGACTGCGCGTCACCCTCACCGACGGGGCGACCCATGTGAAGGACTCCTCGGACACCGCCTTCCGCACGGCGGGCCGGCTCGGTCTCCGGGAGGCCCTGCGTGCCTGCGCGATGGTCCTCCTGGAGCCGGTCGCAGAGGTCACGGTCACCGTGCCCGACGACGCCGTCGGCGGAGTGCTCGGCGACCTCGCCGCACGCCGCGGTCGCGTCTCGGGCTCGACCGCGCGCGCCGGCGCGGCGGTCGTGACGGCAACAGTGCCGCTGGTCGAACTCTTCGGCTACGCGACCCGGTTGCGCAGCCGGACCCAGGGCCGCGGCACGTTCACGGCCCGCCCCACCGGCTACGCGCCGGCGCCGGCTGCGGTGCTCGTGCGGTGATGACCGGTACGGCGGCCCCGTCCCTCGTCGGGCGGGGCCGCCCCCGGCTCACGGGTACGACACGACCGTGGACGGCACCGTGGAGGTACCCGAGGTCGGTGTGCCGGTCTCGTTGATCACGTGTTCGTACTGGCCGTTCCCGCCGAGCGAGACGACCAGGACGTTGTGGAAGCGGACGCCCGGACGGTTCGGTGCGGCGAAGCCGTTGTGCTGCACGATGGTGGGGTCGACGTTGTAGTAGCAGTAGCTGCCGAGGCCCCATGCCTCGTGCGCGGTGACGCCGTCGCCGACCTTGTAGGCGGCGTAGCCCCTGACGGAGCCGTTCTGGATCGCGGCCTGGTCGGGGGCGTCGTACGCCTTCTCGTTCTGGAAGAAGATGGTGCGGCCCCGGCGGCCGTACCACTGCACGTCGTACTTGTTGAAGTGCTCGACGAACAGGCCGGTCGCGAGGACGTCGTCGCCGTTGACCACGACTCCGTAGTCGGCCCGGTTGGTGTCCCAGCCGACGCCGGTGCCGTGGTCGGCGCGCCACACCCAGGTGTGGTCGACGATGGTGTGCCGGTTGTTGATCACCATGCTGGTGGTGGCCTTGCCCGCGCCCGCGCCGCCGATGCGGACGAACACGTCCTGCACGGTGGTGGGGTTGGCGGAGTGGTCGCGGGAGGCGCCCGTGGGCCCGACCTCCAGCAGGGTGCGGGAGTTGACCGGCCCGGCGTCGATCAGGAAGCCCGCGAGCCGGACGCCGTCCACGTCGGCGACCTTCAGGGCCGTGACTCCGTTGTCGGGCACGATCGTCGCGTACCCCAGGCCCAGGACCACGGTACCCGCGTGGTTCACCCGGATCGGCTGGTCCACGTGGTAGATGCCCGGGGTGAGCAGCAGATGAAGGCCTTGCGCCAGCGCCTGGTTGAGGGTCGCGGCGCTGACGCCCGGCTTGGCGACGTAGAACTGCGAGAGCGGCAGCGACGTACCCCTCGGCGTGCCGTTGCCCCAGGTGACACCGCGGGCGTTGGTCCGCTTCTCCGGCAGGAACACACGCAGGTCGCTGCCGCTGACGTACAGGAAGGGCTTCTCGCGGGAGACGGGCGTGGTGTCGAGCGTGGTGTACGGCGGGTTCGGGAAGGTCTGCGCCGGGGCGCCCTCGACCCCGGAGAACACCATGTTCCACACGCCGTTGAGCCAGCTGCGGATCGCGCTGTCACGGGTGTACCACTGCTGCTGCGAGTACGGTCCCACCTGGCCGTCGATACGGCTGTCGGCGATGTAGCCGCCGCTCGCCCAGCCGTAGCCGGTGGGGGAGAGGTTGAGGCCGCCGCGGACGTGCATCCGCCGGAAGGGGGCCGCCTGGGCGACCGCCCAGCGGTTGGTGCCGTTCGCCGGGACCAGGGCGAGGTTCTCCGCCGAACGCCAGAAGTTCTGCGTCGCGTTACCGTTGAACCAGCCCGCGTCGACCGTCACGTCCCCGTTGATGGTCGTGTCGTCGGGGGAGAGGCCAAGGCCCGCGATCGAGGTGTAGAAACCGAGTTGTGCGTTGAGCCCGTGGTAGGTGCCGGGCTTGAACAGCAGTGCGTAGCGGCCGGTGCCGAACTGGGCCGACTCCTGCTGCCGGAACACCGCGTCCAGCCTGGCCTGGATGTCCGGGGTCGACGGGTCGAAGACGAGGACGTTGGGGCCGAGGTCACCGCCGCCGGGCAGGGCGTGCGGGCGGGCCCGGGAAGGGACCGGCATTGCCGCTGCCGGCGCGGCAGTTGTCGGCGCGGCAGTTGTCGGTGTGGCCGTTGCCGGGGCGGCCGTTGCCGGGGTGGACGACAGGCCTGCCACCGTCGAGGCCGCAGCCGCGGCTGCGCCGAGGACGGTTCTGCGGCCGACGAAGTGGCCCTGCGCAGCGGGGCCGTCCGGGGAGTGGGATGACATGGGGCGGCTCTCCTTGTTCAGGAAGCGAACGGTGGGGAGTTCAGGGAGCGCTCTCTCGCCGGGGAATGCTTCATGGCGTGAACACACCCGTCAAGGGGTGTGACCGGAGTTCGTCGGGCTCTGTCGAAACCCTTGACGGACCAGCCTTCCGAGGTTTAACTCACGTCCTAAATTAAGCCATGATGGCAATCCCGGAAGGGGACACCAGGAGCCATGCGCAGCATCCGAGCCGCGGCCGTAGGCGCCGTCACCATGTCTCTCGCCCTGGCGGCCACGGCCTGCGGAGGTGGTTCGTCCAGCGGCGGCGGGTCCAACGACTCGCCGAAGACGCTCACTTACTGGGCCTCCAACCAGGGCGCCAGCATCGCGATCGACAAGAAGGTCCTCCAGCCCGAACTCGACAAGTTCGAGCAGCAGACGGGCATCACGGTGAAGCTGGAGGTCGTGCCCTGGTCGGACCTGCTCAACCGGATCCTGACCGCGACCACCTCCGGCCAGGGCCCCGACGTGCTGAACATCGGCAACACCTGGAGCGCCTCGCTCCAGGCGACCGGGGCGCTGCTGCCGTGGGACGCGAAGAACTTCGGCAAGATCGGCGGCAAGGACCGCTTCGTCGACTCCGCGCTGGGCTCGACGGGCGCTCAGGGCAAGGACCCGGCGGCCGTACCGCTGTACTCGATGGCGTACGCGCTCTACTACAACAAGCAGATCTTCGCCGACGCGGGCATCTCCAAGCCCCCGGCCACCTGGGCCGAACTGGTCGCCGACGGCAAGAAGATATCCGCCAAGGGCAAGTCGGTCCTCGGCGCCGAGGGCTCCAACGTCTCGGAGAACATCCACCACGTCTTCGTCTTCGCCAAGCAGCACGGCGCCGACTTCTTCACCGCCGACGGCAAGCCCGACTTCACCAACGACAACGTGGTCGCCGCGGTCAAGCAGTACGTCGACCTCATGGCCAAGGACAAGGTCATCCCGACCGGCGACGCCGAGTACGCGCAGAACCAGTCCGTCAGCGACTTCGCCAAGGGCAAGCAGGCGATGCTGCTGTGGCAGTCCGCTTCCGCCAACCTCAAGTCGCAGGGCATGAGCGAGGATTCCTACGGCATCGCCCCCGTCCCCGTGCAGTCCGGCACCCCCGGCAGCGGCGCGCAGGTCAACTCGATGGTCGCGGGCATCAACATCTCCGTCTTCAAGAACAGCCACAACCTCGACGGCGCCACCAAGTTCGTGAAGTTCATGACCAGCGACGACGAGCAGAAGATCCTCAACAAGGCCTACAGCTCCATCCCGCCGGTCAAGACCGCCCAGGCGGACGCCGCCTTCAACACCCCCGCGAACGCCGTCCTGAAGAACACCCTCGCGACCAGCGCCGCCGCACTGCCCCAGGTCGCCGCGGAGTCGCAGTTCGAGACCGCGGTCGGCACCGCCGTGAAGGAGCTGTTCGCCGACGTCGCCGCCGGACGCGCGGTGACCACCGACTCGGTGAAGGCCAAGCTGGAGAAGGCCCAGCAGCAGATGCCGGCGGCGTGAGCACGATGACGACCACCACCCCCGTCAGGGAGTCGGTCCCCACGAGTTCCCCCGGGGCGGCGCGCGGCTCGCGCCGCCCCGGGCGGATCCGCCGCGTGGGACTGCCGTACCTGCTGCTCCTGCCCGCCCTGCTGCTCGAACTCCTGGTCCATCTGGTGCCGATGGTGATCGGCATCGTGATGAGCTTCAAGGAGCTCACCCAGTTCTACATCCGCGACTGGGGCAGCGCCCCCTGGTCCGGCTTCGGCAACTACCGGATGTCGGTGGACTTCAACGCCCCCGTCGGCGAGGCGCTGCTGCACTCCTTTCTCGTCACGGTCGGCTTCACCCTGCTGTCGGTCGGCCTGTGCTGGCTGATCGGCACCACGGCCGCGGTCTGCATGCAGGACACGTTCCGCGGCCGGGGCCTGCTCCGGGCGCTCTTCCTGGTGCCGTACGCACTGCCCGTCTACGCGGCCGTCATCACCTGGGTGTTCATGTTCCAGCACGACAACGGCCTGGTGAACCACGTCCTTCACGACCAACTGCACCTCACCGACAAGCCGTCGTTCTGGCTCATCGGCGACAACAGCTTCGTCGCGCTGCTCGTGGTGAGTGTGTGGAAGGGCTGGCCGTTCGCCTTCCTCATCGTGATGGCCGGGCTGCAGAACATCCCCCGCGAACTGTACGAGGCGGCCGCGCTGGACGGCGCCGGAATGTGGCAGCAGATCCGCCGCATCACCCTGCCGTCCCTGCGCCCCGTCAACCAGGTGCTGATCCTGGTCCTGTTCCTGTGGACGTTCAACGACTTCAACACGCCGTACGTCCTGTTCGGCAAGGCCGCCCCCGAGTCCGCGGACCTCATCTCGGTCCACATCTACCAAGCGTCCTTCGTCACCTGGAACTTCGGCACCGGCTCCGCGATGTCCGTCCTGCTGCTCCTGTTCCTCCTCGTCGTCACGGGCGTCTATCTGCTGCTCACCTCACGCGGACGGAGGGCCGCCGATGTCTAGCCCCGCCCGGTCCTGGGTCCCGTCGGCCTCCCCGACGGCCCCGCCGCGCTCCTTCCTGTGGACCCGGCGGATCTTCCTCACGCTGCTCGCCGGCTTCGTGCTGGTGCCGGTGTACGTGATGATCTCCAGCTCGCTGAAGCCGCTCGCGGACGTCACGGGCAAGTTCCGCTGGCTGCCGAGCGACCTGACGATCCGCCCGTACATCGACATCTGGTCGACCGTCCCGCTCGCGAAGTACTTCGTGAACTCGCTGATCGTGGCGGGCGCGGCGACCGTCTGCTCGGTGGTGATCGCGGTGTTCGCCGCGTACGCCGTCAGCCGCTACAGCTTCCGAGGCAAGCGCGTCTTCACGGTCACCGTGCTCTCGACCCAGATGTTCCCGGGCATCCTCTTCCTGCTGCCCCTCTTCCTCCTCTACGTCAACATCGGCAACGCCACCGGAATCGCCCTGTTCGGCTCGCGCGGCGGTCTGATCCTGACGTACCTCACCTTCTCCCTGCCGTTCTCGATCTGGATGCTGATCGGGTACTTCGACTCGGTGCCGAAGGACCTGGACGAGGCGGCGCTGGTGGACGGCTGCGGGCCGCTCGGCGCGCTCTTCCGGATCGTCGTGCCGGCCGCGATCCCCGGCATCGTCGCGGTCGCCGTCTACGCCTTCATGACCGCCTGGGGCGAGGTCCTCTTCGCCTCCGTCATGACCAACGACACCACCCGCACCCTGGCCGTCGGCCTCCAGGGCTACTCCACGCTCAACGACGTCTACTGGAACCAGATCATGGCCGCGTCGCTGGTCGTGAGCGTGCCCGTGGTCGCGGGCTTCCTGCTGCTGCAGCGCTATCTCGTCGCGGGCCTGACGGCGGGCGCCGTCAAGTGAACCCGCCCCGTTCCGAAGGGACTTACGTGTCCGAACGCATCGACCTCGCCGCACTCCCGCACGACTTCCTGTGGGGCACGGCCACAGCGGCGTACCAGATCGAGGGAGCCGTCGCCGAGGACGGCCGATCCCCGTCGATCTGGGACACCTTCTCGCACACCCCGGGAAAGATCGACAACGACGATCACGGCGACGTCGCCTGCGACCACTACCACCGCTGGCGCGAGGACATCGGCCTCATGCGCCGACTCGGCACGAACGCCTACCGGTTGTCGATCGCCTGGCCCAGGGTGATGCCGGGCGGCGACGGCCCGCTGAACCCCAAGGGCCTCGCCTTCTACGACGAGTTGGTGGACGGCCTGCTGGCGGCGGGCATCACCCCCTGCGTCACCCTCTACCACTGGGACCTCCCGCAGGCCCTCCAGGACCGCGGCGGCTGGCCGGAACGGGCGACCGCCCTCGCGTTCGCCGAGTACGCCTCGGCCGTCGCCGAACGCCTGGGCGACCGCGTGCGGCTCTGGGCGACCCTCAACGAGCCCTCCTGCTCGGCCTGGATCGGCCACCTGGAGGGCAAGATGGCCCCGGGTCTGACCGACCTCACGGCCGCCGTCCGCGCCTCCTACCACCTGCTCCTCGGCCATGGCCTCGCCACCCAGTCGATCCGCGCGGCCGCCCCGGGCGCCAGGATCGGCATCGTCAACAACCTCTCCACGGTGTTTCCCGCCACCGACCGCCCCGAGGACGAGGCGGCAGCCCGCCGCCACGACGGCCACGTCAACCGCTGGTGGCTGGACCCGGTCCACGGCCGCGGCTTCCCGGCCGACATGCGCGAGGTGTACGGCGTCGAACTCCCCGAGCGGCAGAACGACTTGGCGACGATCGCGGCCCCGCTGGACTGGCTCGGCCTCAACTACTACTTCCCGGCGTACGTGGCCGACGACCCCACCGGCCCGGCGCCCCGCGTCCGCTCCGTGCGCCGCCCCGGCGTCCCCCGTACCGGCATGGACTGGGAGATCGACGCGAGCGGCATCGAGACCCTGCTGCTGCGCCTGACGGACGAGTACGGCGCCCGCAAGATCTACGTCACGGAGAACGGCTCGGCCTACCCGGACGTCGTCCGCCCCGACGGCACCGTCGACGACCCCGAACGCCAGGAGTACTTGCTGACCCACCTGGCAGCCTGCGCCTCGGCGGCCCGCAAGGGAGCCCCGCTGGCCGGTTACTTCGCCTGGTCCCTCCTGGACAACTTCGAGTGGGCGTACGGCTACGACAAGCGCTTCGGCCTCGTCCACGTCGACTACCGCACACAGGTCCGCACGATCAAGGGAAGCGGACACCGGTACGCGGAGATCGTGCGCGCCCACCGCGACCGCGCACGCAAGGCCGCCTGAGGCGGTCCCCCGGTGGGCGCGAGTGCGGGAGCCCGCGCCCACCGCGAGGGGATCCTGCGCCAAGGGGCTGGGCTTCGACACGGTCGTGATCCCCGACGCGCACACCGACGCGGCTGCCGATCCCACCTCGGCCGCGCTGCGCATGACGTACTACGTGCTGGCCACGCGTGCCCGGCGCGAGCTCCACCTCGCCTACGAAGGGGAGAGCGAGCCGCCGCTCCTTGCACAGGTCGGACCGGGCGAACTGCTGCGTGGGTGACGGGACTTCGCCTGTGCGTCCGCACTGAACCAGAGCGTCGTCGCGACACGTGTCCCGCCACCGTGGGAGGATCACCGACCATGAGCGCGTCCCCGGCGGTGAGGAGTCTGCGCGCCGCTGTGTTCGCCGCGGTGTGTGTGCTGCTCGCTGCCGCCGGGCACGGGCTCGCGATGGGGGCGATGCCGCCGCTGTGGGCCGATGCGGCCGGGTTCCTCGGTGTGTTCGCGCTGGGGTGGCTGCTCGGTGGCAGGGAGCGGTCGCTGGCGGGGATCGGCGCGGCCATGTTCGTCACCCAGGCGGGGCTGCACGTCGGCTTCGACGTGGCCCGGCCCGCCGCCACCCCCATGCCCAGGCATGCCATGCGCACGGTGGTCTCCCATAGTCACGCCGTGGCGGTCATGCACGGTCACAGCATGACGTCCATGACCCGCCCCCACGCGCTCACCACGCACGTCACCGTCGCGCACGTCCTCGCCGCTCTCGTCGCCTCCTGGTGGCTGCGGCGCGGCGAGGCCGCACTCTGGACGCTCCTGCGCCGTGCCGTCGCGCTCGTGCCGGGGCTGGTGGCCTGGTGGCGGGGCTCGCCGTTGCCGGCGCTGGTCGACGGGCTGCGCAGCGCCCCGGACGTCGTCACCCCCTCGCGCCGGCTTCCACTCCGGTATGCGGTGCGTCGCCGAGGGCCTCCGGGCCGGATTCCGTACACGATCTGAGTCAGCCTCACACCCTCCACCCCGTACGGAGATCCACTCACCCATGTCTGCAATGTCCAGGAACCGCATCGCCCTGCGCCGTGCCGCCGCCGTCACCGCCCTCGCCGCCGCCGCTGTCCTCGGTGCCGCGGGCATCGCCTCGGCGCATGTCACCGTCCATCCAGAGAGCTACGCCAAGGGAGCCACGGACGGTCTGCTGACCTTCCGTGTGCCCAACGAGGAGGACAGCGCGAGCACCACCGAGGTGCAGGTCTTCCTGCCCACCGACCACCCCGTCCTCGGCGTGCTCGTCCACCCGCGGGACGGCTGGACCGCCAAGGTGACCACCACCAAGCTCAAGAAGCCGGTCAAGACCGACGACGGGACCATCGACGAGGCCGTCTCCGCGATCACCTGGACCGGTGGCAAGATCGGGGCCGGTCAGTACGAGGACTTCGACGTGGCCTTCGGTGAACTGCCCAAGGACGTTGACCAGCTGACCTTCAAGACCCTCCAGACCTACTCCGACGGCAAGGTCGTCCGCTGGATCGAGCAGGGCGGCGAGGACGAGTCGGAGAATCCCGCGCCGGTGCTGAAGCTCACGGCCGGTGACGACGAAAGCGCCGGTTCGTCGGGCGCGCAGGGCGGCGAAGCCAAGAGCGGGGACGCCAAGAGCGGGTCCGCACAGGCCGTCTCGGACTCGGGCGACCCGAATGACTCCACCGCCCGCAGCCTCGGCAGCGCGGGGCTGATCGTCGGCGTGCTGGGCCTGGCGGCCGGGGCTTACGCGATCGTACGGAGCCGGTCGGAACGGTCGTAACGGTCGGACGGTCGGAACAGCCGTACGCGAAGGGCCCGGAGCAGCAGCTGGTCCGGGCCCTTCGCAGTGTGGGGGGAGGGACGGTCACCGCGCGACTAGCTCCAGCATTTTCTCCCGGGCCTCCAGGGCGGGTGCCTCCACGACGACGGTCCGGGACGTCCGCCACAGCCACAGCACGTCCCGGCCGAACGACCACAGCAGCGAGATCAGGGCCAGCAGCGCCACTGCCGTGTTCGCGACGTGCGGGAGCAGTTCCGAGCCGGCCAGCAGCAGACAGACGCCCTGGATCGCGGCGACCGTCTTGCGGGCGAAGGACGGCGGCAGCGGCGCGTTCAGCCAGGGTGCGACCTTGGCCGCGGCGACGAACGCGTAGCGCATCGCGCCGATCAGCAGCACCCACGGGCCGAGTTGCATCGACACGTACACGCTCAGCACCAGGATCAGGAACGCGTCGACCTCCATGTCGAAACGCGCCCCCAGCGCCGTCGACGTGCCGGTGCGCCGGGCGACCTTCCCGTCCACGCCGTCCAGGATCAGCGCCACGGCCGTCAGGCCCACCAGGAGCGTGACCGGCGGCGAGCTCTCGAAGGAGTCCGCGACCAGCGCCGTCACCCCGCCCACCAGCGTCGCCCGGCCGAGGGTGACCCGGTTCGCCGGGCCGAAGGAACGCAGCCGGGAGCGGTGCAGCGCCCGTGAGAGCACCGCCCAGCTCGCGATCGCGAACGCGAGCCCCGTCAGCCAGCCCGCCGGCCCCATGCCGATCGCCGAGCCGAGCAGGGCCAGCAACAGGATCTGCACGCCCGCTCCCACAGCGGTCTCCTGCTGGACCAGCCTTGCTTCGTAAGTGTTGTTCAGGGCCACCGCACGTCCTCCGGCCGAGTGACAGAGTCGATCAACGCCGCGTACTGTGCGCGGCCTGTGCACATCTCGGTACGTGAACAGGTTCCCGATCGTTCAGGAGGATGCCGATGAACCGCTCCGCGCGCGCTTTCTGGCTGAGCTCGCCGGGCCACGGCGAGATCCGTGACGTCACCCTCACGGGGCCCAGCCAGGGTGAGGTGCTGGTGCGCTCGCTCTACTCCGGCGTGAGCCGCGGCACGGAGACGCTCGTCTTCCGCGGGGGCGTCCCGGCCGGCCAGCACACCGCGATGCGGGCGCCGTTCCAGGAGGGCGACTTCCCCGGACCGGTGAAGTACGGCTACCTCAATGTCGGGGTCGTGGAGGAGGGACCGGATGAGCTGACCGGCCGAACCGTCTTCTGTCTGTATCCGCACCAGACCCGCTACGTCGTTCCGGTGAACGCGGTGACCCCGGTGCCGGAGAACGTGCCCGCCGAACGGGCCGTCCTCGCCGGGACGGTCGAGACGGCCGTGAACGCCCTGTGGGACGCCGCCCCCCTGGTCGGCGACCGGATCGCGGTGGTCGGCGGCGGCATGGTCGGCTGCTCGGTGGCCGCCCTGCTGGCCCGCTTCCCGGGAGTGCGGCTGCAGTTGGTCGACGCCGACCCGGCGCGCGCCAAGACCGCCGAGGCCCTCGGCGTCGGCTTCGCCTCGCCCGAGGACGCCCTCGGCGACTGCGACCTGGTCGTCCACGCCAGCGCCACCGAACAGGGACTCGCCCGCTCCCTCGAACTGCTGCGCGCCGAGGGCACCGTCCTCGAACTGAGCTGGTACGGCGACCGGCGCATCGCCCTCCCGCTCGGCGAGGCCTTCCACTCGCGCCGGCTCACCGTCCGTAGCAGCCAGGTCGGCACCGTCTCCCCGGCCCGCGCGAGTCGCAGCTACGCCGACCGGCTCGCCCTGGCCCTCGACCTGCTCGCCGACCCGGCGCTGGACGCGCTGGTCACCGGGGAGAGCCCGTTCGAGGAGCTCCCGGCGGTGCTGCCGAGGCTCGCCTCGGGAGAGATCCCCGCCCTGTGCCACCGGGTCAGGTACGCCGACCTCGCGGACACAGCCTGACGGACCCGTTCAATCCCGGACGACAAAAGGGTCTGACCTGAGAAAAGAGTGAGAGGGAGCTGAACACGGGGAAGCGAAGAGCCGTACTACACAGCATCCCCGCCAGCAAGGGGCCGGAGGGGCCAGACGTGCCGCACCTGGAGGGTCGTCCGTTGTTCAGCATCACCGTCCGCGATCACATCATGATCGCCCACAGCTTCCGCGGCGAGGTGTTCGGGCCCGCGCAGCGACTGCACGGCGCCACGTTCCTCGTGGACGCCACCTTCCGCCGTGAGCAGCTGGACGACGACAACATCGTCGTCGACATCGGACTGGCCACCCAGGAACTGGGCGCCGTCGTCAGCGAGCTGAACTACCGCAACCTCGACGACGAGCCCGACTTCGCCGGCGTCAACACCTCCACGGAGTTCCTCGCCAAGGTCATCGCCGACCGGCTCGCCGAGCGCATCGAGAAGGGCGCCCTGGGCGAAGGCGCCAGGGGTCTGGCGGGTATCACGGTCACCCTGCACGAGTCACATGTCGCCTGGGCGAGTTACGAGCGTGGCCTGTGACCGACATGGCCATCGACCGGGCCCCGGCCCTGACCTATGTGCCCGCGCAGCGCGCGGCCGCCCCTGCGAACGTCGGGATCATGCCCATGTCCCTGCGCACCGTGCACTTCGTGATGCCGGGCGGCGTCGACGACCCGGCCTCGCCGAGCGGCGGCAACGCCTACGACCGGCGCGTCTGCCTGGACCTGCCTGGGTTCGGCTGGCAGGTCACCAAGCACGCCGTCAACGGGGCCTGGCCCCGGCCCGGTGCGGCCGCCCGTGACGAACTCGCCCGCACGCTGCGGGAACTGCCGGACGGCACGGTCGTCCTGCTGGACGGGCTGGTCGCCTGCGGCGTCCCCGAGATCGTCGTCCCCGAGGCGGAACGCCTGCGCCTCGCGGTGCTCGTGCACCTCCCGCTCGGCGACGAGACGGGCCTCGACCCGTCGGTGGCCGCGGACCTGGACGCCCGGGAGCGCGCGGTGCTGCGGGCCGTACCCGCCGTCGTGGCCACCAGCGACTGGGCGGTCCGCCGCCTCGTCTCCCACCACGGCCTCGCCCCCGAGCGGGTCCATGTCGCCGCCCCCGGCGCCGACATCGCGCCGCTCGCGCCCGGTACCGACGGCGTCTCGCATCTGCTGTGCGTGGCCGCGGTGACCCCGCGCAAGGGGCAGCACCGGCTGGTCGAGGCCCTGGCGACGGTACGGGACCTGCCGTGGGACTGCGTCTGCGTGGGCGGACTCGGGCACGACCCGGAGTACGTCGCACATCTGCGGTCCCTGATCGCGAAGTACGGCCTGACGGACCGTCTGCACCTGGTGGGCCCCCGCGCCGGCGTCGACCTCGACGCCAGCTACGCCGCCGCCGACCTGATGGTCCTCACCTCGTACGCGGAGACGTACGGCATGGCCGTCACGGAGGCCCTGGCCCGGGGCATCCCGGTCCTCGCGACCGATGTCGGCGGTCTGCCCGAGGCGGTCGGCCGCGCCCCCGACGGCGGCGTGCCCGGCATCCTCGTGCCGCCGGAGGACCCCGCCGCGCTCGCCGCCGAACTGCGCGGCTGGTTCGGCGAGGCCGATGTGCGCCGCCGGCTCAAGGCCGCCGCCCGCGGCCGCCGTGCGGCCCTCGACGGCTGGGCGACCACGGCCCGCAGCCTGGCCGGAGTCCTGCTGAGGCTCCCTGACGAACCCCGGAGGGCGGCATGAGGAAGACGACGGTGACCACGCCGACCGGGGCGATCCCGGCGCAGCCGGGGCCGCGCGGCGAGGAGCGTGCGCCCGTGTCCGGACCGGAGAGCGAGGAGGGGGTGTCCGACGTGATCGCAGGTGCCGGGCCCGTGGCCCGGCCCGGGGAGCGGGCCACCGTGCGGCTGCGGGAGGGCGGGTCCGAGGAGCCGCCGCGGTACGCGCCCGAGTGGCTGGAGTTGCGGGAGAGCGCCGACGCGGCCGCCCGCGCGCTCGATCTGCTCGACCCGCTGCGCATCCGGCTCGCCAACCTGCCGGGGCACACGGGCGGGTTCGCCGTGCACGACCTCGGCTGCGGCACCGGCTCGATGGGCCGCTGGCTCGCGCCCCGGCTCGACGGCGCCCAGCACTGGATCCTGCACGACCGCGACCCCTACCTCCTGCACTTCGCCGCCGTGGCCTCCCCGCGCGCCGCCGCCGACGGCAGCCGGGTCACGGTGGAGACGCGCCGCGGCGAGATGGCCCGGCTGACCCCGGACGCGCTGACCGGCGCCTCCCTGGTGACGGCCTCCGCGCTGCTCGACGTCCTCACCCGCGAGGAGGTCGAGACCCTCGCGGACGCCTGCGTCGGGGCCGGCTGCCCGGCCCTGCTGACCCTCTCGGTGGCCGGACGCGTCGAACTCACCCCGTCGGACCCGCTGGACGCCGACCTGGCGGAGGCGTTCAACGCCCACCAGCGCCGCGGCGGCCTCCTCGGCCCCGACGCGGTCACCGTGGCCTGCGAGGTGTTCGGCCAGCGCGGCGCGACGGTGAAGGTGAATCCGAGCCCGTGGCGGCTGGGCCCGGCCGAGTCGGCGCTGACCGCCCAGTGGCTGCGTGGCTGGGTGGGCGCGGCCGTGGACCAGCGCCCCGAACTGCGCGAGCGCGCCGACCGCTACCTCCAGGAGCGGCTGGCCGCCTGCGAGGCCGGTGAGCTGCACGTCGTCGTCCACCACAGCGACGTACTGGCGCTGCCCCGGCCCAGGGGCGGGGCGTCATGAGCACCGGGACGGTGGGCGCCGGGGCGACGTCCCGCACGATACGGGCGGCCGGCCACGCGCGCGTGACGCCCACGGCACCGGCACGCGCGCGCGTGCACAGGACCGGCACCGCGGCGACCGCGGGCCCGCAGGACGGCGGGGGTCTCGTCGTACCCGCGCAGGCGTCCGACGGCGGCTGTCTCGTCGTACCCGCCCAGGTGTCCGACGACGGCAGTCTCGCCGTACCCGCGCAGGCGTCCGACGACGGCTGTCTCGCCGTACCCGCCCAGGCGTCCGACGCCGGCTCCCCGGTCGACCCGGCCGGTGCCCTCGCGGCCCCGGACGGCGCCCCGGATGCCGGGCAACGGCACGGCACCGGCCCGCGCCGCCTCCTCGGCCGGCTCGACCTCCGGGCCGTGCGCGCGCACTTCGGCACCGTAGCCGGGGTCGCCATCCTCGCCGCGCTGCTGTGGAAGCTCGGCACCGGCGTCTTCCTGGACGGGCTGCGGCGGATCGATTCGCCCACGCTGCTGGCCGCCGTGGCCGTCGGGGTGGTCACCACCGTGTTCAGCGCCTGGCGTTGGCAGCTGGTGGCCCGGGGGTTGCGGATCCGGCTGCCCCTCGGGCCCGCCGTGGCCGACTACTACCGCGCGCTGTTCCTCAACGCGGCCCTGCCCGGCGGTGTCCTCGGCGATGTGCACCGCGCGGTCCGGCACGGGCAGAGCGCCGGCGACATGGGCCGTGCCGTGCGGGCGGTCGTCCTGGAGCGCGTCGCCGGGCAGATCGCGCTGGCCGTCCTCGGCGGTGCGGCCCTGCTGACCCTGCCGTCCCCGGTGCGGGACGACGTGCGCGGCTTCGCCCCGCTGGTGGCCCTGGCCGCGGCGGGCGCGCTCGCCGTCGTCCTCGCGCTCCGGATGAACCGCGCGCCCGCGCGGCGCGGCGGCGCGCTGCGCAGGACCCTCGGCGAGGCGCGCCAGGGTCTGCTGTCCCGCGGCAACGGGCCGGGCGTCGCGCTCTCCTCGGTGGTCGTCCTCGCCGGGCACGTCGCGATGTTCGTCGTGGCGGCCCATGTCGCCGGCTCCGGCGCCTCCGTCGCGGTGCTGGTCCCGATCGCGGTCCTCGCCCTGGTCGCCATGGGCCTGCCGCTGAACGTCGGCGGGTTCGGCCCCCGGGAGGGCGTCACCGCCTGGGCGTTCGGCGCCGCCGGACTGGGCGCGAGCAGCGGAGTGGCCGTCGCGGTCGTGTACGGCGTGCTGAGCTTCGTGGCGAGCCTGCCCGGCGCCGTCGTCCTGGTCGTGCGCTGGTACACCGGGCTGCGCTCCCGCGCCGGGTCGGACTACCCCGGCCCGTCCGTGGACGTGAGCAACTCGAAATACGCGCCGAAGGATTCGGCGAGGCTCGCCAGCAGTTCCTTCCCCTTTTCCGCCGACCCCAGGGAAGGACGGCCGATGACGCCCGATTCGGTATAGCGGGACATTCCCGTGGTGAGTAGATGACGGCGGTCGTCCGCCGTGAAATCGGCGGACTCGTAACCAGGGCGGACCAATTCGGGATGAGCGTGCAGCAGAATGGAGGTCTCGATTTCCCCCGCGTGCATGTCGGTGAGCATCGAGGTCCGCACGCCGGCCCGCTCCAGTGCCTCCTCCCAGTCCTCCGGGGCCGGGAACAGCGCCATCCGCTCCCCGCGCGCGGAGGACTCCTGAACGACGTTTCCCAGTACGTAGTTGCCGCCGTGGCCGTTGACCACGACGAGCGCGTCGACGCCCGACCGGCGCAGCGACGCGGCGATGTCCCGCACCACCGCATGAAGGGTCACGGACGAGATGCTGACGGTACCGGGCCAGGCCGCGTGCTCGTGCGAGCAGGCGATCGTCACGGGAGGAAGGAGATGCACCGGGTACGCTGCGGCGATCTCCCGCGCGACGGCACAGGCGACCAGGGTGTCGGTCGCCAGGGGAAGGAAGGGACCGTGCTGTTCGAAGCTCCCGACCGGAAGGACGGCGACCTGTGTTGAGACGCCGGCCGCCCGCGTCCGTACGTCGTCCGTGGTGTCCGCCGGCAACAGCCCGTATGCCGCCGTAGGCGCGCCCGAACCACTCATCTTTTCACGGCCTTTCGTCTCTGCTTAGGAATCAGATCATGACAGAAAACATCGGCGTACTCGGCCAGAAGACCCCACGGCGTTCGGGCGTGGAACGCGTCGTGAATGCACCGTTGCCCACCGTGTACGGGAAATTCCAGGCGGTCGGCTACCTGGACCACGACCGCGGTGACGAGCAAGTGGCCCTGGTCTACGGCGACATCGGCACCGAGCACGTTCTCACCCGGCTGCACTCGGAATGCCTGACCGGCGACGCGTTCGGCTCCCAGCACTGCGAGTGCGGCGACCAGCTGGCCTCCGCGCTGCGCGCGGTCGTCGCCGAAGGCAGCGGCATCGTCGTCTACTTGAGGGGGCACGAGGGCCGCGGCATCGGTCTGCTCGCCAAGCTGCGCGCGATGGCCCTGCAGGCGGAGGGCCTGGACACGGTGGAGGCGAACCTCGCCCTGGGCCTGCCGGTCGACGCCCGCGACTACGGCGTCGCCGCCGGGATCCTGCGCGACCTGGGGGTCCGCTCCGTACGTCTGATGTCCAACAACCCGCGCAAGCGCGAATCGCTGCTCCAGCACGGCATAGAGGTCGCAGAGACGGTTCCGCTGCTGATCGAGCCGTGCGAGAACAACATCACCTATCTGCGCACCAAGCGGGAGCGTCTGGACCACAACCTGCCCCATCTGGACGCCGTCGCCCACTGGTCCTGATTCGCCGGGCGACGGCCCGGACAGGATGTGGGGATGACCGACGACGTCCTCTTTCTCTCCGGCGAGCAGGTGGCGCGGCTGCTGGACCTCGACGCGGCGATCGCCTCGCAGCGGGCGGCCTTCACCGCGCTCGGGACCGGCGACGCCGACCTGCCCGGGAAGATCATGGAGCCCAGCCGCTTCGACGACAGCGTGGTCTTCGCCTACCTCGCCCGGCTCTCGGCGGACACCGGCCCGGTGGCGAAGTTCGGCAGCGTCAACCCGGGCAACGCGGCCGCCGGGCTGCCCACCGTCCATGCGGTCGTCACCGCCCTGGATCCGGTGACCGGCCGGCTCGCCGCCGTGCTGGACGGCACCGCGCTGACCACCCTGCGCACGGCCGCGGGCAGCGCCGTGGCCGTGGACGCGCTGGCCGTCCCCGGCGTCGTGGAGCCGGCCGTCCTGGGCTCGGGCACCCAGGCCCTCGCCCACGTACGGGCGATCGCCCGGGTGCGGGAGGTGACGTCCGTACGGCTGTGGAGCCCGACCCCCGCGCACCGCGCCCGCGCCGCGCGGACCCTGGCCGAACTGGACGTCCCGGTGCGCGCGGCCGACAGCGCCGAGGAGGCCGTGACCGGGGCTTCGCTGGTGGCCGCCTGCACGCTCAGCACGACACCCGTGGTGCGTGGTGAGTGGCTGGCGCCCGGGTGCACAGTGGTCAGTGTGGGCTCGTTCGAGCCGACCCGGCGCGAGGTCGACACCGAGGTCGTACGACGGGCCGCCGCCGTCGTCGTGGACGATCCGGCGACGGCCGCGGGACATGCCGGACCCGTCGTGGACGCGCTGCGCGAGGGCCTGCTCGCGCCCGCGGACCTGGTCCCGCTGGGCGAGGTGCTCACCGGACGGCGCTCCGCCCGCACCTCGCCCGACGACATCGTCTACTACAACAGCGTCGGACTCGGCATCCAGGACGCCGCGGCGGCCTGGGCCGTGATCCGCGCGGCGAAGGAGGCACGCGCGTGAATCTCCAGGCCCGGGTCGTGGTCATCGGCGGCGGGGTGATGGGCACCAGCATCGCCTACCACCTGGCGAGCGCCGGCGTACGCGATGTCGTGCTGGTCGAGCGGGACGAGCTCGCCGCCGGCTCCACGTCGAAGGCGGCGGGCGGGGTGCGGGCGCAGTTCTCCGACGCGCTCAACATCCAGCTCGGGGCGAGGAGCCTGGAGGCGTTCGGCCGGTTCGAGGAGGACACCGGGTACGACATCGGGCTGCACCGGGTCGGCTACCTCTTCCTGCTGTCCACGCCCGAGGAGGTGGCCTCCTTCGAACAGGGCGTCCGGCTGCAGAACTCGCTCGGTGTGCCCAGCCGTCTGATCACCCCGGGGGAGGCCCGCCGGCTGTCCCCGCTCATCACCACCGACGGCCTGCTCGCCGCCGCCTGGTCGTCGGACGACGGCCACTGCACCCCCGAGTCCGTCGTCCACGGCTACGCGGCCGCCGCCCGCGCCCACGGCGCCCGGATCCTGCGCCACACCGAGGTCACCGGCATCGAACTGCACGGCGCCGGCATCACCGCCGTGACCACCACCCTGGGCCGGATCGCCACCGACACCGTGATCTGCGCGGCCGGGGCGTGGTCGCGGGCCGTCGGCGCGATGGTGGGCGTCGACCTGCCGGTGGAGCCGCTGCGCCGGCAGGTCGCCGTCACCGAACCGGTCCCGGGCCTGCCTCCCGCCCTCCCCATGACGATCGACTTCACCACCAGCCTCTACTTCCACGCCGAGGGCCCCGGCCTGCTGCTCGGCATGTCCGACCCCGACGAGAAACCTGGCTTCGCCACCGACACCCACGACCGCTGGATCCCCCGCCTGTACGAGGCGATGCAGCGGCGCGCGCCCGCCCTGCTCGACCTGCGCCGCACCGGCGGCTGGGCGGGCCTGTACGAGAACACCCCCGACCACAACGCCCTGATCGGCGAGGCGACTTCGGTCTCCCGCTTCCTGTACGCGACGGGCTTCTCCGGCCATGGTTTCCTGCAGGGCCCGGCCGTCGGCGAGGTCGTCCGCGACCTGTACCTCGGCCGCGAACCCTTCCTGGACGTCGGCCCGTTGAGCGCCGCACGCTTCGCGGCCGACGCCCCGCGCCCGGAGGCCAATCTGGTGTGACGGAGCCGGGGCCGTGCCGTGAAGCCGGTTCGTCCTCAGTCGACGACCGCCTCGTGCACCAGCCGCTTCAGCTCCGGGAACACCTTCAGCGTCTTCGGCCGTACCTGGGTCATGAACTGCACCGTCAGGTCGCGGCTCGGGTCGACCCAGAAGGTCGTGGTCGCCACGCCGCTCCAGCCGTACGTGCCCAGGCCCGTCGGGGCGAGGGTGCGGGACGGGTCGATCACGACGGAGACGTTGAAGCCGAAGCCGACGCCCTCGTTGCCGGGTTCCTGGTGGGCCGGGGCGCCGAAGGTGCGCAGGTCGACGCCGCCGGGAAGGTGATTGCTGGTCATCAGGGCGAGCGTGCCGGGGGACAGGAGGCGGGTGCCGTCCAGTTCGCCGCCCCGGCGGAGCATCTCCATGAAGCGGTGGTAGTCGTACGCCGTGGCCGCCATGCCGCCGCTGCCGGACAGGAAGCGCGGCCGGCCGCGCAGCGGGAGCCCGGGGATGGGCGCGATGCCGCCGTCGTCCGTCTCGCCGTACAACTCCGAGAGCCGCGGGGCCTGTTCGGGAGTGATGTGGAGCCCGGCGTCCGTCATGCCCAGGGGGCGGAAGATCCGTTCGGCGAAGAACTCGTCCAGCGGCTGCCCGGAGACCACCTCGATGACCCGGCCGAGCACATTGGAGGCGACCGAGTAGTTCCACTGCGTCCCCGGCTCGAACTGCAGCGGCAGGCTCGCGTACACGTCGACCGTCTCGGCGAGGTCCGCGCCCGGCGGTACCGAGGACTCCAGGTGGGCGTCGCGGTAGAGGGCGTCGACGGGATGGGAGTAGTAGAAGCCGAACGTCAGGCCCGCGGTGTGGGTGAGAAGGTGCCGGATCAGGATCGGTCCGTCGGCGGGGCGGGTGCGCACCTCGGCCCCGGCTCCGCTCACATACACCCGCGGCTCGGCGAACACGGGAAGGTGACGGCCGACCGGGTCGTCCAGCGACAGCCTGCCCTCCTCCACCAGCAGCAGCGCCGCGACCGCGGTGACCGGCTTGGTCATCGAGTAGATCCGCCACAGCGTGTCCGGCTCGACCGGCAGCCCGGCCGCGATGTCGCGGTGGCCGTGCGTGGTGAGGTGGGCGACACGGCCGCCGCGGGCCACGGACACCAGGAAGCCGGGCAGGCGTCCGTCGTCGACGTGGTGCGCGAAGTGCTGGTCGAGGCGGTCAAGGGCCTTGGCGTCCAGCCCGACCTCGTCCGGCTCGACTTCCTGTCGCAGCTGTGCCATCGCTCTCCTCCGGTCGCGTCGTACGCGATGCGGTCCGGCATACCCCTCGGGGGCGGCTCCCGACCTCATCAGATCTCATCGTCGCTCAGAAACACGGAAAAGTGCCCGCTCATCAGCGTGTTGTGTGATCGACACGACGCCGCGCCCGGGAAGCGCCAAGGCAGCCACTGCGCCGAGCGCGGCCACGGCGGCCAGCACCGTCAGCGGCAGCGCGGTGCCCGCGCCCATGAGCGCGGTGGCCGCGGCCACGCCCAGCGTCGGGCCGATGTTGAGGGCGGTCTGCTGCAGTCCGCCCGCGACTCCGGCCGAACCGGTTTCCGCCTGCCGTACGACGACATGGGTGGCCGCCACCATCACCGTGCCGAACCCGGCGCCCAGCAGCGCGAACCCGCAGCCCAGGGCGAGGGCGCCGGACGCCCGGGACAGCAGCAGGACGCCGAGCGCGAGGACCGCCGTCGCCGCTCCCGTCGTACGGCGGGCACCGACCCTGCGCAGCAGTACGGCGCAGCCGGGGGCCGACAGCACCATCAGCACCGCCAGCGGCAGGCTGCGCAGGGCGCTGTGGAACGGGTCGAGGCCGAGGGTGCGCTGCAGGACGTAGGTGGCGACGAACAGCGTGCCGAACAGGGACGCCGACGCGGCGACCAGGATGCCCAGCGCCGCGCCGACGGACGCCGAGCCGATCACCTCCGGTGGCAGCAGCGGGCTCGCGGTACGGCGTTCGTGCCGGACGAAGGCGGCGCCGGTGAGCGCCGTCAGGCACAGGCCGAGGGGATGCGCTGCGACCAGTGAGTGGACCAGGCAGGCGAGCGTCACGGCGAGCAGCAGGGCGCCGGGCACGTCCAGCGGCCTGTCCGGAGCGCCGGCGAGGTCGGGGCCGCGGGTGGCGAGGGCGAGCACGCCGAAGCCGAGCGCGGGCAGCACATTGAGGAAGAAGACCGCCCGCCAGCCCAGCCCGGTCACCAGCGCCCCGCCCAGGACCGGGCCCGCGGCGGCCGCGAGGCCGATGGCGCTGGTCCGCACCGCGAGTGGCATCGCGAGCCGGTCCGGCGGGTACGCCGCGCGCAGCATCCCCAGCGTGGCCGGTTGCAGCAGCGCGCCGAACACCCCCTGCGCGACGCGCAGCGCCATCACCCAGCCCACGCCGGGCGCGAGGCCGATGCCCGCCGAGGCCGCCCCGAACCCGAGCATGCCGCAGGCGAACACCCGCCGCTGCCCGTACCGGTCGCCGAGCCGCCCGGCGAACACCAGCAGGCTCGCGACCGCGATGAGATAGGCGGTGCTGGTCCACTGGACCTGCGCGAACGACGCGTGCAGATCCCGTTGCAGGGTGGGCTGCGCGACGGTGAGGACCGTACCGTCCAGGGCGACGACGACGGCGCCCACCACGCTGCTCGCCAGCGTGAGCCGACGGTTCACCGCGCGCCGTCCGGCCCAAGGTGGGCGTCCAGGGCGGAACGCAGCAGCGGGGCGAAGTCCTGTGCGCCGGTGGCGAGTTGAAGGCTCTGCCAGCTCCACAGCTGGGCGATGCCGTGCAGATTCGCCCACAACGCCCCGGCCACGAGGGAGGCGTTCGCGTCCGGCCGGACCCTGCCGACCAGGTCCGTCAGCAGGCCGAAGAGCGGCAGGCTGGTCTCGCGCAGGCCCAAGTGCCCGCTCTCCAGCAGATCGTGACGGAACATCAGCTCGTACATGCCGGGGTTTTCCAGCGCGAACCGCAGATAGACGTCCGCCAGCGCCGTCAGCTGTGCGCGCGGCGGCACCGCGCGGTGGTCGAGCACCGCGCCCGCCCGGTCGGCCAGCGCGTCGAAGCCACGGCGCGCGATGGCCGACAGCAGCTCCAGATGGGTGGGGAAGTAGCGGCGCGGCGCACCGTGCGAGACCCCCGCACGGCGGGCGATCTCCCGCAGGGTCAGCGCCTGGGCGCCCTCGGCGGCCACCAGTGCCACGCCGACATCGACCAGCCGGGTTCGCAGACCCGTATCGGACTCACTCATAGACAGTGTCTACCAAGGCTCGGTAGACACTGTCTACTACCCGTCTCTGCCGCCCCGAACAGGAGGCGTCCGGGCGGGAATGCGCGGACCGCCCCGCCCCGTTGTTCCAGGTATGACTGAGGACGCCGCGCAGGACGCACTGCTGAAGCTGCTCTCCGACCGCCACGGCGGGGTACTGGTCACGCTCAAGCGTGACGGGCGCCCTCAGCTGTCGAACGTGAGCCACGCGTACTACCCCGACGAGCGGATCATCCGCGTCTCGGTCACGGACGACCGTGCCAAGACGCGCAACCTGCGCCGGGATCCCCGTGCCTCGTACCACGTCACCAGCGGTGACCGGTGGGCGTACACGGTCGCCGAGGGCACGGCCGACCTCTCGCCCGTCGCGCAGGACCCGTACGACGAGACGGTGGAGGAACTCGTCCGGCTCTACCGCGACATCGTGGGCGAACACCCCGACTGGGACGACTACCGGGCCGCCATGGTCCGCGACCGGCGGCTCGTCCTGCGGCTGCACGTCGAGCGGGCCTACGGCGCTCCCAAGCGCTAGGTGCATTGATCACGAGCGTTGACGACGCTCGTGATCAACACAGCCAGGACGCGGTCACTCCTTCGTCGGCTCGACCGCGTGGCCGCCGAACTGGTTGCGCAGGGCGGCGATCATCTTCATCTGCGGGGAGTCGTCCTGGCGGGAGGCGAACCGTGCGAAGAGGGAGGCGGTGATCGCGGGCAGCGGCACCGCGTGGTCCACGGCCGCCTCGACGGTCCAGCGGCCCTCGCCGGAGTCCTGTGCGAAGCCCTTCAGCTTCTCCAGGTGCTCGTCGTCCTCCAGGGCGTTGACCGCGAGGTCGAGCAGCCAGGAGCGGATGACGGTGCCGTCCTGCCAGGAGCGGAACACCTCGCGCACGTTGTCCACCGAGTCGACCTTCTCCAGGAGCTCCCAGCCCTCGGCGTAGGCCTGCATCATCGCGTACTCGATGCCGTTGTGGACCATCTTGGAGAAGTGCCCGGCGCCGACCTTGCCGGCGTGGACATAGCCGTACGGCCCCTCGGGTTTGAGCGCCTCGAAGATCGGCTGGAGCCGTTCGACGTCCTTCTTGGCGCCGCCGACCATCAGGGCGTAGCCGTTCTGCAGGCCCCAGACGCCGCCGGAGACGCCCGCGTCGACGAAGCCGATGCCCTTGGCGCCGAGTTCCGCGGCGTGCTTCTCGTCGTCCGTCCAGCGGGAGTTGCCGCCGTCGACGACGGTGTCGCCGGCCTCCAACAGCTCCCCGAGTTCGTCGATGACGGACTGGGTGGCGGTGCCGGCCGGGACCATCACCCAGATGGTGCGCGGGGCGTCGAGCCGCGCGACGAGTTCGGCCACGTCCGCGACGTCGGAGAGCTGGGGGTTGCGGTCGTAGCCGAGGACGGTGTGGCCGGCGCGGCGGATCCGCTCGCGCATGTTGCCGCCCATCTTGCCGAGACCGATGAGTCCGAGCTGCATGGTCAGTTCACTTCTTCCTGAGCGTTCCGAACGTTCTGCGCGTTGCGGGTGTTCTGGGCGTTCCGGGTGTTCTTGAGCTGGCGATACGCGGCGACCAGAGCCCGGGTGGACGGGTCGAGACCGGGGACGTCCGCGCCCTCGGTGAGGGCGGGCTCGACGCGCTTGGCGAGGACCTTGCCGAGCTCCACGCCCCACTGGTCGAAGGAGTCGATGTTCCAGACCGCGCCCTGGACGAACACCTTGTGCTCGTACAGCGCGATCAGCTGGCCGAGGACCGACGGGGTCAGCTCGCGGGCGAGGATCGTGGTGGTGGGGTGGTTGCCCTTGAACGTCTTGTGCGGCACCTGCTCCTCGGGTACGCCCTCGGCGCGGACCTCGTCGGCGGTCTTGCCGAAGGCCAGGGCCTGGGTCTGGGCGAAGAAGTTTGCCATCAACAGGTCGTGCTGGGCGGCCAGTTCACCGCTCAGCTCGTCGACGGGCCGCGCGAAGCCGATGAAGTCCGCCGGGATCAGCTTCGTGCCCTGGTGGACGAGCTGGTAGTAGGCGTGCTGCCCGTTGGTGCCGGGCGTGCCCCACACCACCGGGCCGGTCTGCCACTGGACCGGCTCGCCCTGCCGGTCCACCGACTTGCCGTTGGACTCCATGTCCAGCTGCTGCAAGTAGGCGGTGAACTTGGAGAGATAGTGCGAGTACGGCAGCACCGCGTGCGACTGGGCGTCGAAGAAGTTGCCGTACCAGATTCCGAGCAGGCCGAGGATCAGCGGGGCGTTGGCCTCGGCGGGCGCGGTGCGGAAGTGCTCGTCGACCAGGTGGAAGCCGTCGAGCATCGACCGGAACCGGTCCGGGCCGATGGCGATCATCAGGGAGAGGCCGATCGCCGAGTCGTAGGAGTAGCGGCCGCCGACCCAGTCCCAGAACTCGAACATGTTGGCCGTGTCGATGCCGAAGTCCGCCACCTTCTCGGCGTTCGTCGACAGCGCCACGAAGTGCCTGGCCACCGCCTTCTCGTCGCCGTCGAGGCCCCGCAGCAGCCAGGAGCGCGCCGAGGTGGCGTTGGTGATCGTCTCGATGGTGGTGAAGGTCTTGGACGCGACGACGAACAGTGTCGTAGCCGGGTCCAGGTCCCGTACCGCCTCGTGCAGATCCGATCCGTCCACGTTCGACACGAACCGGAACGCCAACTCCCGTGCCGTGTACGGGCGCAGCGCCTCGTAGGCCATGGCAGGGCCCAGGTCCGAGCCACCGATGCCGATGTTGACGACGGTGCGGATCCGCTTGCCGGTGTGGCCGGTCCACTCGCCCGAGCGGACCCGGTTCGCGAAGTCGCTCATCCTGTCGAGCACGGCGTGCACCGCGGGGACGACGTTCTCCCCGTCGACCTCGATCACCGCTTCGCGCGGGGCGCGCAGTGCGGTGTGCAGGACGGCGCGCTTCTCGGTGACGTTGATCTTCTGCCCGCGGAACATGGCGTCCCGCAGTCCGAAGACATCGGTCGCGGTGGCCAGTTCCTGCAGCATGGCCAGGGTCTCGTCGGTGATCAGATGCTTGCTGTAGTCGATGAGCAGGTCGCCGACCCGTACGTGGTACCGCTCGGCCCGCGCGGGGTCCTCGGCGAACAGGTCCCGCAGCCGGTTCTGCCACTGGGCGCGGTGGTCCTCCAGGGCCGTCCACTCGGGGCGCCGGGTGAGCTTGGGGGTGCCGGACATGTCAGGAGTGCTCCTCGGTGTCCTTGGCGCGCAGGGCGATGGCGTACATCTCGTCGGCGTCGAGGCGGCGCAGTTCCTCGGCGATGAGTTCGGAGGTGGCCCGGACCTTCAGGGCGAGCGTGCGCGGCGGCTGGCCCGGCAGGGTCAGCGTGGCCAGCGGGCCCTCGGGCCGGTCGATGACGATCTCGCCGCCCGCGGTGCCGAGGCGTACGGCCGTGACGACCGGTCCGGCGGTGACCACGCGGTCGACCTTGACCTTCAGCCGTACTCCCAGCCAGCGGGCGAGCAGTTCGGCGGCCGGGTTCTCGGCCTCGCTCTCCACGGCGGCCGAGATCACCGGCACCCGGGCCTGGTCCAGGGCCGCCGCCAGCATCGAGCGCCACGGGGTCAGCCGGGTCCAGGCGAGGTCGGTGTCGCCGGGCATGTAGGCGCGGGCACGGGCGTCGAGGGCCTCCAGCGGGCGCTCGACGGCGTACAGATCGGTGATCCGGCGCTGCGCGAGCGCGCCGAGCGGGTCCTTGGCGGGCACCTCGGGCGCGTCCGCCGGCCACCAGACGACGACCGGGGCGTCCGGCAGCAGCAGCGGCAGCACCACGGAGGCGGCGTGGTCGGAGACCTCGCCGAAGGTCCGCAGGACCACCGTCTCGCCGGCGCCCGCCTCGGAACCGACCCGGACCTCGGCGTCCAGCCGCGACCGGGTGCGCTCCCGCGGGGTGCGGGACTGCCGCCTGATGACGACCAGGGTGCGCGAGGGGTGCTCGTGCGAGGCCTCCTCGGCCGCCTTGATCGAGTCGTAGGCGTTCTCCTCGTCCGTGACGATGACCATCGTCAGGACCATCCCCACGGCCGGGGTCCCGATGGCGCGGCGGCCCTGCACCAGCGCCTTGTTGATCTTGCTTGCCGTGGTGTCGGTCAGGTCGATCTTCATGGCCTGCGCCAGCTCCGTCCGTCTCGTGCGAGCATCTCGTCGGCTTCCTCAGGTCCCCAGCTGCCCGACGCGTACTGCGCCGGCCGGCCGTGTTCCGTCCAGTACTCCTCGATCGGGTCGAGGATCTTCCAGGACTCTTCCACTTCCTGGTGACGGGGGAACAGATTGGCGTCGCCGAGCAGTACGTCCAGGATGAGCCGCTCGTACGCCTCCGGGCTGGACTCCGTGAACGACTCGCCGTAGGCGAAGTCCATCGTCACGTCCCGGATCTCCATCGAGGTGCCCGGCACCTTCGACCCGAATCGCACGGTCATGCCCTCGTCGGGCTGGACGCGGATGACGACCGCGTTCTGCCCCAGCTCCTCGGTGGCCGTGGAGTCGAAGGGGGAGTGCGGGGCCCGCTGGAAGACCACCGCGATCTCGGTGACGCGGCGGCCGAGGCGCTTGCCGGTGCGCAGATAGAAGGGGACGCCCGCCCAGCGGCGGTTGTCGACCTCCAGCTTGATCGCGGCGTAGGTGTCGGTCTTCGACTTGCCGTCGATGCCCTCCTCCTGGAGGTAGCCGATGACCTTCTCGCCGCCCTGCCAGCCCGCCGCGTACTGTCCGCGTACGGTGTGCGCGCCCAGGTCCTCGGGCAGCCGCACCGACTTCAGCACCTTCAGCTTCTCGGTGAGCAGCGCGTCCGCGTCGAAGGCGATCGGCTCCTCCATGGCGGTCAGCGCCATCAGCTGGAGCAGATGGTTCTGGATGACGTCACGGGCGGCGCCGATGCCGTCGTAGTAGCCGGCGCGACCGCCGATGCCGATGTCCTCGGCCATGGTGATCTGCACATGGTCGACGTACGAACGGTTCCAGATCGGCTCGTACATCTGGTTGGCGAAGCGCAGCGCCAGGATGTTCTGGACGGTCTCCTTGCCGAGGTAGTGGTCGATGCGGAACACCTGGTCGGGCTCGAACACGTCGTGCACGACGGCGTTGAGCCGCTGGGCCGACTCCAGGTCGTGGCCGAAGGGCTTCTCGATGACCGCGCGCCGCCAGGAGCCCTCCGGCGCGGCGGCCAGGCCGTGCTTCTTCAGCTGTTGTACGACCTTCGGGAAGAACTTGGGCGGCACGGAGAGGTAGAAGGCGAAGTTGCCACCGGTGCCCCGGGAGGCGTCCAGCTCCTCGACGGCATTCTTGAGCTGCTTGAACGCCGTGTCGTCGTCGAAGTCGCCGGGGACGAACCGCATGCCCTCGGCGAGCTGCTGCCAGACCTCCTCGCGGAACGGGGTGCGCGCGTGCTCGCGGACGGCGTCGTGCACCACCTGCGCGAAGTCCTGGTCCTCCCAGTCCCGGCGGGCGAAGCCGACGAGGGAGAAGCCCGGCGGCAGCAGACCGCGGTTGGCCAGGTCGTACACGGCCGGCATCAGCTTCTTGCGGGACAGGTCACCGGTGACGCCGAAGATGACCAGACCGGACGGGCCCGCGACACGGGGCAGCCGGCGGTCGCCCGCGTCGCGCAGGGGGTTCAGCCAGTCGGTGGCCGGGACGACGGGGAGGCGCACCTCCGCCGCGCCCTTGGCAGGCTTGTCGCTCATCACGCGTCAACTCCCTTGCTGTCGCTCGAAGCCGTCGGAGGTCGGCGTGCTCATCTTCAAGAAGTCCTCGATGGAAGCGAGATTGCTGACCGGACGCGTTCAAAAGTAAAAGTCTGACTTTTTGGAGGGAAGGTCGGGGTGTGCCAGCCTTTGGTGAAAGTGGGACACCGGCGGCACCCGAGGGACGGCACGGGAAAGACATGGCGGACAGAACGGCCCAAGAGGGCGGCGGAGACGGGATCAGAACCTTCCCCTTCCCGGTCGATCTGAGCGTCTGCGGCGTGGGCATGCAGACCGGCCCCATGGGCGCCGGCCACACCTGGCACGCCGCCGCCCCGCTGCACCGCGTCCACCGCATCGACTTCCACGTGGTCATGGTCTTCGACCACGGCCCCGTACGACACATGATCGACTTCGCCGAGTACGAGGCGAGGGCCGGCGATCTGCTGTGGATCCGCCCCGGGCAGGTCCACCGTTTCTCGGACACCGACGAGTACCACGGAACCGTTCTGACCATGCAGCCCGGCTTCCTGCCCCGGGCCACCGTGGAGGACACCGGCCTGTACCGCTACGACCTGCCGCCGCTGCTGCGCCCCGACCCGGCCCAGCTCGCCGCCCTGCGCGCGGCCCTCGCCCAGCTGCAACGCGAGTACGAGGACACCTCGACCCTCCCGCTGACCTTGCACACGGCGGTGCTGCGCCACTCCCTGACCGCGTTCCTGCTCCGGCTGGCACACCTCGCGGCCAGCTCCGCGGAGGCCGCCCGGCTCCAGGCCGATTCGACGTTCACCCTCTTCCGCGACGCGGTCGAGCAGGGCTTCGCCACCAACCACAGCGTCAGCGCGTACGCCGACACCCTCGGCTACTCCCGCCGCACCCTCGTCCGCGCGGTCCGCGCCGCCACCGGCCAGACGCCCAAGGGCTTCATCGACAGGCGCGTCATCCTGGAGGCCAAGCGCCTGCTCGCCCACACGGACCTGCCGATCGGACGGGTGGGCGCGGCGATCGGCTTCCCCGACGCCGCGAACTTCTCCAAGTTCTTCCAGCTGCACACGGGACAGACGCCGGTGGGATTCCGGGCGGAGCTGCGGTAGCGGTCCGGGCCGGAAGGGGGAAGCCCCGGTCGCCCGTACCCGATCGGGCGCGCCAATTCCCGATCGGGCGCTAGTACCCGCCAGTTCCCGATCGGGCGCTAGTACCCCATCGGACGGTAGTACCCCAGCACCGCCGCCAGCTGCGCGAACCACTGCCCCAGCACCTCGCGCGGCTTCGCCGCCACGACGCACTCGTAGACCCTGCCGTCGAGGTGGACGACGGCCATCATCAGAGCCTTGCCCGAGGGACTCGCCTTGTAGTGGACGCTGCGGATCTCGGGCCAGGGGAACTCGGCGATGACGTCATGGTCCTCGAAGGCGACGCCGTTCATGTCGACCACGATCGAGTTGTGACGGTCGACAGCCAGGAACTCCGGTCCCGCGGGCGCCGGTCCGGGCGGCACCGGCGGCGCGGGTGGCGCCGGCGTCTGCGGGTACTGCTGCGGCACGGGGGCGTACTGCGGCGGCGGAGGCCCGAACCCCTGTGGCTGCTGCTGGCCGTACCCCGGCTGGTTCGTCATGGGTCCCCCGGTCCCCCGCACTTCGTCGTCTCCCACGGAGAACCTACCCGTCGCCTCCGAGACCTACCGAAGCGGCCCGGCTGTTCTGATCGGCACGGGGTGCACGGCGGCGACGCCAGGGGCCGCCCCCTGCGCGGAGGTCGAGCCGCCCGGCGCCGCCGGATGCGGTAACTCCCTTGTCAGTGACCGAAGTCGAACCAGTTCACGTTCACGAAGTCGGCCGGCTGTCCGCTGGTGAAGGTGAGGTACACGTCATGGGTGCCGGTGACCGAGCTGATGTTGGCCGGGACCGTCCGCCAGGACTGCCAGCCGCCCGTGTCGGCCAGCGCGAAACTTCCGACGGGCGCGTTCGTACGGCTGTCGAGGCGGACCTCGACCAGGCCGCTCACCCCGGAGCCCGCACCGCTCGCCACCCGGGCGAAGAACTGCGTGGCCGGCGTCGAGCCGAAGTTCACGCCCTTGTACTGCGCCCAGTCACCGTTCGCGAGCCAGCCGATGTTCTGCCCGCCGCCGGTGTCCGTGGTCGTCTCGGTGCCCACGCCGGACTGGCTGTCGTACGACTCGGCCTGGATCGCGCTGTAGGCGTCCCGGTTGCCGGAGGGCGGGGGAGTGGTGCCGCCCCCGCCTCCACTGCCGGACTGGAGGACCTGTACGTAGTCGACGACCATCGGGCGCCCGGACTGGGTGTCGCCGTCAAGACCGCCGCCGAGCGCGTCCGGGAAGGCGCCGCCCATCGCCACGTTCAGGATGACGAAGAAGCCGTGGTTGGTGGCGTTGGCCCAGGTCGTCGCGTCGACCTGGTTCGCCGTCACCGTGTGGTAGTTGACGCCGTCGACGTAGAAGCGGATCGCTTCGGGGCTCACCGAGCGGTCCCACTCCATCGTGTAGGTGTGGAAGCCGGACTGGCAGGTGGTGTTCGGGCAGGCGACGTTGTTGCCGATGCCGGAGGTCTCGTTGCACGGGCCGCCGGGGTTGGTGCCGCAGTGCATCGTGGCCCAGACCTTGTTCAGGCCCTGCACGTTCTCCATGATGTCCAGCTCGCCGACGCTCGGCCAGTTCTGGTAGTTGCCGCGGTAGGGGGCGCCCAGCATCCAGAAGGCGGGCCAGTAGCCCTCGGCCGCGGTGCCGGTGACGTTCGGCATCTGGAGGCGGGCCTCGACCCGCAGCTTGCCGCCGGCCGGGGGCTGGAAGTCGGTGCGGGTGGTCTCGATGCGGCCCGACGTCCAGTGGCCGGACGCGTCGCGCACCGGGGTGATGCGGAGGTTGCCGTTGCCGTCCAGCGAGACGTTGCTGGTGCTGGACGTCATCGTCTCGACCTCGCCGGTGCCCCAGTTGGCGGGGCCGCCGGGGTACGAGGTCCCGGTGTCGTACTGCCAGTTCGAGGTGTTGACGCCCGAGCCCGCGGAACCGTTGAAGTCGTCCAGGAAGACCTGGGACCAGCCGGACGGGGGTGTGGGGGCGGAGGCGCTGGCGGGCAGGGTGGCGACCGTGGCAGCAGTGACGGCCAGACCGATCGTCGCGAGCACGGCGACGAGGGCCCGCCGCCGTCTGGGTATGCCGGAGGTTTCACTCATGGGGGTGCCTCTCGGGTACGGGGAGGGGAAGCGCGGGTGACCTAGAGGGCTGACCTTCGGAGCCGACCTTGGGGGCAGGCTCTGAGAGCGCTCTCAAAGTGCGCCCAATGTGCTCTCCGCTCCTCCGGTCGTCAAGAGTTGAAACAAAGAAAGTGCTTGATTCTCACGGGAGTTCACCCAGTGAAGCCGCCGCGGACCTGGACCGCGCTGCCCGCCTTCCAGTCCGCCCAGGACAGGTTCCAGCCGTTGAGGCCGTTGGACGGCTCCACGGTCCGCTCGCCCGAGTTCTTCACGATCACCACATCGCCGAGCATCGAGCTCTCGTAGAACTCGTAGCCCGCCACGGAACTGTCGCTCGCGCCCTTCGCGTCGTGCAGGCCGACGCACCCGTGGCTGGTGTTCTGGTGCCCGAACACCGAGGTGGACGCCCAGTAGTTGCCGTGGACGAAGGTGCCGGAGGTGGTCAGACGCTGGGCGTGCGGCACGTCCGGGATGTCGTACTCGTCGCCGAGTCCGACCGTCGACGACTCCATCCGCGTCCGCTTGAACCGCTCGCTGATCACCATGATCCCGGACCAGGTGGTGTGCCGGGCGTTGCCGCCGCTCACCGGGTAGGTGGCGAGGGTCCTGCCGTCCCGCTGGACGGTCATCTCCTTCGTCGCCAGGTCGACCGTGCTGATCTGCTCGCGGCCTATGTGGAAGGTGACGTCCTTCGACTGGACGCCGTACACCCCGTCCGCCCCCTCGACGTCCTTCAGCCGCAGACTGAGCGTGATCTTCGTCCCGGCCGCCCAGTAGGTCTCCGGCCGGAAGTCCAGCCGGGTGTCGCCGAACCAGTGGCCGACCACCTCGACGGCCGGCTCGGCGGTCACCGTGATCGCCCTCTGCACGGCCGCCCGGTCCCGCACCGCGTGCGTGAAGTCGATCGACACCGGCATGCCCACGCCGGAGGTGGAGTTCGCCTCGGGCGTGAAGTACCCGACGAACGTCGCGCCGGGCGACTTGGTGGTGAACGTCGACACGGTCTCCTCGGCGGCGCCCTTCGCCCTGGCGGTCACGGTGTACTTCGTGCCGGAGTAGGGGTTCTTCGCCGAGGTCCATGTCGTCCGGGCGTCGTCGTAGGAGCCGGACAGGGTGGAGCCGTCGTTGCCGGTGACGGTCACCGAGGCCAGGGTGCCGTCCGTGACGGTCACCTCGACGGGGCTGTCGAATCCGGCCTTTCTGGTGCCGGAGGCGGGGGTGACCGCGATCGTCGCCTTCCTGTCCGTGACGGTCCGCGCGGAGCCCGTGGCGTCCTTGCCGTCCGCGGCCGGCGAGCCGTCCGCCGCTCCACCGCAGCCCGCGAGGGCCGCGGCCGGAGCCGCCCCGAACGCGGCGAGGAGCCCGCGCCGGGTCCACCGGGACTGCCGTCCCGACCGGTTGGAAATGTGCGAGACGCCCACGACACGCCTTCCTGAGTTGTCCGTCCGTGCCTGCGCATCCTGCGTCACTTGTCTGTACCGACCCTTTGAATCCGAGGGGTGCTTGCTGAGATTCCGGTGAGGACACGTGGGCCGAGACGGCCGGAAAGCGCGGTTGCCGGGGCCCCCGCAGGTATCGGAAGAATTCGGAACAGCAAGAAGAAGACGACCCACCCCCCCGCCGGAGGTATCCGTGACCCAAGTCCGCAAGCGGCACACCGTGGCCATCGTCGGAGCCGGCGCGGCGGGCGCCCTGACCGCCGTCCAGCTCTGCGAGACGGCGACCCGCCGCCGGACTCCCCTGGACGTCGTCCTCGTCGACCCGGCACCGGAGGCGGGTCGCGGTACCGCCTACGCCACGCCCGACCCCCGCCACCGGCTCAACGTCCCCGCGGGAAACATGAGCGCCTACCCCGACGAGCCGGGACACTTCACCCGCTGGCTGTGCCGGCACGGCGAAGCGTCGGTCACCGCCGCCGACTTCGCCACCCGCTACCGCTACGGCGCCTATCTCGCCGACACCCTCGGCCAGGCCGTCGTCCGCGCCCACGGCACGGTCGCCGTGCGCCGGCTGCGCACCCGCGCGGAGAGCTGTACCGGCACCCCCGACGGCCGGGTGGAGCTCCGCCTGGCCGACGGGGGACAACTGACCGCGGACGCCGCCGTCCTCGCCACCGGCCCCGCCGGTGCGACCGCGGCCTGGGCCCCGCCCGCCCTGCGCGACTCGCCCCGCTTCGTCGGCGAGCCATGGGCGCCCGGCGCCCTGGACGGCGCGCGCGAGGGCACCGACGACGTGCTGCTCGTCGGCACCGGCCTGACCGCCGTCGACCTCGCCCTCACCCTCGACCGCCCCGGCCGCACCGTGCACGCCCTGTCCCGCAGCGGACTGCTGCCCCAGCCGCACGCGCTGCGCCCGGCCGGGGTGATGACCGCACCCGACGGCCTCGACGACACGTCCCTGGGCAGGCTGCGCCGGGCGGTCTACCGCCACCTCAGCCGCTCGGTGCGCACCCACGGCGACTGGCGCCCCGGCCTGGACAGCCTGCGCCCGCACACCGTACGGCTGTGGCGCAGCCTCACCCCCGAGGAACGGGAGGAGTTCCTGGCCCGCGAGGGCGCCCTGTGGAACACCCACCGCCACCGCATGGCCCCCGCCACCGCCGAGCACGTCTCCCGGGCCCGCACCGCCCGCCGCCTCCACGTCCACACCGGTACGGTCGTCCGGGCCACCGCCAACGAGGACGGGACCCTCGCCGTCGAACTCTCCGGCGGCCGGACGCTGCGCGTCGGCTGGGTGGTCGACTGCACCGGGCCGGGGCGCCGCCTCGACGACCCGCTGTGGGCTTCGCTGCTCGCCTCCGGCGCGGCCGTGCACGGCCCGCTGGGCATGGGCGCGGCCACCCGTGACGGGCGACTCCTCGACGCCCACGGCCGTACCGGGCTGCCGCTGTTCACCCTCGGCTTCCCGCGCCGCGGCGAGCTGTGGGAGACCACCGCCATCCCCGAAATCCGCGTCCAGGCGGCCGAGTTGGCGCAGCAGCTGCTGGCGCCGCTCACCCCCAAGCCCCGCGCGAGCCGCCGACCCGTCGACGGGCACGGACTCGCCCTGACCACCCACGCCGAGGCGGCCGCCGCCTACCGCACCGGACTCGACCGGGTCCTCAGGGTGCGGTCAGGCGCCGAGGACGCCTTCGCCCGCTCGGTCGCCCTCGATCCCGGCTTCGCCCTCGGCCATGCCGCCCTCGCCCTGCTCGGCCACGAGTGCTCGGCCGCCGTCGACGTGCCGCGCGCCCTCGCCGACGCGCAGCGCTGCGCCCGCGAGCGGGCCGACGAGCGCGAGCGCTCCTTCGTGGACGTGATCAGCCGCCGGGTCACCGGCGACGACGGGGACGAGGCCCTCGTACGCCATCTCGGGGAGCACCCCGGTGACGCGCTCGCGCTCGCGGCGGCGGTGCCCACCATCGCCTTCTCCGGCGTCAGCGACCTCCAGGACGACGAGGCGCTGGGTCTGCTCGAACTGACGTCACCGGCCTACGACGGGCACTGGTTCCACACCTCGCTGCTCGCGTTCCTGCGCCAGGGGCAGGGCCGGCTGCACGAGGCGGGCGAACTCGCCCACCGGGCCCTGGCCGTCGAGCCGGCCTCCGGACACGCCGTGCACGCCCTGGCGCATGTGCACTACGAGTCCGGCGCGCACGAGGCGGGCCGCGACTGGCTCGACCGCTGGGTGTCGGGGCGGGGCCGGGGCGCGGTCCACCGGGCGCACTTCTCCTGGCACATCGCCCTGCACGAACTGGCCCTCGACGACCCGGCCGCGGTCCGCAGGCGCTGGTTCGCGCAGCTCGCGCCCGGCCGGGTGACCGGAATGCGGGCCCTCGTCGACTCGGGGTCGCTGCTCTGGCGGGCGCGGCTCAGCGACAGCTGGCAGGGCGAACTGCCCACCGCGGACGTGCTGGACTCGGTCGGCCGTGAGGTGCTGGAGCGGCCCGCGACCGCGTTCACCGCACTGCACGCCGCGGTCGCCCTGACCGCCGCCGGGGATCTGGCCGCCCTGCGCAGGCTGCGCGACCACGCGGCGGGGGCCGACCCCGTGCAGCGGGAGGTCGTCGCGCCGCTGTGCGAGGCGTTCGCCGCGCTCGTCGAGGAGCGCTTCAAGGAGGCGGCCCGCGGTCTCGACGCGCTGCTGCCCGTGCTGCGCAGGGTCGGCGGCAGCGCGGCCCAGCGCGAGGTCGTCGAGGAGACGCTGCTGTACGCGCTGGTGGCGGACGGCCGCTGCGAGGCGGCCCGCCGACTGCTGGACGCCCGCCTCGACCGCAAACCGGCGCCCCGCGACCGCCGGTTGCTGGCCGCACTGCCCGGCTGACCGACCAGCCGTATACCACCGGGACCCCGCATCCGATCACGCGTCGGATGCGGGATCCGTCGTTCTGCGGCCGCCACGAGGCTAGTCATCGGCGCACAGCCCTGCCCGTGCCGGTTCATCGTCCTTTAACTATCAGCGCTTACCTACGGTTCCGTAACCTCACGGCCTGCTCTGCTTCACGTACCTCTCCACCCCACGGAAGGAACGCTCTGAAGTGATGTCACACAGGTCGAGGAAGCCGCTGAGGAAGCAGCTGCCGAGGAGAGCCGCACTGCTCGCCGCCGCGGGTCTGCTCGGCGGACTGCTGGCGGTGCCGGCGGTGACCGCGGCGGCCAGCACGCCGGCTGCGTGCTCCGCCGCCGACGCCGACATATACCGCCCCCCGGACCGCGCGACCGCCGCTCCGGGCGCCGTCGTCGCCTGCCGCCACGTCGACTCGCTGCCCATGGTGATCGGCGGTCCGCCGCTGGACGCCTGGAAGGTCCAGTACGGCTCCACCGACGGGCGGGGCAAGCCGGTCTCCGTCGCCGGCACCGTCGTCGTACCGAAGAAGCCGTGGACCGGACCGGGCGAACGGCCGCTCGTCGCGTTCGTGCCCGGCACCCTCGGCATCGGACCGCAGTGCGCGTTCTCCAAGCAGTTGGCGGGCCAGTACCAGGACGCGTACGAGGGCCCCAACATGGCGGCGCTGCTCAACGCCGGTTACGCCGTCGCCGCGACCGACGGCCAGGGATACATGGACGGCCAGGTCCACCCGTACGCCTCGGGCGCCGAGGCCGGTCACGCCGCCCTCGACATGGCCCGTGCGGCCTCCCGGGTGCCCGGCAGCGGGGTGAGTCCCGATGCCCGGGTCGGGATCTGGGGCTACTCGGAGGGCGGTTCGGGCAGTCTGTGGGCGGCCCAGCTCGCCCGCTCGTACGCGCCCGAGCTGAACGTCGTCGGCGCCGCCTCCGGCGGGATCCCCGCCGACCTCAAGCAGGTGGCCGGCAACCTCGACGGGCAGTTCTTCGCCGGGTTCCTGATCGACGCGTTCATCGGTCTGTCCATCACCCACCCGGACATGCCGTTCGACGAGATCCTCAACGACAGCGGCCGCAAGGCCGTCAAGGACGCCGAGTCGCTGTGCGCGCTCGGCACCGTCAGCCGGTTCGCGGGCGCCCGGGTCGAGCAGTACACCAAGGACGGGCTGACCCTGGACCAGCTGTACGCCCTGCACGCCCCCGACGGCACCACCTGGGGCGATGCCGTCGAGGCCAACAAGCTCGGCGTCGGCGTCGGCACCCCCGGCTCGGGCGCCCGCTACGAGATCGGGTTCCCGGTGCTGCAGTACCGCGGCCTGCTCGACGAGGTGATCCCCGCCGACATGGCCAACAGCACACGCCGCGCCTACTGTTCCGCCGGCATCACCACCCAGTGGACGCCGTACGTCGGCGATCACCTGACCGGCGACCCGCAGTCGGTCGGCGACATGGTCGCCTGGCTCGGCGACCGCTTCGAAGGCAAGACGACGAAGGGCAACTGCTGATCCCCGAGCGGTGACCGCCCGTCCCGCGCCCGTCCCCGTGCCGGCAGCCCCACGGCACGGGGACTCACGCTGCCGGGACTCGGCCCCCCGGGACTCGGGTCGACGTGACCGGGGGTCCCTTCGCCGGACGCCGGTCGAGCGCCCTCGCCTTACCGCGACTCCCGGACGCAGTCCTTCGGCCGGCGCCCGTCGCAGCCGCCGACTCGGTGAGCGCGCCCACGAGCCGGCGATCGCACTCGGGTCGTGGCCGAGCCGTGTGCCGACTCCCGGAACCGGCCGACCGCCGACGCCCTCCAGAGCCCGTCACGGTTCTGCGCCTGCACCCCGGCCCGGCTACCCCTGCCGGTACGAGTACACCGTCGTCGCCGCCGCGCACACGCCCGGGGGGATCACCTCCGCGCGCAGGGTGCCGGTCTTCGTGTCGTAGTCGACGCCCTCCGCCTCGAAGGTGCCCGAGCAGATGCTGGTCTGCGGCAGGGCGAACAGGCTCTTCACCGAGCCGGTGACCGGCTGCCCGTCCAGCCTGTGCGGAAGGTCGACCTGGAGCAGCGGCCGGATCTCGGGGAACAGCGTTCCCGAGGCGTCGTCCGAGGCGCACACCAGGCGGGTCTCGGTGACGAAGTCGCAGCCCTGGATGTCGCGCACCGGCTTGTCCAGGGTGATCTGCCCCGCCTCCGGCAGGTCGCCGCCCCTGGCGGGGGTGGACGGGTTGAGCAGGGGAGCGGGGAAGACCTGCAGCCTGCTCTGGTCGCCCCACTCGCCCGACACCAGCCACTGCCCGTCCGGGGAGACGGTGGCGAAGGAGTTGTTGACCTTCTCGCCCGGGTTCAGCCGGTGCGTGTACTCGTAGCGCTGTCCGGACGGCATGGTGACCGCGTACATCTTGGAAGTGGCCGTGTCCGCGCCCTGGTAGGCGTCGAAGACATAGCCTTGCGCGATGTCCGGGTCACCCACGTGGTTCCAGCCCTTGATCCGCAGGTCCAGCGGGATGTCCAGCAGCCCGCGGTACAGCAGCGAGCCGTCCGCGCGGCTCGCGAGCCCCTGCCCGCCGCCGAGGGTGTCCGTGTACGACGTTCCGGTCCGCGCCCAGTGCGGTTCCCCGGAGGCGAATGCGCTCGGGGCTCCGAGGGGCAGAGCAGCGGCTAATGCGGCGAGGGTGACAAGCTGACGCTTCATCAACGACCTTCCACGTCCACGAAGATGGGGTTGGAATAGAACCACGTGTCCGCCCACGGGTCACCCTGGCCGGGCTCGTGGGTGACCGGTCCGTGCGGGTCCACGGAAGCGCCCAGCCAGCCCGCGCCGTTGCGGTTGCCGTCGCTGCCGCGCAGCCGGACGTAGAAGGACTCGTCCCCGGCGGCCAGCGGGATGCGCAGGGTGTACGTCCCCTTGCGGCCGGACACGTCCTTGGTCTGTACGACCTTGGTGTCGGGCGCCTGCCAGGTGTCGCGGTCGGTCACCGGGCCGCGCACCGCGCCCCGGATCACGTCCACGTGCGCCAGCTGGGGCAGGACGCCGTGCGGGTTCGCCCGGGAGGCGGTCGTCACCGTCACGTACAGCGTGATCCGCTCGCCCTTGCGGGCCCGCAGCCGGCCGCCCAGCGTGACGCCCCGCCCGGAGTCGCAGTCCCGCTTCAGGCGCACGTCGAGGCCGTCGAGCAGATGCCCGTGGTCGAGCCAGACCCGGCCCGCGCGCAGGCCCGCCATCACCGCGCGGTAGCCGTAGCGGGTCACGCCGACGTGGGTTCGGCTGAACTCGCCGGGCCAGAAGTCGCTGCCCGGCTGCGGGGCGTCGGTGTCGACCGGGTCGGGCAGCCTGCCGGTGTTGTCGAAGTTCCGGCCGGCCGGCCAGTCGCCGTTCTTCCAGGTGTCGAAGACGGTGCGGTGGTTGTCGGAGTTGGTGGTGATCGAGAACAGCCGGCCCTCGGCCAGCATCGAGTCCCACAGCCCGCCGACGGTGGCGGTGGCCCAGTCGAAGCCGCCGTAGGTGAGATAGGCGCCGGCCGGGTATCCGGCGTAGGAGTTGGCGGACGGGGCGTTCTGGTACTCGCCGCGGATCGCCGTGGCGCCGCCCCAGCCGGGGATGGCCGCGCCCTGGGCGCCGGGCGCGCCCTCCATGCCGATCATGATCTCGGGGGCGGCGTCGCGCCAGTTGCGCATCTCGTGCGGGGAGTCGATGCCCAGGCGCAGCGGGTGGTTGGCGAGGACCAGGACGTCGTCGACATAGCCGGCGCGGCGCTGCTGGGCGAGCCACTGAATGGCCTTGACCGCGTGGGCCTCGTTGCGGGCCGTGTTCGGGTTGTCGGGGGCGCCGTCGGCGTAGCCGAGCAGCTTGCCGTCGTAGGCGAGCTCGAACCGGGTCAGCAGGTCGACCTCGTTGGGGCCGGGGGCCGCGAAGACCGTGCAGTGCTCGGCGGCCGGGATGTACCACTCCAGGCCCTGGAAGATCAGCCGGCGCGGGTTCTCGGCGCGGGCCTTGAGGATCTCCTGGTGCTCCAGCTCGGCGCCGTAGTGGGCGTGGCCGAAGTTGGAGTGCTCGTTGAACACCATCCAGTCGAGGCCGTACTTGGCGGCGGCCCGGGCCTGCTGGGAGAAGGTGTACTTCGCGTCGTGGCTGTAGACGGAGTGGACGTGGTGGTCGCCGACCAGATAGGCGAGGCGCGGGTCCTCGCCGCCGAGGTCCCGGCCGGGGGCGGCGACGGCCGGGGTGGCCGCCCCGCCGAGGGCGAACGCGGCGCCGAACAGGCCCGCGCGCCCCAGGAGTTGGCGTCTCGACACACCCTGGGCGTCGAGGTCGGCGGGGGCGATGGCCGGGTCGGCCCATTCGGGCAGCTGCTGCTCGGGCATGGTGGTCCTCGTGATCCTCGTGAAGGGGGGTCAGTGGGTCATGAAGGAGGTGACGGGCAGCGCCCGGGACACGATCCGGACGTCACCGAGCCGGCCGTGCAGGATCTGGTCGATCTTCCCGGCGTACTCGTAGCCGCCGAGCAGCCAGGGCTGCCCTGCCGAGGCGATGCCGACGGCGGCGGCGTGCGGGTTGCGGGCCACCGGGCAGCCCTGGACGTACATGATCGTGTGGCGTCCGTCGTTGACGACGGCGAGGTGCCACCAGGTCTCGCGGGCGGTCTCGTCACCCCAGTTGGTGGCGAGCTGCCGCTGGTTGAGCGGATGGACCGCCCACTGCGGGCCCGGTCCGTCGGAGATGGACAGCGTGGCGAGCGGCTCGTCGGGATCGTCCGTGACCGGTCCGACGGAGCCGTTGTTGCCGGTGCGGCTGATCAGGCCGGACCAGGCGTTGTGGCCGGCTTCCCAGTCGGCGGGCAGCCGGTAGAACGCCTCGATGGTGTAACCGTGCGCGAAGGTGGCCGAGTTGAGGGGAGCCCCGTCGACGGTACGCAGATAGGCGCCCTTCAGTGGGGACTTGTAGCCCTGGAACTCCAGGCTGCCGTGGCCGGGCTGGTCGGGGTGGTGGTCGGGCGACCAGCCGAGCGTGCCGCCGCCGACCGGGACGACGGTGAGGTCGTTGCCGCGCCCCGAGAGGTCACGGACGGTGCCGGAGGGCGCCGACTCGAACCGCCAGTAGGCCATGGTCCCCGGTATCAGCATCTTTGACGCGGGCCGCGCGGGACGCACGGGCACGGGGGCGAAGCCCGAGAAGCGCTCCGCGAAGTCGATCTCGACCGAGAAGCGGTCCGCGTCGCCGCTCAGCTCGATCTCCTGCCGCTCCAGCTCGTTGAGCCCCCGCTGGGCGCGGCCCAGGATCCACGGGGAGACCGTCTCGACGTCGATGACCCTGCGGTCGAGGTCGAAGTGGTAGAGGCGGATCATCGCCGCGCCGCCGAAGTAGCGGTTCTGGTAGTTCGTCAGGTGCAGATGCACCTCGTTGCCCGCGGCATTCTTGCGGACCGCCCGCCCCGCGGGCCAGTAGTGGCCGCCCAGTGCGAGGAAGATCTGGTCGTGGTCCTCGATCAGCTGGTCCCACAGCTGCTGCCCGTAGGCCGACAACGTGTCGTCCTCGGCGACCAGTTCGTGCGTGGTGAGGACGACCGGCGTCTTGGGGTGGGCGGCGAGGACGTCCTTCGCCCAGGCATACCCCTGCGCGGAAAGCCGCCAGTCCAGCGCCAGCACCATCCACTCGCGCCCGGCGGCCCGGAACAGATGGAAGGTGTTGTAGCCGTCCGGGGAGGCGCCGCCGAACGTCGGCTTCCCCTGGAAGCGCTTCGGCCCGAAGGCGTCCAGATACGGCGTCGCGCCGCGCTGGTCGTCCGTCGAGGACCGCACGTCGTGGTTGCCGGCCAGGACGCTGTAGCCGACTCCGCGCCGGTCGAGGATCCCGAACGCCTCGCTGATCGCGGCGACTTCGGCCGGGGCACCGTTCTGGGTGAGGTCGCCGAGGTGGGACAGGAAGACGATGTTGTCCTCCTTGCCGTGCTCCAGCAGATAACGCAGGGACGCCTCGATCGGCGCCTTGTCGATGCTGGGCCCGTCGAAGAGGTACTGGGTGTCGGGCATCACCGCGAGGGTGAAACGGCCGCTCGCGGTGTCGGGCCGCCAGCCGCTCCTCTCGGCGGCCTCGGCGACGCCCGGCAGGGCGACCCCGGCGGTGGCGGCGACGCCGAGCAGCGCGGTGGCCCTGAGGAAGTTGCGTCTTCCGGCGTCGGCCTGCGCGGCCTCGCCCTGGCTGTGGTCATGGGAAGTACACACGTGTGCTCCGTGAGAGTGGTGAGGCCGGGGAGAATGAGGTGGGTGGGACCAGGGGAACCGGGGGACTTCAGCGAACGCGCAGGGCCCAGCTCCAGCGGTGGACACCCGGTGGGATGCGGTACCGGGGCGAGGTGTCGGGTCCGCACGAGGCCGTGCCCAGCCCTCGGTGCACCGCGTCGATGTGCACGACGCAGCCGGGCCGCGGCACCAGCTCGTCGTGGTGCGCCGCGGCGGCCAGGTCCTCGGCGCGGTGGCGGGTGACGGAGACCTGGCGCGGCTCGTCGAGCACCACCGCGAGGCCGGTGCCGTCCGGTGCCGACAGGGTGAAGTGCCGTACGCCGTGCCGGCCGCCGCTCTCCTGCGGACGCAGATAGGACGTGAACAACTCGTCGACGGGGACGCGGTGATGGCCGACGGGCGCCCCCGCGCTCCGGTCGGGATACGACTCCCAGGGCCCCTGCCCGAACCATTCCAGCAGCTCCGGGCCCGGCATCGTCTCGAAGACCGTGCCGACCCGCGCCACGTCCTCGAACTCCTGTGGCAGCTCCGCCTCTTCATCCACCCGCACACCGCCCTCGACGGGCGTGAGCACCTGCCGGTGCCGTACGACCCCGGCCGTCCCGGCGTACTCGGCGTGTACCGTCACCCGGCCGCCGTCCCGCCGGACCGACACGACCTTGCGGACGAGCGAGTCGAGTCCCCAGGCCCGCCAGCGCTGCGCCATGCCGCCCAGCTCGTCGTTGTCGGTGGGCGCCCGCCACAGCGAGAGAGCCGGCGCGGCCGTCAGCAGCGGATGGATCAGCAGACCCTCGCCGTCGACCTCGACGGCCCGGTCCGCGGGAGCGTCTTCGAGCGGTACGGCCGGACCGCGCAGCCGGATCCGCGGTACGCATACCTCGGTCCCGCGCGGTGCCCACGGCAGGTCCTCCGCCGTGCTCACCCGCAGCGTCAGCCAGGCCTCGCCGCCGTCGCCCGGCACCGCGAAGGGCAGCGGCACGGCCGCCGTCTCGCCGGGCCGCAGACCGGGCAGCGCGGCGGGCGCGGACAGCGTACGGCCGTCCGCCAGGGCCAGTTCCCATGTGCCGGACAGCCAGTCCAGGCCCCGGAAGTGCTGGTGGTTGGAGAGGACGATCCCCTCGTGCCGGAAGCACTCGATCCGCACCGGCGCCGCGAGCTCCCGGTGCTCGTACAGCACGGGCTTCGGGGTGCGGTCGGGCAGGACGACACCGTCCGCGACGAACGCGCCGTCGTGGATCGGCTCGCCGAAGTCGCCGCCGTACGCCCAGCGATGGCCGGGCGCGGCGACACCGTTGTCATACAGCCCGGCGCCTGCGCGTCCGGCCGGTCTTCCGTCGCTCACGCGCTGAAGAATTCCGTGGTCCCAGAACTCCCAGATGAACCCGCCCTGAAGACCCGGGGTGGCCTCGATGGCGGCCCAATGGTCGGCCAGCGTGCCGTTGCTGTTGCCCATGGCGTGCGAGTACTCGCACTGGATCAGCGGCCTGGTCTGCTCCCCGGACAGCGCGTGCGCCACGCAGTCCTCGATCGGCGCGTACATGGGGCAGGCGATGTCCGAGGCGAGCGCCGGGTCCGCCCAGCCGCGTCTTGCCGCCCCTTCGTACTGCACCGGCCGGGTCGGGTCGTGCCGCCGCACCCAGCCCGCCGCCGCGTCGTGGTGGGCCCCGTAGTCGGACTCGTTGCCCAGCGACCAGACGATCACCGAGGGGTGGTTCTTGTCCCGCAGCACCATGCGCGAGACGCGGTCCACGAAGGCGCCCAGATAGCGGGGGTCGTCGGCGATCTCGTGGGCGTGGTCGTGCGACTCGATGTCCGCCTCGTCGACGACGTAGAAGCCGAGCTCGTCGGCGAGGTCGTAGAACGCCGGGTCGTTCGGGTAGTGGGAGGTGCGGATCGCGTTGAAGCCGAACCGCTTCATCAAGGCCAGGTCCGCGCGCAGGTCGTCGTACGACACCGTGCGTCCCGTCAGTGGATGGAAGTCGTGCCGGTTGACGCCCCTGATGAACACCCGCTCGCCGTTGACCAGCAGGTCCCGGCCGACGATCTCGACGTCGCGGAAGCCGACGCGGTGGTACGAGGTGTCGGCGACCGTTCCGTCGGCGCGGTGCAGGCGGACGGTCAGGGCGTACAGCTCGGGCGTCTCGGCGTTCCAGGTGCGTACCTCGGGCACCGTGGCCGTCAGCCGTGCCTCGCCCAGGAAGTCGGAGACCCGCTCCTCCTCGGCGTTGACCCGGTCGAACCCGGCGTCCTGCGCGAGGAGACGACCGTCCAGCTCGCCGGTGACGTACCACCCTTCGGGCAGCGCCCCGCCCGCGTCCCGCACCCGGCAGTCCACCCGCAGCGAGCCGTCCCGGCGTGCCCGCACGGTCACATCGGCCAGGTGCAGCGGATCCGTGGTGTACAGCAGCACCGAGCGGGTGATCCCGCCGTGCCACCACTGGTCCTGGTCCTCGATGTGCGAGGCGTCCGACCACTTGACCACGGTCAGCCGTACGACGGTCCGCTCACCGGGGCGTACGACGTCGGACAGGTCGAATTCGGCAGCCAGACGGGAGTCCTTGGAGATGCCGACGGGCCGCCCGTCGACGTGCACCAGCAGCACGCTCTCGGCGGCCCCCACCTGGAGCACGATCCGCCGGCCGGCCCAGTCGGCGGGGACGTCCACCGTGCGCTCGTGGACGCCCGTCGGATTGGCCGCGGGCGCGTGGGGAGGGAATGCGGCAAACGGCATACGGACGTTCGTGTACTGCGGGAGGTCGTCCGTGTCCTGCATGGTCCAGGCACCGGGAACGTACACGGTCGACCAGCTGCCGGCGTCCGGCGCGTCCGGCGCCGGCAGCAGCTGGAACCGCCAGTCGCCGTCCAGGGACACGGCACCCGGGCGGCGGTCGACGGCGCTCATCGGCAACCGCCCCCAGGAGGTCACCTCGGGTGCCTCCCAAGGGCGCAGGGCGATCAGGGGATCGCGGGACATCAGCGGATGGCCCCCTTGCCGAGGTCGCCGATGATCTGCCGGGCGCCGATCGCGAACACGAGCAGCAGCGGGACGAGGGCGAGCAGCGCGCCGGTCATCACCATGCCGTAGTCGGTCGTGCCATGGGTGCCGTTGAGCTGGGACAGCGCGACCTGGAGGGTGACGTTGTCCGGGTTGGTCAGGGCGATCAGGGGCCAGGCGTAGTCGTTCCACTGGCCCATGAAGGTGAAGATGCCGAGGAAGGCGAGTCCGGGGCGGACGACCGGGAGCGCCACGTGCCAGTACTGGCGCAGGAAGTTCGCCCCGTCGATCCGGGAGGCGTCGAGGAGTTCGTCGTGGATGGCGCCCTTCATGTACTGGCGCATCCAGAAGATGCCGAACGCGTTGGCCGCCGCCGGGACGATCAGCGAGGTCATCGAGCCGATCCAGCCGAGCTTCGCCATGATCACGAACTGCGGGATGGCGGCGAGCTGCGCCGGCACCATGAAGATGACCATCAGCAGGGCGAACAGCACGTTCTTGCCGGGGAAGTCGAACTTGGCGAAGACGAAGGCCGCCAGCGAGTCGAAGAGCAGGACCAGGAAGGTCACCGAGCCCGCGACGAGCAGCGAGTTGGCCATCGAGCCGAAGAAGTCGATGTTGTCGAGGAGATGGCGGGCGTTCTCCCAGAAGTGCGAGCCGGGCAGCAGCTTCGGCGGGTACGAGAAGATCTCGCTGGAGGCGTGCGTCGACATGATGACGGCCCAGTAGAACGGGAAGGCCGACAGCAGCAGACCGATGACGAGCACGGCGTGCAGCGCGATGCCCCGGCCGCGGGTTCCCTTGATGGATGCCATGGCGAGCGGCCTCCCTAGTCTTCGCCCCGGCGCTGCACCAGGCGCCAGTTGATGATCGAGAAGAGGATGACGACGAGGAAGACGCCCCACGCCACGGCGGCGCCGTAGCCGAAGTCGTTGTTGTCGAAGGTCTGCTGGAAGAAGTAGAGGACCATCGTCCGGCCGGCATGGCCCGGACCGCCTGAGAACGTCGAGTCGTTGGCGGTCGTCTGCAGCAGCACCTGCGGTTCGGAGAAGCTCTGCAAGCCGGTGACGGTGGACACGACGAGCACGAACAGCAGCACCGGCCGCATCATCGGCAGGGTGATCCGGAAGAAGGTCTGCACGGGTCCCGCACCGTCCATCCGGGCCGCCTCGTACAGTTCACCGGGGATCGTCTGCAGCCCCGCGAGGAAGATGATCGCGTTGTAGCCCGTCCACTGCCAGGTCATCAGGGTCGCGATGGCGACCTTGATGCCCCACGGAGTGTTCAGCCAGGCCACCTGGTCCAGGCCGACGGCCTGCAACAGGGCGTTCACCAGGCCGAAGTTGGTGGAGAACACCGAGCCGAAGATGATCGCGACGGCCACGACCGAGGTGACGTTCGGCAGGAAGTAGGCGAAGCGGTAGACGTTCTTGAAGCGGACCGCCGAGTTGAGCATCACGGCCGTCACCATCGCCAGGAAGATCATGGGGAAGGTGGCCAGCGCCCAGATGACGACGGTGTTCCCGACCGAGCTCCAGAAGTCGCTGTCGCCCAGCAGGTACTGGTACTGGGACAGTCCCGCCCACTCCATCGAGCCGAGGCCGTCCCAGCGGTGCAGGGAGACATAGAGCGAGAAGCCGACGGGGATCAGGCCGAAGGCGAGGAAGAGGAGATAGAAGGGGGAGATGGCGGCGTAGAGGTGCCAGTACTTGCGCCACCCCTGCCGGGGTCGCGCGGCGGGCGCCGACGCCAGGGCCGCGGAGGGCTTCTCCAATGCGGGGACGGTGGCCATCAGTGGCTCACCCCCAGGTGCTCGGCTATGCGTCGGCATTTGCTCATGGCGTCGCTCCATGCCTTCTTCGGGTCCTTGCCGAGGACGCCGACGTTCTTGATCTCGTCCTTGAGGGGCTGCCCGAGCGCCACGTCGAACGGGCTGTTGTAGGCGAGCGCGATCTGCCGCGCGGCGGGCCCGAAGACGTCCATCGTGACCTGGCCGCCGAAGAACGGGTCGGGCTCGCGCAGCTGCTCGAGGCCGTAGGAGGCGGGGGTGGACGGGAAGAGGCCCGCGTCCACGAATCCCTGGGCCTGGTTGGCCGCGTCGAGGAGCCAGGTGATGATCTCGAAGGCCCGCTCGGGCTCCCGGCACGCCTTGGTGATCGACAGGAACGAGCCGCCGTTGTTCGAGGGCCGTACGGGCATCTGGGCCACCCGCCATCGGCCCTTGGTCCTCGGTACGCCGCTCTTGATGTCGTTGGTGGCCCAGGAGGCGCCGAGCTGGCTGGGCAGCTTGCCGTCCTGGATCGCCGACTGCTGGTCCGGCGTGCCGCTGACCAGGTCCGAGACGATCCCGCGCCGCTTCGCCTCCACGGCCAGCGCCCAGGCGGCGCGCACATGCTCCTGGTCGCCGATGAAGTGGCGGTCCCTGTCGACGTACCGCTTGCTGCCCTGCTGCACCGCGTTTTCGAACACGGAGTTGACGTCGGTGAGCAGACAGGTCCCCGGTATCCGCTTCCTGAGCCGTTCGCCGGCCGAGAAGAACTTCTCCCAGGTGTTCAGCTCCCGGGAGACGTCGGCGGGTTCGTACGGCAGCCCGGCCCTGCGGAAGACGTCGTACTGGTAGAAGTGCGCGACCGGGCCGCAGTCGATGGGGAAGCCGACCATGGTGCCGTCGTCGGCGAGGCCCTGGTCCCACTTCCACGGCAGGTACTGGCCGCGGTACTTGTCCGCGCCCAGCGTCCTGAGGTCCACGAACTGGTCGGCGTTTGGGAGGTAGGACGCCATGTCCTCGCCCTTGAGGCCCGCGATGTCGGGGATGTGGGCGCGGCCGGTCATCGTGGTGATCAGCTTGGCGCGGTAGTAGCCGCCGATCTTGACGGCCCGCAGGTTCACGGTGCCGCCGTAGCGGGCCCTGGCCTTCTCGACGACGGTGTCGCCGAGACCGCCGTCCCAGTACCACAGGACCATGTTCCGGCCGGTCGAACCGGTCGGAACGGCACAGCCGGTCGCCAGGCCGCCGAGTGCCGTGGCGGCCGAACCGGCCAGGCCCGCGCGCAGCAGGCCTCTTCGTGAGAGCCGCACAGCTCCCACCGCCTTTCGGATCTGTTCGGGACTTACGTACGGGGATCAGTGCTGCCGTGCGGGAGGGGTGACGGGGGCGTAGGTCACCGGCGGGCCCACCCGCGCGGGGATGCGGTCCGCGAGGAAGCCGTACGACCGCCGCAGCCCGGGGTCGGTCAGCGAGCGCCACCAGCGGTCGACGCCGTACCAGCCGGGGGCCGCGAGCGCCCCGCCGTGGTGCCGCACGGACAGTGAGGCCGCGAGCACCGCGAACCTGAGCCGCTGCTCCAGCGGCCACCCGCCCAGCGAGGCCGCGACGAAGCCCGCGCCGAAGACGTCACCGGCGCCCGTGGCGTCGAGGACATCGATGTCAAGCGCCGGGGCCTCCGCGTACTCGCCGGTCGTCTGGTCTACGGCGATGGCCCCTTCACCGCCGCGGGTGACCACGGCGACCGGTACGAGTTCGGAGAGTGCGCCGAGGGCCGCCGGCGCGCTGTCGGTGCGTGTGTAGGCCATCGCCTCGGTCTCGTTGGGGAGGAAGGCATGGCACAGGGCCAGCTGGTCGAGCAGGTCGGTGGACCATCGCCGGGTGGGGTCCCAGCCGACGTCGGCGTAGACGTGCGTGCCGTGCGCGGCCGCCTTGGCGATCCACTCGCGCGGTTCGGCCTCCAGGTGCACGAGGGCGGTGCGCGCCTCGGGCGGGTCGCCCATCAACGCGTCCTGCGAGTAAGGGGGTTCCTGGCCGTGGGTGACCAGGGCCCGGTCGTGGTCGAAGGCGAGGGAGACGGTCACCGGGGTGGGGTGGCCGTCGGCGGTACGGGACAGGGAGAGGTCGACGCCCTCCTGCTCGGCGAGGACGGCGCGGCAGTGCTCGCCGTAGAAGTCGTCGCCGAAGACCGTGGCCAGCGAGGTCCTGAGGCCGAACCGGGACGCGGCCACCGCCAGGTTCGCGATGCCGCCGGGGCCGCAGCCCATGCCGGTCGTCCAGATCTCCTCGCCCGGTGCGGGCGGCCTGCCCAGGCCCGTGAGGACGAGGTCGTAGAAGAGCAGCCCGGTCAGCAGCACGTCGGGCCGGTCGTCGTCCACGGATACGTCCTCTCGTCCGCACGGCTCGTCAAAACTCTTCAAATCGGTGACCGGAATCGTGCGCCGCTCCATGGGATTGGTCAATACCCGAGCAGAACTGAGCATGGATTTGATTGAAGATGACGAGTAGTGTTCATGGCGTGCTGGCAGAACGACGACATCAACTCATCCTCCGGGCCCTGCGCTCCGGCGGCCCCGCGGCCGTGACCGACCTCTCCGAACAGCTCGGCGTGAGCCCGGCCACGATCAGGCGCGATCTGCTCAAACTGGAGGAGGACGGCCTGCTCACGCGGGTGCACGGCGGCGCGGTCGTGGAGGAGGGGGACCAGCCCTTCGCCGAGGTCGCCGAGGTGCGCGTGCCCGAGAAGGACGCCATAGCGGCGCGCGCGGCGGCGATGGTCGCGGACGGCCAGTCGGTGCTGCTCGACATCGGCACCACCGCCTACCGGCTGGCACGTCAGCTGCACGGCCGCCGGATCACCGTGATCACCAGCAACCTGGTGGTCTACGAGGAGCTGGCCGACGACGAGGGCATCGAGCTGGTGCTGCTCGGCGGCATGGTCCGCCGCGAGTACCGTTCCCTGGTCGGCTTCCTCACCGAGGACAACCTGCGCCAGCTGCACGCCGACTGGCTCTTTCTCGGCACCAGCGGAGTGCGGCCCGGCGGGCAGGTGATGGACACGACCGTGGTCGAGGTGCCGGTCAAACGGGCCATGATCAAGGCAGGCGAAAAGGTCGTCCTGCTCGCCGACTCGGCGAAGTTCCCGGGTACGGGAATGGCGAAGGTCTGTGGTCCCGAGGACCTGGACGTGGTGGTGACGAACGCGCCGGTCGACCCGGTGACGCGCTCCTCCCTGGAGGAGGCGGGCGTCGAGGTGGTCCTGGCAGGAAAGGTGCAGTCGTGAAGCTGACGATTCTGGGCGGCGGCGGATTCCGTGTGCCGCTCGTGTACGGGGCGCTGCTGACCGACCGCGGCGAGGGGCGGGTGACGGAGGTCGTCCTGCACGATCTGGACGACGGCCGGCTGCACGCGATCGCCCGCGTCCTGGCCGAACAGGCGTCGGCCGTCGCCGACGCGCCCCGGGTGACGGCCACCACCGACCTCGACGAGGCCCTGCGCGGCGCCGACTTCGTCTTCTCCGCGATCCGTGTCGGCGGTCTGGCGGGCCGCGCCGATGACGAGCGGGTGGCGCTCGCGGAGGGCGTGCTCGGCCAGGAGACGGTCGGCGCGGGGGGCATCGCCTACGGGCTGCGGACGGTCCCCGTCGCCGTCGACATCGCCCGCCGGGTGGCCCGCCTCGCCCCCGACGCCTGGGTCATCAACTTCACCAACCCGGCCGGCCTGGTCACCGAGGCCATGTCCCGCCATCTCGGCGACCGCGTCATCGGCATCTGCGACTCACCCGTCGGCCTCGGCCGCCGTATCGCCCGGGTGCTCGGCGCGAACCCCAAGGAGGCGTGGATCGACTACGTCGGTCTCAACCACCTGGGCTGGGTGCGCGGCCTGCGGGTCGCCGGACGCGACGAACTCCCGCGCCTGCTCGCCGACCCCGACCTGCTCGGCTCCTTCGAGGAGGGCAAGCTCTTCGGCACCGACTGGCTGCGGTCCCTGGGCGCGATCCCCAACGAGTACCTGCACTACTACTACTTCAACCGCGAGGCCGTCCGCGCCTACCAGCAGGCCGGGAAGACCCGCGGCGCCTTCCTGCGCGACCAGCAGGCCCACTTCTACGAGGAGATGCGCGACCCGGACGCGCCGGCCCTCGCCGCCTGGGACCGCACCCGCGCCGAGCGCGAGGCCACCTACATGTCCGAGAACCGGGAGACGGCCGGCGCCGGCGAGCGTGACGCCGACGATCTCTCGGGCGGCTACGAGAAGGTCGCCCTCGCCCTGATGCGGGCCATCGCCCGCGACGAACGCACCACCCTGATCCTGAACGTGCGCAACGCGAACACCCTCTCCGTGCTCGACCGTGACGCCGTCATCGAGGTCCCCTGCCTGGTCGACGCCAACGGAGCGCACCCGGTCGCGGTCGACCCGCTGCCCGGCCACGCCACGGGACTGGTGTGCGCGGTCAAGGCGGTCGAGCGCGAGGTGCTCGCCGCCGCCGAGTCCGGCTCCCGTACGACGGCCGTGAAGGCCTTCGCGCTCCATCCGCTGGTCGACTCCGTGAACGTGGCCCGTCGGCTCGTCGAGGGCTACACCGCCGTCCATCCCGGCCTGGCATATCTTGTGTAAGCGCTTTCCCTTCGCTTCCTGGAGACCTCCATGCACGACGAACGCCGCCGGATCGAGGAGCGCGTAGAGCGCCTCCACAACCAGCGCATCAAGCCCGCGACCTACGCGGCCACCGTCCCCCTCGCGGTGGAGGCATGGCAGGCGCCGGGGGAGCCCGTGCCCTTCGAGGAGGCCGCGGCCGCCCCGTACGAGCCCTTCGCGATGGACACCCCATGGGGCCCGCCGTGGGGGACGACCTGGTTCCGGATGCGCGGACAGGTGCCCGCCGCCTACGCGGGCCGGCGCGTCGAGGCCGTGATCGACCTCGGCTTCGTCGGCGACTGGCCCGGCAACCAGGCCGAGGCCCTCGTCCATCGCACCGACGGCACCCCGCTGAAGGCCGTCAACCCGCTCAACCAGTACGTGCCAATCGCCGACCCGGCGACGGGAGGGGAGCAGGTCGACTATCTGGTCGAGGCCGCCTCCAACCCCGACATCCTCGCGGGCGACTTCGCGGCCCCGACCCCGCTGGGCGATGTGCTGACGGCGGGCGACCGTCCCCTGTACACCTTCCGCCGCGCCGACATCGCCGTCCTCGACGAGGACGTCTGGCACCTCGACCTCGACGTCCAGGTGCTGCGTGAGCTGATGCTGGAACTCGGCGAGCACGACCCGCGCCGGCACGAGATCATGCACGCCCTCGACCGGGCGATGGACCTGCTGGACCTGGACGACGTCTCCGGCTCGGCACCCGCCGTGCGCGCGGCCCTGAAGCCGGTGCTGTCGAAGCCCGCCCACGCCAGCGCCCACATCGTCTCCGGCGTCGGCCACGCCCACATCGACTCCGCCTGGCTGTGGCCGATCCGCGAGACCAAGCGCAAGACGTCCCGCACCTTCTCCAACGTCACGTCCCTGGCCGACGAGTACGAGGAGTTCGTCTTCGCCTGCTCGCAGGCCCAGCAGTACGAGTGGGTGCGCGACAACTACCCGCACGTCTGGGCCCGTATCCAGGAGTCCGTGAAGAAGGGCCAGTGGGCGCCGGTCGGCGGCATGTGGGTGGAGGCCGACGGCAACCTGCCCGGCGGCGAGGCGCTCGCCCGTCAGCTGATCCACGGCAAGCGCTTCTTCATGGAGCACTTCGGCATCGAGACCAAGGGGGTCTGGCTGCCCGACTCCTTCGGCTACACCGCCGCCTACCCGCAGCTCGCCAGGCTCGCCGGCAACGACTGGTTCCTCACCCAGAAGATCTCCTGGAACCAGACCAACAAGTTCCCCCACCACACCTTCTGGTGGGAGGGCATCGACGGCACCCGCATCTTCACCCACTTCCCGTCGATCGACACCTACAACGCCCGCTTCAGCGGCACGGAGATGGCCCGCGCGGTGCGCAACTACAGTGAGAAGGGCGGCGCGACCCGCTCGCTGGCCCCCTTCGGCTGGGGCGACGGCGGTGGCGGCCCCACCCGCGAGATCATGGAACGGGCGCGCCGCCTGAAGAACCTGGAGGGCTCCGCCCGGGTCGAGATCGAACACCCCGACGCGTTCTTCGCCAAGGCACGCGCCGAGTATCCGGACGCCCCGGTGTGGGCCGGCGAGCTGTACCTGGAGCTGCACCGCGCCACCTACACCACCCAGGCCCGCACCAAGCAGGGCAACCGCCGCTCGGAACACCTGCTGCGCGAGGCGGAGTTGTGGGCGACGACGGCCGCGCTGCACGCACCGGGATACGTGTACCCGTACGAGGAGCTCGACCGCCTCTGGAAGACGGTGCTGCTGCACCAGTTCCACGACATCCTGCCCGGATCCTCCATCGCCTGGGTGCACCGCGAGGCGGAGGCCGAGTACGCCCGGGTGGCGGGGGAGCTGGAGCAGCTCACCGCCGAGGCCGTGGCCGCGCTCGGCAACGGCGGGGCACGGGTCTTCAACACCAGCCCGTACGACCGCGCCGAGGTCGTCCGCACGTCGGACGGCACACCGGCGTACCTGGAGGTGCCCGCGAACGGCAGCGCGCCCCTCGGCGACGCCGAACCCTCGCGGCCGGTCACGGTGTCGGGGCGGGTCCTCGACAACGGGCTGGTCCGGGTGGCGGTGGCCCGGGACGGCACACTGTCGTCCGTCGTCGACCTGCGGGCGAACCGTGAGGTCCTCGCGGACCGGGGCAATCTGCTGCGCCTGCACACGGACCTGCCCAACTACTGGGACGCCTGGGACATCGACAAGCACTACAAGAACCGGTACACGGACCTCCTGGACGCCGAGTCGGTCACGGTGGTCGATCAGGGTCCGCTCGTCGGCGCGATCCGCGTGGAGCGCTCCTTCGGCAAGGGGTCGAGGATCACCCAGACGATCACCGTCCGGGCGGGCAGCCCCCGGATCGACTTCGAGACCGAGATCGACTGGCACGAGGCCGAGAAGATCCTCAAGGCGGGCTTCCCGGTGGACATCCGGGCCGCGCACTCCTCCGCGGAGATCCAGTTCGGCCATGTCCAGCGCCCCACCCACACCAACACCAGCTGGGAGGCGGCCCGCTTCGAGGTGTCCGGCCACCGCTGGGTGCACCTCGGCGAACCCGGCTACGGTGTCGCGGTCATCAACGACTCGACGTACGGCCACGACGTCTCCCGCACGGTCCGCGAGGACGGAGGCACGACCACCACGGTCCGGCTCAGCCTGGTCCGCGCCCCGCGTGTCCCCGACCCCGAGGCCGACCAGGGCCGGCACCGGTTCATCTACTCCCTGCTGCCCGGCGCGCGCATCGAGGACGCGGTCGCCGAGGGCTACGCCCTCAATCTGCCGCTGCGCGTGGCGGAGGCGGCGGGCGAGCCGGAGCCGGTGGTCTCGGTGGACGGCGCGGGTGTGACGGTCGAGGCGGTCAAGCTCGCCGACGACCGGTCGGGCGACGTCGTCGTCCGGCTCTACGAGTCCCGCGGCGGCCGGGCCCAGGGCGCCCTGCGCACCGGCTTCCCGCTCGCCGGCGCCCAGGTCACCGACCTGCTGGAGCGCCCCTTGGAGAACACGGACCTCGACACCGATGCCACCGGCGCGATCCCGGTCGCGCTGCGGCCCTTCCAGATCCTGACCCTGCGACTGCGGCGCGCCGAGGTGAGCTGACCCGTGGCGATACAACCCTGGTTCACCGACGCCAAGTTGGGGATCTTCGTCCACTGGGGCATCTACGCCGTCGACGGCGTCCAGGAATCATGGTCGTTCTACGACGACATCGTCCCCTACGACCGGTACATGTCCCAGCTCGACCGGTTCACGGCCGCCCGCTACGACCCCCGTGACTGGGCGAGGCTGTTCGCCCGCGCGGGCGCCCGGTACGTCGTGCTGACCAGCCGGCACCACGACGGCGTCGCCCTGTGGGACAGCGCCCACGGCCGGCTGAACGTGGGCCGCGATCTGATCACCGGCTACGCGGACGCCCTGCGCGAGGAGGGCCTCAAGGTCGGTCTCTACTACTCGCACTCCGACTGGAGCCACCCGGACTACGCCTCCACCCGCAGGCCCGGCCGCCCACCGGAACAGGAGGACAACCGTTACTCCGAGGTCGCGGCCGAGTGCGAGGACCTGGCGGCCTGGGAGCGGTTCATCGCCTACCGGGACGGCCAGATCCGCGAACTCGCCGAGCGTCACCGGCCCGATCTGATGTGGTTCGACGGCGAGTGGGAGCGCAGCGAGGAACAGTGGCGGATCCGTGAACTCGCCGCGCTCGTCCGCTCGTACGCGCCGGACGTCGTCTTCAACGCGCGCATGCTGAGCGAGGGCGACTATGCGACGCCCGAGCAAGGAGCTCCCGTGGTCCCGCCGGAGGGCCCCTGGGAGCTGTGTCTGACGATCAACGACTCCTGGGGCTTCCAGCACCACGACCATCACCACAAGTCGGTGGACCAGCTGATCCGCTACTTCACCGAGACGATCGGCGGCGGTGGCAACCTGCTGCTCGACGTCGGCCCGCGGGAGGACGGGACCGTACCGGCCGAGCAGGCGGAGCGGCTGGAGGGGCTCGGCGACTGGATCGGCAGGCACGCCGAGGCGGTGTACGGGACCGTACGGGGGCTGCCGGCCGGCCATCACCACGGCCCGAGCACGCTCTCGCAGGACCACCGCACCCTGTACCTGATGCTGTTCGACGCCCCGCGCGCCGCGTTCGGTGTGCGTGGGCTGCGCAGCGGGGTGCGCCGGGTGACGGTGCTGCGCAGCGGCAGGGAGCTCGGCCATCGGGTCATCGGCGGGCTGCACGAGGCGCCGGGTGTGCTGTGGATCGATCCGCCCGCCGCGGCCGACCTCGACCCGCATGCCACGGTGCTCGCCGTGGAGCTGGACGGTGAACTGGAGCTCTACCGCGGGGCGGGCCGCTCCTGACGGCGCTTCACGCCGGTGGGTTGATCGGTGGGTTCATTCAGGCCGGCCGGTCGCTCCCCGTGACAGCGGCCGGCCGGCCCGATCCCCCGTTCCCCCGTGTGCTTCCCCCGTTGTCCCCCGTACTTCCCCCCGGTACTTCCCCCGTGCTCCCCCCTTGGTGCTTCACCCTTATGAGCGCGCGGAACGGCATCTGATACACCCCGGCCAGAAAAAATTTCAGGGAAGGAAGACGTCCCCCCGGCCCAGGGGCCGGGAGGACGTCAGAAGTGGTGCTCGGTGGTGCGCGGTGGTGCGCTCAGCCGGTGAAGCCGGCCGTGATCGAGGTGAACTGCCAGTTGTTCTGGCTGATGCCGGAGCAGTTGCTCACCACGCCGCCGCCCGCGCAGGGCCGGTCGCGGTTGACGGACCAGAAGGCGAGCCGGGCGATGTGGTGGGAGTTGGCCCAGTCGCGGATCTGGGTCCAGATCGCCGGGGTGGTGGTCTCCTGCTGGTCGGACAGTCCGTTCATGCCGGAGATGCCGATGTGCGAGTACGCGGTGGCGTCGTCCCAGCCGAAGGTCGACTTGAGCTTGGCCTTGAGACCCTCGGCGGCGTTGACGGTGTTGCCGTACATGTCGGAGCCGCCGCCGAAGTCGAACGGCATGATGGTGAAGACGTCGATGTTGGCGCCGAGCGACTGGGCCTGCTCGATGAGGCGGTTGCCGTAGTAGGTCGGGCCGGTCGTCGAGGTGCCGAAGGTGACGATGGTCTTCAGGCCGGGGTTGTTGGCCTTGACCGTCTTGAGGGCGGTGAGGATCTTCGCCTGGACGGCCTCGTTCTCGAACTCGTCGGAGTTCTCGATGTCCATGTCGACGGCCTTGAGGCCGTAGGCGTCGATGACCTTCTGGATCGCCCCGGCGAGTGCGCTCGCGGTGGAGCAGTTGGCGCCGAGCTTGCTGCCCTGCCAGCCGCCGAACGACGGGACGATGTCACCGCCCGCGGAGCGGATCTGGTTGATGGCGGTCTGGTCGACGCCACCGGTCAGCGCCCGGCTGCCGTCCCAGGCGGGGGTGCAGCCGCCGGAGTCCAGCACGAACGCCATCGTGAACCACTTGACGCCCGTAGCGCTCATCACCGTGGTCGGGCTCGGCGGGTCGCCCCAGCCCTCGTACAGATACGGCGCGGCCTGCTTGAAGCCGGTACCGCCGCTGCCCGCGTCCGTGGTGACGGAGACGGAGTTGGAGGCCCCGGACCTGTTGCCGGCCGCGTCCCGGGCCCTGACGGTGAAGGTGTACGCCGTACTCGGCGAGAGCCCGCTGACCGTGGCCGTCGTACCGGACACGCTGAGCAGCTGGTTGGAGCCGGCGTAGATGTCGTAGGCGGTGACCCCGACGTTGTCCGTCGAGGCGTTCCACTTCAGCGACACGCTCGACGAGGTCTTGCCCGTCGAGGTGAGACCCGTGGGCACGGTCGGCGCCTGGGTGTCGCCGCCTCCGCCGCCCGGGCCGTCCAGGCTGATGTCGTCGGCGTAGTACGTGCCCTGCGCGTACCAGCCGTGGACGTAGATGGTGGCGCTGGTCTGGGAGGCGCCGGTGGTGAAGGACACCGACAGCTGGCTGTAGGCGGACGGGGAGGTCGTCCATGTCGAGGCGCCGCCGTTCACCCCGAGGTAGACATAGGAGCCGCGGACCCAGCCGCTGAGCGAGTAGGTGGTGTTCGGCTGGACGGCGACGGTCTGGGTGCACTGTGCGTTGTCGCTCGAACTCGCCGCCCCCGCAAGGGCCTTGGAGCCGCTGTGCACGGGGGAGGAGACGACCGAGCCGAGGTTGCCGGTGCAGGTCCAGGGGGAGAGGCCGCCCGACTCGAAGCCGGGGTTGGTGAGGATGTTGGCCGCGTGGGCCGTACCGGGCAGGGCGATGGCTCCGGCCAGTGCCAGGGCCGCGGAGCCGACCAGGGCGAGCAGGCGACGTCTGGAACGTCTGAGTGTGTTGCGCACGCGATCTCCCTGTAGGAATGGGGGTGTTCGGGAGTGCAGGGAAGTGTGGATGGGGTGCGCAACCAAGTTGGTATGGACCAATCTTGGTGTCAAGGGGCTGCGCCAAGATTGGTCCAGACCGGTGTGGACTCGACGGCCGGGCCTAGGCCGGTGCGATGGCCGAGGCGGTGGCGGGGGCAGGGGCGGGGGTCCCGGCCTCGGTCGTGTGCTCCGCGGCGGGCCCGGTGGCGGGCGCGGGCATCGCCGGGAGCAGCGGCTCGGTCTCCGTCGAGCGCTGGTGCGGCAGCGTCACCGGGCGCAGCGGGCGCGGTCCGGACACCACCGTGTAGTCCTGGCCCAGGAACGGCGGCTCGATCTCGCCGGGGTCCTCGCCGAGCGCCAGCTGTACGGCCGCCCAGGGGGCGTTGACCCCGCACAGCGCCAGCTGGTGCAGGCCGCCCGCCGGACGCGTGTTGACGTCGAGCAGCACCGGACGGTCGCCGTACATCCGGAACTGGATGTTGGACAGGTGGTGCAGCCCGAAGCCGCCCGCGATCAGCCGGGCCGGCGCCAGCCACCGCTCGTCGAGCGTGAAGCCGCGGCGGCGGCCGTTCTTGGTGCGTCCGACGGCCAGCCGGATCCGGTTGTCGGGACCGGTGAGGCAGTCGACCGACACCTCCGGCTGCTCCAGACGCGGCATCACCAGCCAGTCCACGGGGTGATCGGCCTTCTCCAGCGCCTCGACGACCAGGTCCAGCTGGACGTGGGGACCCGGGAAGCCATTGAGGTGCAGAAGCGAGAACGGGGCGCGCGTGATGACGCGGAAGCCCACACCGCCCGCGCCCGCGGCCGGCTTGAAGCAGGCCCTGTGACCGTCCGCCTCCAGCTGCTCGACGGCCGTGACGAGCTCTTCGGCCGTCCGCACCCGCCACCACGGCGGCACCGGCACGCCGACCGAGCGCACCGCCTCGTAGGCCGTCGCCTTGTCCTCGAACACGGCCACCGCCTCCGGCGTCGGCGCCAGCAGGGCCGTACCGGCCGCCTCGAAGTCGGCGCGGTGCGCCACGATCGCGGCCTGGTGCAGCCGGGGCACGAACACGTCGATGCCGCGCCGTGCGCACTGGTCCAGGGCGTACTCGACGTACGCGGCCGGGGACAGGCACTCCGGCTCCAGGTCGGCGGTGTCGGCGGCGGCCAGCACGGGGGAGTCGGCGTCGCCGTGCGTGGCATGGATCTCGACCGCGCGGTCGCTGGGATTTCTCCGCAGCTGATCCATGAAGAACACGTTCTCCGCGTACGTGCGGTTGAGCCAGACGCGTACGCGAGAGATCATGCAGGCCGCCTTTCGGGGATTTCGGGCAGGGCGGAGCGGCCCGTGCCCGGGCAGGGTGGTTGGAGGGACACCAAACCGCCCTACGCGAAGGGAAGTTCGTGGCGGTGGTGTTGGGGCGATCATACGGCTTTCAAGGGCCCCGTCGTGCAACGCGAATGTTACGGATTCCCGGCTGCTGCCAAACCATCTCCCTCACGACCACTCTCCCGCCCCAGCGGGACGCCTCCCGGCCCCGGCTCACCCGGACGACGCAGCCGTGCGGAAAGGGCGGGTGAGCGGTGCCGGCGGGGCCCGGGCCGTGGCGCCGCGCCGTCCGGATCGGTTGCCCCTTGTCCGGGGGCGGTGAATATGTTCTCGTGTTGCCAGTGGCGTGATCGGAAGGGGTGACGGGTGGAGTCCACGGCCGATGGTGCCGGGCAGTTGCTGGCCATCAGCGACCTGCACATCGCGTACGCCGAGAACCGTGCGCTCGTCGAACAGATGCGCCCCGAGACGGACGACGACTGGCTGATCGTGGCCGGAGACGTCGCGGAGACCGTCGCCGACATCCGCTGGGCCCTGGAGACGCTCGCCGGCCGCTTCCGCAAGGTGCTGTGGGTCCCCGGCAACCACGATCTGTGGACCCACCCCAAGGACCCCGTCACCCTGCGCGGCGTCCCACGCTACGAGTACCTGGTAGGGATGTGCCGGGAGCTGGGCGTGACCACCCCGGAGGACCCCTACCCCGTCTGGGACGGCCCCGGCGGTCCGGTGGCCGTGGCGCCGCTGTTCCTCCTGTACGACTACTCGTTCCTGCCCGACGGCTGCGCGACGAAGGAGGAGGGCCTCGCCTACGCGCACGGCACCGGCATCGTCTGCAACGACGAGTACCTGCTGCACCCCGACCCCCACCCCTCCCGCGAGGCCTGGTGCCGCGCCCGGGTCGCCGCGACGGAACGCAGGCTCGCCGAACTCCCGGACGACCTGCCCACCGTACTGATCAACCACTATCCGCTCGACCGGCACCCCACCGACGTCCTGTGGCACCCCGAGTTCGCCATGTGGTGCGGCACCGGCCTCACCGCCGACTGGCACCGCCGATTCCGCGTCGACACCATGGTCTACGGTCATCTCCACATCCCGCGGACCACCTGGCTCGACGGCGTCCGCTTCGAAGAGGTGTCCGTGGGATATCCCCGCGAGTGGCGCAAGCGCCCGGAACCCCCGGGAAAGCTGCGCCGCATTCTGCCGATGGAGGTCGGATCCGGTGATCGAGGAGCTGCTCCCGGACTCGGTCGTGGCCGTGGAACTGCACGGTGACGACGCGATCCAGGAAGCCCCGCTCTATCCCGAGGAGGAGGCGCTCATGGTCCGGGCCGTGGCCAAGCGCCGCCGCGAGTTCTCGTCCGTGCGCGCCTGCGCCCGGCGGGCCATGGAGAAGCTCGGCGTACCCGCGCAGCCCGTTCTGACCGGCCAGAGCGGAGCCCCGCGCTGGCCGGCCGGCCTGGTCGGCAGCATGACCCACAGCAAGGGCTACTGCGCCGCCGCCCTGGTCCGCGCCGCCGACCTGGCCTCCCTCGGCATCGACGCCGAACCGGACGAACCGCTGCCCGAGGACGTCGTCTCCTTCGTCTTCCTGCCCACGGAGCGCGAGCGCCTGCGCGGGCTCGCCGCGGAGCGCCCCGGCATCCACTGGGACCGGATCCTGTTCAGCGCCAAGGAGTCCGTCTACAAGGCGTGGTTCCCCCTCACCGGACGCTGGCTGGACTTCACCGAGGCCGACATCGAGGTCCTCGCGGACCCCGGCGAGCGGCCGCACGGCGATCTGCGCGCCGAACTCCTCGTCCCCGGCCCCTTGGTGGACGGTCGGCGCGTCCAGCGGTTCGAGGGCCGGTGGAGCGTCCGGCGCGGAGTCGTGACCACGGCCGTGGTCGTGCCCCACTCCTGAGGGCCGGCGTCGGCCTCAGGGCTGCGGACACCACATCTGCAGCAGCCGGAAGAACGCCTCTTCGTTGCCCGTGAGCCCCGCGTCCGCCAGTGCCTGCTCCGCCTCGGCGAGCACGGTGGGCGGGACCACGGCCGGACGGCCGCCGCGGCTGCCGTCCGGTGGGCCGTCGAAGGCCGCACGCACCGTATGCAGCAGTCGCAAGTAGGCCTGTACGGCGGTGCGCTCATGGTCGGTCAGTACGGCGGTGGGCATCGGTCGGCTCTCCCCGGTCGGCTTCACGGTCACGCGCCCGCAGGACACGTACCTCCAGCTTGCCGTCCACCACTGACAACGCCCTTTCTCCCGCACTCCGGGCTTCGCTCGTGCGGGGGGACCCATCGCCCCGGTTCGCCCGCTCAGCGCAGGCGGAACCGCACCGGCCGGGGCGGGGCGACGCTCAGCCCTGCGGTCCCAGATAGCCCAGGGAGGCCTCGATACGGCCCGCCAGGTGGTTGCGCTGCACCGGGCCGCGCAGGGCCGAACCCGCCAGCCAGGTGCGGCACTTGCTGGCCAGCAGCAGGCCGAAGGTCTCGGCGTCGCGTTCCTCGTCCAGATGGAAGCGGGTGCGGGCGGCCACCCGCTGGACGGTCGCCTGGAGCGCCGCCTGGTCCGTGTCGTTGTCCAGCAGCCGGGTCGCGACCGAGACGCCCTCGACGTGGTGGCCGCCGTGGTCGGCCTTCATGTGCCACAGCTCGTGGCCGAGGATCACCAACTGGTGGTCGGGCGCCGTGCGTTCCTCGACGACGATGAGGTCCCGGTCGGTCATGTCGAGCCACAGCCCGCTGGCCGTCCCGGGCGGGAAGGCGGCCGCACGGAAGAGGACGGGACGGCCGCGGCGGCGGCTCATCGCCTCGCACAGCGCGGTGTACAGGTCGTGCGGCCGGGCCGGTGCGGGCAGCGTCAGCTCCCCGACGAGCTCGCCGCACAGCCTGCGCATGTCCCTGCCGATGCCCACAGTTCTCCCCCGGCTCACGACTCGGGCCGTTTGACGCTCTCCAGGAGCATGTCGAGCCACTCCGCGACCTTGTCCCGGTGCTGGTCGGTGGGCAGCTGCGCGGCGCGCCAGGCGATCCCGCGGACGCCGTGGTCCTGCAGCAGCCGCTCCAGCGGGTCCGCCACGGACTCGGCCGCGGCCCGTTCACGGTCGGCGAGTTTCTGCAGCAACTCCTGCTCGGTGCGTTGCAGAGCGCCCGCGAGGGCCTCGGGGTCCTCCGCCGTGAGAAAGCCCGCGTGCACCCGGAAGAAGCGCTGGATGGCGTCGCAGTGCTCCATGGTGGGGCGCCGGTCGCCGTTGATGAGCGCGCCGGCCTGCTGCCGGGACATGCCCGCGCCGTCGGCTATCTCCTGCTGGGTGTACTTGCGCCCGTTCGGCTTGAGCCGGGTCCGGCGCAGCAGGTCGAGGCGCTGCAGGAACCGGGCTTGCACATCGGGCTCGCCCGCGGGCCGCCCGCTCAGCAAGGCCCTGACCACGGGCTCGGGGACGCCGCTGGCGACACTCAGGCGCCGGACGTCGAAGACCTCGGCGTTCGGTACGCCGAGCCGGTCGGCGAGCGCGGCGACGCGGGCGACGACGGCCGGCAGCTGGGCGGTCGCCGTGGCGCCCGGATCCTCGTAGCCATCCGTCACCGACAGAACTCCTACGTCTCTCAGGGGCTTCAAGGGGTTCTCACAAGCGAGTGGCGTGAACTTCCCGGAGAGTAGCGGGTGGTTCGAACTCACATCCAGGTCTCGCCACAACTGTGGCCAATTTCAGCCGTCAACAGGCATGAAATGCCACGATAGTTGACACGACTCTTGTCGGGGCAGCAGGATCACATCGCCGCGTGAAGGCCGCATAGGCAAGAGGGGTGACCTCCCGATGGCATATCAGGCAGGTGGGCAGCGGTCGGCGCCGCGGCCCGTCCCCGAGAGTCTCGAGGCCCAGGCATATCTCCAGGACTACGCCACGCTTCTGGAGGCCGTCGCCTTCCCGTCCGTTGTCTTCGACCACCGCTGGGACGTGGTCCTGGCCAACGGCGCGTTCGAGACACTTTTCCGCGGGATCGGCCCGCACCCCACGGCCATGCCGGGCGACAACCTGCTCCGGTTCGTGCTGTTCCACCCCGACGCGGGAACGGTCCTCGGGGAGCACGAGGCGCGCTGGTGCCTGCCGATGCTGGCGCACTTCAAGGCGGCCATGGAGCGCTACGGCCATGACCACGAACTGCAGGCCATCCGCCGGGAGATCTCCCAGGACCCCATCATGGAGGCCGCGTACCGGCACGGTCTGCCGCACTGGATCCGGGCCGTGGGGGACGAGGCGGTGGAGCACGACGGCGCCGTCCGCCCCCTGCTCCACCCCGACCCGCGCTGGGGCGCGACCGAGTGCCGCATCGTCGGTGACACCCCCAAGATGCTGGAGGCCATGGGGTACACGCGGCTCACCCTGGTCCTGCGCGACTCCCGCCGCCCCGGCGCGGCCCCGCGCCGCCCCCGCCGCGCGCGTGGCAGCGCCACGCACCTGAGCGTCGTACCGACCACGGACGCCTGACCCGGCACCGTCGGCGTTCAGGTCGCCGACGGCGCCGGGCGGCACACCCGCCCCGTTTCCACCGGGCCGCGCCCCGCTCAGCCCGCCCCCACGACCAGCACCAGCGGCACCCCGCGGCACGGAACCAGTCGCGTCCCGCCGAACGCCGTGGCGCGCGCCCGCTCCAGCACCGTCGCGAAGTCCGGGCCCCTGGTGAGCGAGCCGGCCAGGTGGGCCGGGTCCGCGGAGGCCGCCACGCGGCCGCGGGCGTTCACCAGATGGGCGGGGCCGGACAGCTCGCGCAGCAGGGGGAGCGCGGTCGCCTCGAAGTGCCGCAGATACACGTCGGCCGCGGCCACCCCCACGAACCGGCCCGCCACCTCCACCGGCGCGGACAGGGTGAGGCTGTACTCGTCGGAGCAGAGGTAGTCGACGTACGGCCCGGCCACGGCCCGCCGCCCGGTGTCACGGGGCAGCGCGAACCAGTCCCAGTGCGTGTAGTCCGAGTACGCCGACCGGTTCGGGTCGAGGTCGAGCAGCAGCGGCCGTACGTCCCCCTCGGCGGTCGACTGCCACCACTCCAGCCAGGCGGGTACGTCGGCCAGCAGACCCGGTGCCGCGACGAAGCCGACACCGGAGACCAACTCCTGGCGTGCCAGCCGAAGGTGCAGCCCCGGACGCAGCGCGGCCAGGTCGGCGGAGGCGGGCCGGCCGTCCCGTGCGTGCACCCGGGCCAGCAGCTCGGCCGTGTCGGCGCGGGTCTCGGCGACCGCGGCGAAGACCGCCTCCATCGCGTCGCCCACCCGGGCCGCCACGCGTTCCTCCGCCGACGCGTCGAGCGTCGTGGCGGCGCCGAAACCGGGGCTCCTGCTCATGGCGCCCTCCAGCGGACGGGGACCGGTGACGAGTCCTACAGCGTGAGGCGCACCGCGATGAGCCGTGCCGTCGACTCCTGTACGCACCGTTCGGCCAGCGTGCCGGCCGAGGCGTGCGCCCCATCTTGCACGGCCGAGATTACGGAGCGGTGACGGTCTGCGGCTTCTTCACGATATTCGTCGTCCCCGAACACGAGGCACAGCAGCGCGCCCACCTCCGTCTGCAGGGCCACCTGTTCGCGGGTGAGCCGGGCGGACTGCGCGGCCGCGGCCAGCTCCACATGGAAGCGGCCGTACATCCGGCTGCGGGCCGGCGCGTCCTCGGCCTTGGCCAACTCCACCGCCGTACGCCGCAGTTGGATCAGGTCGTCCGGTTCCGTGCGCTGTGCGGCGAGCCGGGCCGCGGCGCCCGACAGGGCGGCCCAGTGATCGCCGAGGTCGCGCAGCTCCTCGGTGCTCCAGCCGCGCAGCCGGGCCTTGAGCCGCTCCTCGCCGGGCACGGCGGGCAGCGAGACGAAGCTGCCTCCGCCGCGTCCCCGGCGGGTGGTGACCAGGCCCTGCTGGCGCAGCGCCATGAGCGCCTCCCGCAGGGTCACCGTGGACACGCCGAGCTGCCCGGCCAGCTCGCTCTCCCCGGGCAGTTGCTCCCCGTCGGCGAGCAGCCCCAGCTCTATGGCGTCGCCGAGCCTGCGGACGACCGTTTCCACCCGCGCCCGGTTGTCGACCGGCGCGAACACGGCTCTGCGCGCCCCACCGTCCGTCGGTTGCTTCACGGTCACCACCTTGCACGTTGACTCAAGCTTTACCCTAAGGGAGTCTTGAGATTTGACATATGACTTCATAGGTTTCCCTTCAACGATCAAGAGCGCCAGAAAGGTTCCCGCCCATGGAGGGAATTGCGATCCGGCTCGAAGGGCTGCGGAAGTCGTTCGGGGAGACCGCCGCCGTCGCCGGTGTCGACCTGGACATCCGGGACGGCGAGTTCTTCTCGATGCTCGGCCCGTCCGGATCCGGCAAGACCACCGTCCTGCGCCTGATCGCCGGCTTCGAGACCCCCACCGACGGCCGGATCGAGTTGGCCGGGCAGGACGTCACCGGCCTCGCCCCCTTCGAGCGGGACGTGCACACCGTCTTCCAGGACTACGCCCTGTTCCCGCACATGACGGTCGAACAGAACGTCGCCTACCCCCTCAGGGTCCGCAAGGTGCCCAAGGCGGAGCGCCTGGTCCGCGCCCGCAAGGCGCTGGCCGAGGTGCGCCTGGACGGATACGGCAAGCGCCGCCCCGCCCAGCTCTCCGGCGGGCAGCGCCAGCGCGTCGCCCTCGCCCGCGCCCTGGTCGGCCGCCCCCGTGTCCTGCTGCTCGACGAACCCCTCGGCGCCCTCGACCTCAAACTGCGCGAGCAGATGCAGATGGAGCTCAAGGCGCTCCAGCGCGAGGTCGGCATCACCTTCGTGTTCGTCACCCACGACCAGGAGGAGGCGCTGACGATGAGCGATCGCATAGCCGTCTTCCACCAGGGCGTCGTCGAACAGGTCGGCACCCCGGCCGAGATCTACGAGCGCCCGGCGACCCCGTTCGTCGCGTCCTTCGTCGGCACCTCCAACCTCCTGGTGGGCGAGTCCGCCCAGCGCGTCGTCGGCACCCCCGGCACCTACAGCATCCGGCCCGAGAAGATCCGCGTCCTCAAGGAGTCCGCGACGGCGGACGAGTCCGAGCACGCCTCGGCCACCGGCACCGTCGCCGAGGTCGTCTACCTGGGCGACGCGACCCGCTTCCTCGTCGACCTCGACGCCGGCGGCCGCCTCACCGCCCTCCAGCAGAACCTGGAGACCTCCGCCGAGGACGTCGCCGCCTACCGCGGCGCCCGGGTTCGCCTCCAGTGGCATCCGCGCCACACGGTCCAGGTCCCCGACGCCGCCCGCTGAACCCCTGCTCACCCATGGAGAACGCCGTGCGCCACACCCGAACCCTGCACGTCGCGGCCGCCGCCGCGCTGCTCCTCGTCGCCACCGCCTGCGGATCCTCCGGCTCCGGCGGCTCCTCGTCCACCGGCCTCAACCCCCCCGACCTCAAGGCGCAGTCCAAGCTCGGCAAGACGGAGGGCCAGGTCAACCTGATCGCCTGGGCCGGTTATGTCGAGGACGGCTCCAACGACCCCAAGGTGAACTGGGTCGGCGACTTCGAGAAGCAGACCGGATGCCAGGTCCACTCCAAGGTCGCGGCCAGCTCCGACGAGATGGTCAAGCTGATGAAGACGGGCGAGTACGACGCCGTGTCGGCCTCCGGCGACGCGTCCCTGCGCCTGATCGCCTCCGGCGACGCCGCCCCCGTCAACACCGGCCTCGTACCGAACTACAAGGACGTCTTCGGCGACCTGAAGCTCCAGGCCTGGAACTCGGTCAAGGGCAAGGCGTACGGCATCCCGCACGGCCGCGGCGCCAATCTGCTGATGTACAACACCCAGAAGGTCACGCCCGCCCCGACGTCCTGGTCCGCGGTCTTCGACGACGCCGCGAAGTACCAGGGCCATGTCACCGCCTACGACTCCCCGATCTACATCGCCGACGCGGCGCTCTATCTCAAGGCCACCAAGCCGGAGCTGGGCATCAAGGACCCCTACGCGCTCGACCAGAAGCAGTTCGACGACGCCGTCGCCCTGCTGAAGAAGCAGAACGCGAACATCGGTGAGTACTGGAGCGACTACCTCAAGGAGACCTCCGCCTTCAAGAGCGGCGACTCCGTGGTCGGCACCACCTGGCAGGTCATCGCCAACCTCGCCGCCGACGAGGGCGCCAAGGTCAAGGCCTTCGTGCCCAAGGAGGGTTCCACCGGCTGGTCGGACACCTGGATGCTCTACGCCAAGGCCAAGCACCCCAACTGCGCGTACAAGTGGCTGGACTGGATCGTCTCGCCGAAGGTCAACGCCCAGGTCGCCGAGTACTTCGGCGAGGCACCGGCCAACGCCAGGGCCTGCGACGAGACCAGCGACAAGAACTTCTGCGCCACCTACCACGCGGCCGACACCGCCTACTGGAAGAACATCGCCTTCTGGAACACGCCCATCGAGCAGTGCCTGGACGGCCGCACCGACGTCAGGTGCGTGCCGTACGCCAAGTGGGTCCAGGCCTGGACCGAGATCAAGGGCTGAAACCTGCCATGACCGTCGTCGCGCAGACCGCCGGGCAGCCCTCCGGGGGCACCGTCCGGCGGGCCGCCGGGCTGTTGCACCGCCGCCCGCGGATCGGACTCGCCCTGCTGCTGACCGCCCCGCTGCTGTGGCTGGTCATGCTCTACCTCGGCTCGCTGACCGTGCTGTTCGTCTCCGCCTTCTGGACGACGAACTCCTTCACCTCCGAGGTGGTGAAGGTCTGGTCGACCGACAACTTCCACGAGCTGTTCACCACCCCCGTCTACCGGCAGGTGATCCTGCGCAGCATCGGCGTGGCCCTCGCGGTCACCGTCCTGTGCGTGGTGATCGCGTTCCCGGTCGCCTTCTACACCGCCCGGGTGGCCCGCCCCAAGTGGCGCCCGCTGCTCGTGGTCGCCATCCTCACCCCGCTGTGGGCGAGTTACCTGGTCAAGGTGTACGCCTGGCGGCTGATCCTGTCCCAGGGCGGGCTCGCCGACTGGATGCTGGAGCCGTTCGGGCTGAGCGGGCCGGGGTTCGGACTCCCGGCCGCGGTACTGACCCTGACGTACCTCTGGCTGCCGTACATGATCCTGCCGATCCACACGGCCCTCGAACAGCTGCCCGCCAATCTGCTCGACGCCTCCGCCGACCTGGGCGCCCGGGCCGGCCGCACCTTCCGCTCGGTCGTGCTGCCCATGGTGCTGCCGTCCGTCGCCGCCGGCTCGGTCTTCACCTTCTCGCTCAGCCTCGGCGACTACATCACCGTGCAGATCGTCGGCGGCAAGACGCAGCTGATCGGCAATCTCGTCTACTCCAACATCGAACTCAACCTGCCCATGGCCGCCGCGCTCGGCACGGTCCCGGTCGTCGTGATCGTGGTCTATCTGCTGGCGATGCGCCGCACGGGCGCGCTCAGCAGCCTCTGACGCTCAGCAGCCTCCAACGCTCAGCAGCCTCCAAAGGGGTGTTCTCCTCATGCAGCTCTCGCGTTCCGCGCGCATCGCGCTGCGCGTCGCCGCCGGGTTCGGCTTCGCGGTGATCTACGTGCCGCTGCTGCTGGTCCTCGCCAACTCGCTGAACCCGGACCGGAGCGCGAGCTGGCCGCCGCCCGGACTGACCACCCACTGGTGGTCGGTGGCCTGGAACAACTCCGGTGCGCGCAGCGCCCTGTGGGTCTCCGTCAAGGCCGGGCTCGGCGCCACGGCCATCGCCCTCGTCCTCGGCACACTGATCGCCTTCGCCGTGGCCCGGCACCGCTTCTTCGGCCGTGACGCCCTCTCCTTCGTGGTCGTCCTGCCGATCGCGCTGCCCGGCATCGTCACCGGCATCGCGCTCAACTCGGCGTTCGGCACGGTCCTGGAGCCGCTAGGGGTGGGCCTGGGCCTGTTCACGGTGGTCGTCGGACACGCCACCTTCTGCATCGTCATCGTCTTCAACAACGTGGTCGCCCGGCTGCGCCGCACCTCCGGCTCTTACGAGGAGGCGGCGATGGACCTGGGTGCCCACACGTTCCGGGCCTTCGCCGACGTCACCTTCCCCCTGGTGCGCTCGGCGCTGTTCGCGGGCGGACTGCTCGCCTTCGCGCTCTCCTTCGACGAGATCGTGGTGACCACGTTCACGGCCGGCCCCGGCATCCAGACCCTGCCCATCTGGATCTTCGACAACATGACCCGGCCCCAGCAGGCGCCGGTGGTGAACGTGGTGGCGGCGGTGCTCGTCCTGCTGTCGGTGATCCCGATCTACGTCGCACAGCGATTGTCGTCGGACACGGCGACGGAGAGCAGGATCTAGCCGAGCGGAGTCGGGGTCAGCCGGTTCCGGGTGAGCCGAGCCCGGTCGTGAGGTGGAGGTGGTGCTCCGGGTGTCACCCGCGGGCCGACCAGCGGGGTGCCGTCTCGGCCCATTCCCTGGCCCACGCGGCGAGGTTGCGCCGGTCCAGCACGGTGCAGACCACTTTGTGCACTCCGGCCCCGCCCAGGACGACGGCCAGCGCGGCCAGCACGGCCCAGCCCACGGCCCGGTCTCGTGCCTCGTCCGGGGTCAGGGGCGGATCGGTGATCCTGCCGTCGCCGTCCAGCCAGACGGCGACCGTCTCACCGGCGGCCGCGCCGGCCATCACGTCCGTCCGTCCGGTGTGCCGGTGTCCATGGGCGTCGGTGAAGCGGACCTCGACCGGATAGCGGGCATGCCGCGCCTCGGCCGAGCCCGGTTCGGGATGGCGAGGGGCGTCGTGCACCAGGACCGCCGTGGTGCGGTGCAGGGTGCGGCCCTCCTCCAGGGCGGTTCGCTCGTGGTGACGGTGGACCGCGGCGTCGACCAGCAGCGCGGTGACGGGAGCGGCCACCGCCGCGGCGAGCAGCACGACGAGCCCGCACCACGCCCGCAGCACGTCCGTGGGGCGGCGCAGCGGGTTGTGGCGCCACCGCCACGGCGGCACGGGGAGCGGGTCCGCGGGCGGTGGCTGGGCCTCGGGTATGTCGTCGGCCATGTGGTCCTCCTTGCGCGTGGGCACGTTCGCCGGCCGGCTCACCCCGGCCGATCCGGCACCGCTGCTTCGTGCCCGCCCGGTCCGCCGGACGGGCCCTGGTGGGGACGGGCTGCGGGGCGCACCTCGCCGCCGGCCGACGGGTGGGCATGGGCGGCGGCGAGGAGCGCCGCGGCACCGCGCACGGCAGCGGTGTGGGGTGCGGGAACAGCCCGTACGGGAGCGTCCAACCGGTCGGCGAGACGATCGGCGAACCCCGGACGCAGCGCACCTCCGCCGGCCAGGAGCGGCCCCCGGCGCAGCGCGTCGGCGGTCTGTGACGTGCGGTCCTGCCCGAGCATCGCGTGCACCATGCCGGCCACCGCGTCGACCAGATCCGTGACGGTGCCGGCGTCGTCGAGGTCGTCGGTGCCCAGGACCGTGCACCGGGCGTCGACGACGGCGCCGTCCGCCAGCAGCACCACCTCGGTGAGCTGGGCGCCGACGTCCACCACGAGCAGCGTGCGGGCCGGATCAGCGCCCGCGGCGCACGCCACCGCCCGCGCCGCCGGGACGGTCAGCACGGACCGCGGCCGCAGGACCTCGACGGCGGTACGGGCCTCGGTCCGGAAGGCGACACCTCCCAGGGCGGGCACGGTCACGACCACCAGCGGGCGGCACGGGCCGGACAGACGGTCGCCGAGCAGCTGCTCCAGGACCCGGGAGGTGCCCGGGGTGTCCACGATGGCGCCGCGCCGCACGGGACGGGCGGCGCCGGGCCAGGCGATGGTCGGCCCCTCCAGAACGACTTCCGGGTCGCCGATCCAGGCTCGGGTGCGGGCACTGCCCAGGTCGAGGGCGACGCCGGAGCGGGGCCGGTACCCCGGCCGTGGTGCGGGCTCCTCCGCGGTGACGCGAAGGCGGTGTGCCGTACTCACCGGCCGGCCTCCCTCACCTGCTGGCAGCGGGAGCAGTAGCGGGCCTGGGGAACGATCATCAGCCGCTCACGGGCTATCGGACGCCGGCACAGATGGCAGACGCCGTACCGTCCCCGGGCCATGCGCTCCAGAGCCGCTTCCACGTCGGCCAGCACCATGTGGGCGGAGGCGGCGAGCTTGACGCGCACCTCGGCCTGCGAGGGGGCCCACGGCTCGCCCGGACCGTCCACGCGGGTCGGGGAAGCGGCCGTCATCTGCCGCAGCTGCTCCCGGCGGAACACACGCTGCTCGTGCAGGAGCTCACGGAGCGCGACGAGGTCCTCGACGGACAGAGCCGGCTTCGGCACGCCGGTGACCGGGTTCTTCACCACTTCACCCCTCGGGCGGGAAACGGAGGACGGCCGGGACGGCCGGGGCACGGTCAGGAGGAATGGCGCAGGCACGCGACGCAGTACGGGGTGTACGGGAGGATCTCCAGGCGTTCCGGGGGCACGGGCCTGGCACAGCCCAGGCACGTGCCGTAGGTGCCGTCCTGGACACGGTCGAAGGCGTCGTCGATCTGCTGGAGTACCCGCCGGATGGCCTCCTGCTGGTGGGAGACGAGCGGATCGTCGTGCGCCGGGCCGCCGACCTCCCCGAGGGCCTGCAGCTGGATCAGCCGTGCGTCGCGGGCGTGCTGGAGGCGTCGGCGTGCCTCGTGCGCGGCCGGAAGCTCGCTGCGGGACGTGTCGAGTGACAAGGCGGTCCTCTCCCTCGGTCGGTCGGATGCTCCGTATTCACCTTCGCCGTCCGGACGGGAAAGTCCCATGGGGCGCGATACCCATCTCCCCGCGGTCGAAGGCCCCATCCGACCGGGCATGGGGGCCGCGCACCCCGGTAAATGGGGTCCGTATCCCATCGCCCGGGCCGCCGCGGCACGGCAGGCTGGCCGCGGGCCCGACCGCGGCAGGGGCCCCGTGGGTCACTTCTCGGCGCGCGATGACCGACAGTGGAGGAAGACAGTGCCTGGAAGGAGGCGTACCCCTGTGTCCCTGTTCTGGCGGATCTTCGCGCTCAATGGCGTGGTGCTGGGCAGCGCCACGGCCCTGCTGCTGTGGGCTCCGGTCACCGTCTCGGTACCCGTCGTGCTGACCGAGGCGGTGGTGCTGGTGGGAGGCCTGGTCGTCATGCTGGTCGCCAACGCGGCCCTGCTGCGGCTCGGCCTGGCCCCGCTCGCCCGGCTCGCCCGGCTGATGACCACCGTGGACCTGCTGCGTCCAGGCCAGCGGCTGCCGGCGGACGGAAGCGGCGAGGTCGCCGATGTGATACGCACGTTCAACCTCATGCTCGACCGGCTGGAGAGCGAACGGGCCACGAGCAGCGCCCGCGTCCTGCTCGCGGCCGAGGCCGAGCGGCGCCGCATAGCCCAGGAACTGCACGACGAGGTCGGCCAGAGCATGACCGCGATCCTGCTGTCGCTGAAGCGGGCGTCGGACGACGCGGCCGAGCCGTTGCGCGGTGAGCTCCAGCAGGTCCAGGAGATCACGCGGGAGAGTCTGGACGAGGTCCGCCGGCTGGTGCGCCGGCTGCGGCCGGGGGTGCTGGACGACCTCGGCCTGGTCAGCGCCCTGACCTCGCTCAGCACCGAGTTCGCCGAGCACACCGGTCTGCGGATACGGCGCCGCTTCGACGCCGATCTGCCCGCACTGGAGCCGGAGACCGAACTCGTGCTCTACCGGGTGGCGCAGGAAGGGCTGACCAACGTCGCCCGGCACGCGGACGCGAAGCACGCCGAGGTGAGCCTGCGCCACGGCCCGGGCACGCTGGAGCTCGGTGTCACCGACGACGGCCGGGGCACGGGCGCCACCTGCGAAGGCGCCGGAATCCGCGGTATGCGTGAGCGGGCCCTGCTGATCGGGGCCACGCTCGACATCTCCTCCACGCCCGGATCCGGCACGCGGATCCGGCTGACCGTACCCGTTCCGGCGCTCCGGCCCGGACCCGCCACCTCCGCTCCCGCCGCCCCTTCCGCTCCCGCCGTCCCAGCCGTCCCCGCCGTCCCCGTTCCCGGAAAGCAGTCATGACCGCCTCCGACCCGTCGTCCCCGATCCGCATCCTTCTGGCCGACGACCATGCCCTGGTGCGTCGCGGGGTACGGCTCATCCTCGACCGTGAGCCGGACCTGGAGGTCGTCGCCGAGGCAGGGGACGGCGCGGAGGCCATCGCCCTGGCCCGCACCCACGACGTCGACCTCGCCGTCCTGGACATCGCCATGCCGCGGCTGACCGGTCTCCAGGCCACGCGGGAACTGGCCGCGCTCAAGCCGGGGCTGCGCATCCTGATGCTGACGATGCACGACAACGAGCAGTACTTCTTCCAGGCGCTGAAGGCCGGCGCCTGCGGATACGTCCTGAAGTCCGTGGCCGACCGGGACCTGGTCGCCGCCTGCCGGGCCGCGATGCGCGACGAACCCTTCCTGTACCCCGGCGCGGTGACCGCCCTGATCCGCAACTACCTCGACCGGGTCCGCCACGGCGAGGAAGCCCGCGACGAGGTCCTGACGCCCCGCGAGGAGGAGGTCCTCAAGCTCGTCGCCGAGGGCCACTCCTCCAAGGAGATCGCCGAGATTCTCTTCATCAGCGTCAAGACCGTCCAGCGGCACCGCGCGAACCTGCTGCACAAGCTCGGCCTGCGGGACCGTCTCGAACTCACCCGCTACGCCATCCGCGTCGGCCTCATCGAACTCTGAACCGGCGCACGACCGCACCACGAGAGCACGACCACACCTGAGAGAGGGGGAGGGGCATGCCCCGGTCGCCGCGCACCGCCCCTGCCCCTGTTGGCCGGCGGCCGGTGTACGCGCTCGCCGTCCTGGTGACCGCGGTTCTGGCACTGCTCACCGGCCTCGTCGCGGGCACACCGCCGTCCGCACCGAGCAGCGCACCGCCCCGTACGGTCGCCACCTCCTCCACCACCGCCTCCATCACCGACCCCGCCCTCACCGCCGCCGACGCCCACGCCGACGCCTGCGTCGTCGCCCGGGCCGACCGCTCCGGTCCCGGCGAGCGACCGGCACAGGCGGGTCACCTTCCCCCCAGCGCCCGGGTGGAGTCGTTCGGCGCTCCCGGGGCCACCACGTCACCCTTCACGACCGGCCCGCCGGTCTCCGCGCGGTTCACGACGGACGACTGCGGGCGGGCGCCTCCCGCACCCAGGGACAGCTGAGACCTTCGTCCCTCGCGCACCACCGCCGCCACGGCCGTGGTGCGCCCCCACGCGCCTGCTGGAGGCTCCCCTTGTTGCGCTCTGTCCGTGTACGGGCATGCGTCGCGCTCGCTGTCGTCGCCGTGTCGCTGTACGTCGCCCTGACCGTGCCCGTCCACCTCGGACTCGATCTGCGGGGCGGGACCCAGATCGTGCTGGAAACCCGGCCCGCTCCTTCTTCTTCCTCCTCCGCCTCCGGCGCGGAGGCCACCGACCGCGCCGCGGAGGTGCTGCGCGGGCGTGTCGACGCGCTGGGCGTGTCCGAGGCCGGCATCGTCCGCTCCGGCACCGACCGGATCATCGTCGAACTGCCCGGCGTGCAGGACCCGAAGAAGGCGGCCGCCGTCCTGGGCCGTACCGCCCAGCTCACCGTTCACCCCGTGCTCGGCACGGCCGAGGGCGACGGCTCCCGGCCGGAGTCGAAGCGTCCGGGTGAACACGTCCTGCCCGACGAGTCCGGCCGGCTGCTGCGGCTCGGCGGCGCCGCCCTGACCGGTGAGGACGTCAAGGAGGCCGCGGCACGCTTCGACCAGCAGAGCGGCTCCGGCTGGCACGTCGCCGTCGACTTCAGGGGCGCGGGCCGCGCCGGCTGGGCCACCCTGACCGGCGAGGCCGCCTGCCGCCCCGTGGGCGACCCCACGCGCCGTATCGCCATCGTCCTGGACGACACCGTCATCTCCTCCCCGCAGGTCGCGCCGTCCATCCCCTGCCGGTCGGGCATCGCCGGAGGCTCCACCGAGATCACCGGCGCCTTCGACGACGCCGAAGCCCGCGAGCTGGCCCTGCTCATCAACGGCGGAGCCCTGCCGGTGCCGGTCGAGACCGTCGAACAGCGCACGGTCGGCCCCACCCTGGGCGCCGAGGCGATCAGGGCAGGCGCCTGGGCGGCCGTCATCGGCACCGCGCTGACCGCCCTGTTCGTCATGGTCGTCTACCGGCTCATGGGCGTCCTCGCCACCGTGGCCCTGCTCTGCTACGGCCTCGTCTCCTACGCCGCTCTCGCCGCCCTCGGGGCGACCCTCACCCTGCCCGGTCTCGCGGGCTTCGTGCTGGCGATCGGCATGGCCGTGGACGCCAATGTGCTCGTCTTCGAGCGCGCCCGAGAGGAGTTCGCCGCACGCCGGCGCCCCAGTCCCCGCTCCAGCCTGGCCGCGGGATTCCGCAACGCCCTGAGCGCCATCGCCGACTCCAACATCACCACGCTCATCGCCGCCGCGCTGCTCTTCTTCCTCGCCTCCGGGCCCGTGCGCGGTTTCGGGGTGACCCTGGGCATCGGCGTGCTCGCCTCCATGATCAGCGCCCTGGTGATCACCCGTGTCCTCGCCGAATTCGCCGTGGACCGTGCATGGGTGCGCCGGCGCCCCCGCCTGACCGGCATCGCGGGGACCGGCGCCGTCCGGGACCGGCTCGTCCGCCGTAACCCCCAGCTGATGCGCCACCCGCGACGGTGGCTGGCCCTCTCCGGTGCCGCACTCGTCCTGGCCGCCTCGGGCATCGCGGCCCGCGGACTGGACCTCGGGATCGAGTTCACCGGCGGACGGCTCATCGAGTACTCCACCGCCACCCCGGTCGACCCGGACCGGGCCCGTGCCGCCCTCGCGGACGCCGGATTCCCACGTGTCGTCGTGCAGTCCTCGGGACAGGAGCAACTCGCGCTGCGCACCGGCCGGCTGACCGATGCCGAGGAAGCCCGGGTCACCGAGACCGTGCGTGGCCTCGGGGGAGCGACCCAGAAGGTCCGCGACCACATGGTCGGTCCCAGCCTCGGCAAGGAACTGCGGCAGGGGGCGCTGATCGCCCTCGCCGTGGCGCTCGGGGCACAACTCCTGTACCTCGCGGCACGGTTCCGGTGGGTCTTCAGTACGGCCGCGGTCGCCGCCCTCGCCCACGACGTGCTGATCCTCGTGGGTGTCTTCGCCTGGCTCGGCAAGCCGGTCGACGGTGTCTTCATCGCCGCCCTGCTCACCGTCATCGGCTACTCGGTCAACGATTCCGTCGTGGTCTTCGACCGCATCAGGGAACGCAGGCGCTCGGGAACCGGGGCCGGTCTCGCGCACCTGACGAACCAGGCGATCCTGCAGACGCTGCCGCGTACGGTCAACACCGGCATGGGGGCGGCGTTCATCCTCACCGCCCTGGCCGTGCTCGGCGGCGAGGCGCTCGGCGACTTCGCCCTCGCCCTGCTCGTGGGGCTGGTGGTCGGCACCTACTCCTCGATCTTCACCGCCGCTCCGATGGCCCTCGAACTGGAGGCGCGCATCTCCTCGGTCACTTCACGCAAATGACTTGCGTTTCTTGCGCTATTCTTGCGTTCATGACGCGACGACTTGCGGAAGTGGCGAAGAAGGTCGGGGTCAGCGAGGCAACGGTCAGCCGGGTGCTCAACAACAAGCCCGGTGTCTCCGAAGCCACGCGACAGGCGGTGCTGTCCGCCCTCGACGTCCTCGGCTACGAACGGCCCACCCAGCTGCGCGGCGAGCGCGCGCGGCTGGTGGGGCTGGTCCTCCCGGAGTTGCAGAACCCCATCTTCCCGGCGTTCGCCGAGGTCATCGGTGGCGCGCTGGCCCAGCTCGGACTGACCCCGGTGCTGTGCACCCAGACCAAGGGCGGGGTCTCCGAGGCGGACTATGTGACGCTGCTGCTGCAGCAGCAGGTCTCCGGGGTCGTCTTCGCCGGCGGGCTGTACGCCCAGGCCGATGCCCCGCACGACCACTACCGGCTGCTCGCCGACCGCAACATCCCGGTGGTGCTGGTCAATGCGGCCATCGAGCACCTCGGCTTCCCGGGCGTCTCCTGCGACGACGCGGTCGCCGTGGAGCAGGCCTGGCGGCACCTCGCCTCCCTGGGGCACGAGCGGATCGGCCTGGTGCTCGGTCCCGGGGACCATGTGCCGTCGGCGCGGAAGCTGGCGGCGGCGCGGGCGATCGCCGGGGGAGCGCTGCCCGACGAGTTCGTGGCCCGCGCCATGTTCTCCATCGAGGGCGGCCACGCGGCGGCGGCCAAGCTCATCGACCGCGGGGTCACCGGGTTCATCTGCGCCAGCGACCCGCTCGCCCTGGGAGCCGTACGAGCCGCCCGGCGCAAGGGACTTGACGTGCCCTCACAGATCTCGGTGGTCGGATACGACGACTCCGCGCTGATGAACTGCACCGAGCCGCCCCTCACCACGGTCCGCCAGCCCATCGAGTCCATGGGCAAGGCCGCCGTGGAACTGCTGAACGCGCAGATCGGCGGCAGTGCCGTAGCGGCCGACGAACTGCTCTTCGAGCCGGAACTGGTGGTCCGCGGATCGACCGCGCAAGCCCCTCGTTGCTGAGATCCACTCAGCTGTCAAATAATTACAGATTCTGCGCGACATCTTGCGGATGGATGTCGCCGGTGCTTGAGTGTGCGACGCCCACCGCTCCTGCCCAGAGGGGTCCACCGATGAGAAGCACCGGGTTCCGCCGTACCTTCCTCGCGCTAGGCGTCTGTTCCTCCCTCGCGCTCTCCGCCTCCGCCTGCGGATCGGGCGACGACACGGCGAGCGGCAAGACCCGCATCACCGTCAACTGCGAGCCGCCCAAGAGCGCCAAGGTCGACCGCGCGTTCTTCGAGGAGGACATCGCCTCCTTCGAGAAGCGGAACCCTGACATCGACGTCGTCGCACACGACGCGTTCCCCTGCCAGGACCCGAAGACGTTCGACGCCAAGCTCGCCGGCGGGCAGATGGAGGACGTCTTCTACACGTACTTCACCGACGCCCGCCATGTCGTCGACATCGGCCAGGCCGCCGATCTCACCCCGTACCTCAAGGAGTTGAAGAGCTACCCCACCATCCAGCAGCAGCTGCGCGACATCTACACCGTCGACGGCAAGGTCTACGGCATACCGCGCACCGGCTACTCCATGGGGCTGATCTACAACCGCAGGCTCTTCGAGAGGGCCGGCCTCGACCCCGACAAGCCCCCGGCGACCTGGGACGAGGTGCGCGCCGACGCCAAGAGGATCGCCGCGCTCGGCGGCGGCACCGTCGGCTACGCCGACTACAGCGCCCAGAACCAGGGCGGCTGGCACTTCACGGCCGAGCTGTACTCACAGGGCGGTGACGTCGTGTCGGCCGACGGCAAGAAGGCCACCGTGGACACCCCGGAGGGCCACGCCGTCCTGCGGAACCTGCACGACATGCGGTGGACCGACGACTCGATGGGCAGCAAGCAGCTCCTCGTCATCAACGACGTCCAGCAGCTGATGGGTTCGGGCAAGCTCGGCATGTATCTCTCCGCGCCGGACAACATCCCGATCCTGGTGAAGGAGAAGGGCGGCAGCTACAAGGACCTCGCCCTGGCCCCCATGCCCGGCGGCAAGGGCACGCTCATCGGCGGCGACGGCTACATGTTCAACAAGAGGGACACGCCCGCGCAGATCAGGGCCGGCCTGAAGTGGCTCGACGACATGTTCCTCACCCCGGGCGACGGCTTCCTCGGCGACTACGCCCGCGCCAAGCAGCACGACGCGCCGGTGGGCCTGCCCGAGCCGCGGCTGTTCACCGGCCCGGCCGACGCCAAGGACCAGCAGGTCAAGAAGGCCAACGCCAATGTCCCGGTGGAGAACTACCAGGCCTTCCTCGACGGCAACCAGCGGCTGCGGATGAAGATCGAGCCGCCGGACGCCCAGCAGATCTACTCCGTCCTCGACGGGGCCGTCTCCGCCGTCCTCACCAAGAAGGACGCCGACATCGACCAGCTCCTCAAGGACGCCTCCGGCAAGATCGACGGCATCCTGGCCAGGGGCTGACACCGATGACGAAGACGGTTGCGCCGCGACCCGTCGAGCAGCTCGCCGTACACCCCGTACAGGCGCCGCCTCCGGCAGGGGACCGCAGGCGGCGCCGCCTGGCCGACCAGGCCCGCGCCTACGCCTTCCTCCTCGGCGGGCTGCTCTGCTTCGCCCTGTTCTCCTGGTACCCGGCGATCCGCGCGGTCGTCATCGCCTTCCAGAAGTACACGCCCGGCTCCCCGCCCCAGTGGGTCGGCACCGCCAACTTCACCCGTGTCTGGCACGACCCGGAGTTCACGGCCGCCTGGCGCAACACCCTCACCTTCACCCTGCTCGCCCTGCTCATCGGCTTCGCGATCCCCTTCGTACTCGCCCTGGTCCTCAACGAGTTGCGGCACGCCAAGGCGTTCTTCCGGGTCGTGGTCTATCTGCCGGTGATGATCCCGCCGGTGGTCAGCGCCCTGCTGTGGAAGTGGTTCTACGACCCCGGAGCCGGCCTCGCCAACGAGGCGCTGCGTTTTCTGCATCTGCCCACCTCCAACTGGTCCAACGGCGCCGACACCGCCCTCGTCTCCCTCGTCATCGTCGCGACCTGGGCCAACATGGGAGGCACGGTCCTGATCTATCTGGCCGCGCTCCAGTCCGTCCCCGGCGAGCTGTACGAGGCGGCCGAACTGGACGGAGCCGGACTGCTGCAACGCATCCGGCATGTGACGATCCCCCAGACCCGCTTCGTCGTCCTGATGCTGATGCTCCTTCAGATCATCGCCACCATGCAGGTCTTCACCGAACCCTTCGTGATCACGGGCGGCGGACCGGAGAACGCCACCGTCACGGTCCTCTATCTGATCTACAAGTACGCCTTCCTCTACAACGACTTCGGCGGCGCCTGCGCGCTCAGCGTGATGCTCCTGGTGCTGCTCGGGCTCTTCTCTGCCGTATACCTGCGGCTGACCCGCTCCGAGGGGGACGCATGAGCACCCGGACCCTCGTCTCCCCGGCGACGCTGGCCCGCCCGCGCGGCAAGGCCGTCTACTGGACCGTGTTCACCGGCGTCGTCGTCCTCTTCGCGCTCGCCTTCCTCTTCCCGGTCTACTGGATGGTGACCGGCGCGGCGAAGTCGCCGGACGAGGTGGCGCGGACCCCGCCCACCCTCGTGCCGGAGCACTGGCACCTCAGCGGCTACACCGACGCCTGGGACCTCATGCAACTGCCCCGGCATCTGTGGAACACGGTGGTCCAGGCGTCCGGAGCCTGGCTGTTCCAGCTGGTGTTCTGCACGGCCGCCGCCTACGCCCTCTCCCGGCTGCGGCCCGCCTTCGGCAAGGTGATCCTCGGCGGCATCCTGGCCACGCTCATGGTCCCGGCGCAGGCACTGGTCGTACCGAAGTACCTCACCGTCGCCGACCTGCCACTGATCCACACCAGCCTGCTCAACGACCCCCTCGGGATCTGGCTGCCGGCCGTCGCCAACGCCTTCAACCTGTATCTGCTGAAGCGGTTCTTCGACCAGCTGCCGCGCGACGTGCTGGAGGCCGCCGAGATCGACGGCGCCGGAAGGCTGCGCATCCTGTGGTCGATCGTGCTGCCCATGTCGCGGCCGGTCCTGGGAGTGGTGTCGATCTTCGCGCTGGTCGCCGTGTGGCAGGACTTCCTGTGGCCGCTGATGGTCTTCTCCGACACCGACAAGCAGCCGATCAGCGTGGCCCTCGTCCAGCTGTCGCAGAACATCCAGCTGACCGTGCTCATCGCCGCGATGGTGATCGCCAGCATCCCGATGGTCGCCCTGTTCCTCGTCTTCCAGCGGCACATCATCGCCGGGATCAGCGCGGGCAGCACGAAGGGCTGACACCGCCCTTCTCCCCGACACAGAAAGGCAGGCACCGTGGGACAGCCCACCCATGCCCGAAACGCTGACTGGTGGCGCTCCGCCGTCATCTACCAGGTGTACGTACGCAGCTTCGCGGACGGCGACGGCGACGGCGTCGGCGACCTCGCGGGCGTCCGGGCGAGGCTCCCGTACCTCGCCGAACTCGGCGTGGACGCCCTGTGGTTCAACCCCTGGTACCTCTCGCCCATGAAGGACGGCGGCTACGACGTCGCCGACTACCGCGCCGTCGACCCGGCCTTCGGGACACTCGCCGAGGCCGAGAAACTCATCGCCGAGGCGCGGGAGCTGGGCATCCGCACCATCGTCGACGTGGTGCCCAACCATGTCTCCGACCAGCACGTCTGGTTCCGCGCGGCGCTCGCGGCGGGCCCCGGCAGCCCCGAGCGCGAGCTGTTCCACTTCCGGCCGGGGCGCGGAGCGCACGGCCAACTCCCGCCGAACGACTGGCCGTCCCAGTTCGTCGGCTCCACCGGGCCCGTGTGGACCCGGCTGCCCGACGGCGACTGGTACCTCCATCTGTTCACACCCGAGCAGCCCGACCTCAACTGGGCGCACCCGGCCGTCCGCCGCGAGCACGAGGACATCCTGCGCTTCTGGTTGGAGCGGGGCGTGGCGGGTGTCCGCATCGACTCCGCGGCCCTGCTCGCCAAGGACCCGGACCTCCCCGACCTCGCCGGGGGCCGCGACCCGCACCCCTTCGTCGACCGCGACGAGCTGCACGACATCTACCGCTCCTGGCGTGCGGTGGCCGACCAGTACGACGGCGTCTTCGTCGGCGAGGTCTGGCTCCCCGACCCCGAACGCTTCGCCCGCTACCTCCGCCCCGACGAGCTGCACACGGCCTTCAACTTCTCCTTCCTGGCCTGCCCCTGGGACGCCACGAGGCTGCGCACGTCGATCGACACCACCCTCGCCGAACACGCGCCGGTGGGCGCACCGGCCACCTGGGTGCTGTGCAACCACGACGTGACCCGCACCGTCACCCGGTACGGCCGTGAGGACACCGGCTTCGACTTCGCCACCAAGGCCTTCGGTACGCCGACGGAGCTCGCCCTCGGCACCCGCCGGGCCCGCGCGGCCGCGCTGTTGTCGCTGGCCCTGCCCGGGGCGGTCTATGTGTACCAGGGGGAGGAGTTGGGGCTGCCGGAGGCCGACATCCCCCCGGACCGGACACAGGACCCGATGTACTTCCGCTCGGGCGGCACCGCCCCGGGCCGCGACGGCTGCCGGGTGCCGCTGCCCTGGGCGGCGGGGGAGCCGTACGCGGGTTTCGGCTCCCACGAGGAACCCTGGCTGCCGCAGCCGGCCGCCTGGCCCTCGTACGCGGTGGACCGGCAGCAGAGCGACCCGGACTCCATGCTCCGCCTCTACCGCGAGGCGATCCGGCTGCGCCCGTCGTTCGGCGACGGCCCCCTCACCTGGCTGCCCGCCCCCCAGGGCGTCCTCTCCTTCACACGCGCGGAGGGAGCCGGTGGTGCGGTCTGCGTGGTGAACCTCGCGGCCGCCCCCGCCGAACTGCCCCCGCACACCCGACTCCTGCTCGCCAGCGGCCCGCTGGACCACCGGGGCCGCCTCCCGCAGGACACGGCGGCCTGGCTCCGGGTCTGAGCCACCGCCCGCCGCCCCTTGCTATCCCCGCACCCCCACCACGAAGGGATCAGCACATGCAGCAGAGCACCCCCAGAGATGTCAGGCGCGTGCCGGTCGTCGGCGCGGCCGTCGCCCTCGCCGCCGGCATGCTCGTCGCCCTCGCCCCGGCCGCCCACGCGGCAGCGGGCGCCAACCTCCCCTTCACCTCCGTCGAGGCCGAGTCGGCGACCACCGACGGCACGAAGATCGGACCCGACTACACCCAGGGCACCCTCGCCTCCGAGGCCTCCGGACGCAAGGCCGTCCGGCTCGGCTCGGGGCAACGGGTCGAGTTCACCGTGCCCCGCGCGGCCAATGCCGTGAACGTCGCCTACAGCGTCCCGGACGGTCAGTCCGGCACGCTCGACGTGTACGTCAACGGCACCAGGCTCGCGAAATCCCTGCCCGTCACCTCCAAGTACTCGTACATCGACACGGGCTGGATCCCCGGCGCCAGGACGCACCACTTCTTCGACGACGCCCGGCTGCTGCTCGGCCGGGACGTCCAGGCGGGCGACAGGATCGCGTTCCAGTCGACCGGCACCCAGGTCACCGTCGACGTCGCCGACTTCGAGCAGGTCGCCGCGGCCGCGTCGCAGCCCGCCGGCTCGGTGTCCGTCACCTCCAAGGGCGCCGACCCCAGCGGTCAGAGCGACTCCACCCAGGCGTTCCGGGACGCCGTCGCGGCCGCACAGGGAGGAGTGGTCTGGATCCCGCCCGGCGACTACCGGCTCACGTCCTCGCTCAGCGGCGTCCAGAACGTGACCCTCCAGGGCGCCGGCAGCTGGTACTCCGTCGTGCACACCTCCCGCTTCATCGACCAGTCGTCCTCCTCCGGGAACGTCCACATCAAGGACTTCGCGGTACTGGGCGAGGTCACCGAGCGGGTGGACTCGAACCCGGACAACTTCGTCAACGGGTCGCTCGGACCGGGTAGTTCGGTATCGGGCATGTGGCTCCAGCACCTCAAGGTCGGCCTCTGGCTGATGGGTAACAACGACAACCTGGTCGTCGAGAACAACCGCATCCTCGACACCACCGCCGACGGCCTCAACCTCAACGGCACCGCGAGGGGCGTCCGCGTCCGCAACAACTTCCTGCGCAACCAGGGCGACGACTCGCTCGCGATGTGGTCCCTGTACGCGCCGGACACGAACAGCAGCTTCGAGAACAACACCATCTCGCAGCCCAACCTCGCCAACGGCATCGCGATCTACGGCGGCACCGACATCGCGGTCAGGAACAACCTGATCTCCGACACCAACGCCCTCGGCAGCGGCATCGCGATCTCCAACCAGAAGTTCCTCGACCCCTTCCACCCCCTCGCGGGCACCATCACGGTTGACGGCAACACCCTCGTCCGCACAGGGGCCATGAATCCCAACTGGAACCATCCGATGGGGGCGTTGCGCGTCGACTCGTACGACAGCGCCATCAACGCCACCGTCAGCATCACCAACACGACGATCACGGACAGCCCCTACGGCGCCTTCGAGTTCGTCTCCGGCGGCGGGCAGGGGTACCCGGTCAGGAACGTCACCGTGGACGGCGCGACGGTGCGGAACACCGGCACGGTCGTGGTCCAGGCCGAGGCCCAGGGCGCCGCAACCTTCCGCAACGTCACCGCCACCGGTGTCGGCGCGGCCGGTGTCTACAACTGCCCCTACCCCGCGAGTTCGGGATCGTTCGCGCTCACCGACGGCGGCGGCAACTCCGGCTGGAGCAGCACCTGGTCGGACTGCTCGACCTGGCCCCAGCCCGGCCAGGGCAACCCGGACCCCGACCCGAACCGCAACCTGGCCAAGGGCCGCCCGGCCACCGCGACCGGCTCGCAGGACGTCTACACGCCCGGCAAGGCGGTCGACGGCGACCCGAACAGCTACTGGGAGTCCACCAACAACGCCTTCCCGCAGTCCTGGACGGTGGACCTCGGCTCGACCGAGGCCGTGCGCCGACTGGTGCTGAAGCTGCCGCCGTCGTCCGCCTGGGGCGCACGGACCCAGACCATCACCGTGCTGGGCAGCACCGACGGTGCCACCTACTCGACCGTGGTCGGCCCGCAGGGCTACCGCTTCGACCCGGCAACCGGAAACACCGCGACCGTCTCCCTGCCGGCTGGCACCAGCCTGCGCCATCTGCGACTGACGGTCAGCGCCAACACCGGCTGGCCCGCTGGCCAGTTCAGTGAGGTGGAGGCATATCTGACGTCGTAGCCCGAGGAGTTCCGCGCTTCGCCGCCGCTCGTCTCTGCTCACGCACAGGGTGCGCAGCGCGGCGAAGCGCGGGTCCGCTCCTCCGGGGGCATGTCATGGGACATCCGTGCGTTCAGTGGTTTGCCCGAACGTCATATGGTTTGGTGCGGGATCTGCCAAGCTGAGGCGATGAAGCTGGTGGTGGAGATCCTCGGCACTGAGCGGCCGCACATCGAACTCGACGAGCTGCGTCACGACTTGGCCCGGGACCCGGAGCTGCGCCCGCTCGCCGTCGAAGCGCGGCCGGCGCCCGCCGTCGACGGTGCGATGAGCGGCGTGATCAAGGACCTGGTGATGGTGCTCGGGGCGGGCGGGGTGGGTGCCGCCCTGGTCCAGGCCCTCACCGCCTGGCTGGCGGGCCGTCAGCGGAGCATCACCATGAAGGTGACGTGCGGATCGCGGAGCGTGGAGTTCGAGGTGCGCCAGGCCCGCGACCATCAGGCCGCCATTGGGATGTCACGGCAACTGCTCGAACTTCTCGCCCAGGGCGGCGACGAGGCGTCGGGCGAGGACCAGCAGCCGTCGGGCGAGGAAGAACCACTCGTCCCCGGTGGCGAAGCGTGATCCACCACCCGGACCCGGCGAAGTCACGGGCCGTCCTCATCGGGGTCACCCGCTACGCCGACCCCGCCCGCTGGCAACCCCTGCCCGCGGTCGCGGCGAACCTCGCCGACCTCAAGAAGGTCCTCACCGACCCGGACCTCTGGGGCCTGCCCCCGGAACACTGCGATGTGATCGAGGACCCCGAGGACCCCACCGAAGTCCTCGTGCGCGTGCTGTCCGCCGCGAACAGCGCCGAGGACACCGTGGTGGTGTACTTCGCGGGCCACGGAGCCGTCCTCAAGTCACAGCTCGTCCTGCCGACCGTCGCCTCCACCGGTGACACCCTCAGCGCGCGGAAGATTCCGTTCGCCGACATCAGGGAGATCGTCACCGAACGCAGGGCCCGCCATGCGGTGATCATCCTGGACTGCTGCTGGAGCGGTATGGCGACCGCCATGTCGGACATGGAGTCCGTGATGGACCGGGAGATCGAACCCAGCAGTGCCTACATCCTGACCTCGTCCGCCCGCGACAGTGTCTCGATCGCCGTACCTGGCGAGAAACACACCGTCTTCACGGGCGAGTTGCTCAAGACGCTGCGCGGTGGTGTGCCCTCACCGGACCGGGCTCTCACCCTGCGCGCCGTCACGACCGCCGTCGTCCGCGGGCTGCGCGAGCGCCGGATGCCCCGTCCCCGGCACAGCCAGGCCGGCCACGGCGATCACCTCGCCCTCGTCCGCAACCGTCAGTGGCGTCCCCCGCCGGACCCCGGGTCCGATGTCGTCGGGGCCGTCGACAACGAGACGCCCGACGTGGTGAGCGTCCCGGGCTCCAGCTGCGTACTGCGGCGCTACCCCGAGCAGTTCGACCCCGTCGAACCGGACGGGGCCCGGATCACCCCGAGCCTCCTGCTGCGGGCCGACCGCGCCGTCGTCCCCTTCCACGGCCGGGAACGCGAACTGGTGAGCTTCGCCGTCTGGCGCGAGGGCGGCGGCGCGCGCCTCAGGGTCCTGTACGCCGGTGGCGGCCAGGGCAAGACGCGCTTCGCCCGCCATCTGGCCGAGGAATGGGCGAAGGAGGGCTGGCAGGCCTGGCACGCCGTCCGACGCCCGAAGCAGGTCTCCGTGCTGCGCGAGGCCACCGGGGGCCGTTGGCGCTCCGCCGGCGCCGGGACCCTCGTCGTCGTCGACTACGCCGACCGGTGGCCGACCGAGGAACTGAGCACGCTGCTGGAGTTCGTCGCCTCGTCCGGTTCCGGCCCCCTACGGGTCCTGCTGCTCGCCCGGATGACCGGCCACTGGTGGACCGCCCTCACCTCGCGCCTGCCGACCGTCATCGCCCTGCACAACGCCGTCCCCCTCATCTCGCACACCCCCGACCCGAGCCACCGGCCCATGGAGTTCCAGACCGCGCGCGAGGGCTACGCCCAGGCACTCGGCATCCCCCTCGAACGGGTGCGCCCCAAACCCGTCCAGAGGCAACCCGACTGGAACCTGCGCGACTTCTCCCTCGTCCTGACGGTGCACATGGCGGCCCTGGTGGACGTGCTGGCACAGCTGTCCGGTACGCCCGCCCCCGTCGACCCGGTCGCCGTGTCCGCGGATCTGCTCGCCCGCGAGCGCGCCCAGTGGGAGGACGTCCTGGGCCACCGCGACTTCCTCGGGCTCACGCTCGACCAGGTCAGACGAGCCGTCTTCGTCGCCACGGTCACCGGCGGACTTCCGGTGCGACAGGCGCGCAGGGCCCTGCGCCGCGCCGGCATCGGGGCCGACGAGGTCATCGACCCGCTGCTGAACCTCCACCGCCAGTGCTATCCGCCCCTCGACGGCGCCCAGAGCGCCGCCCTGGAGCCGCTGTACCCGGACCGGCTGGGCGAGGACTTCCTGGCGCTCACCATCCCCGGCCACAGTGCGGACTACCCCGCCCAGATGGAGGCGCAGGAACTCGCCGAACGGCTGCTCCTCCCGTCGGGCTCCGAACCCGACGGGCCGCCGTGGACGCCGTACGCGATGACCATGCTCGCGGAGACCTCACGCCGCTGGTCCCATGTCGCGAGCGCGGTCCTGCATCCGCTGCTGCGGGACCACCCGAAGCTCGCGGTGCGCGCCGGTGGCACCTTCCTCGCCACCTTCGCCGAGACCACCGAGCACACCGACCTGCTGGTGCGGATCCGTGCGGAGCTGCCCAGGCACCGTGGTGCCGACCTCGCGGTCGGAGTCGCCGCGATCGACCGCCGCCTCGCCCCCTACGACGCGGACCGGGCCACCACGGGCGTGGACCTGGCCCGCAGCGCCGACGAACGTGTCCGCTCCTACTCCCGGGCGGGCCAGTCGCATGAGGCCCTTCGCGAGGCCGGCCGCGCGGTCGACGCATGGCGTGTGCTGGCCGAGCACCATCCGGCCGCGCACCGGGCGGGCCTGGCGAGCGCCCTGGCCACGCTCGGGTCGCTGGAACTGGGTGACGGACAGACCGAGAAGTCGTGGCAGTCCGTCGAGGAGGCGCTGCTGCTCGTGCGGCGGACCGAGGAGCCGGTGCTGAAGCCGACCGAGCGCTCCCGCATCCTCGTGAACATCGCCAGCGTCCTGCAGCAGGCCGCCGAGGAGGACCGACGTGCCTCGGCCGTGCGGCTGGCGGAGGAGGCGGTGAAGACGTTCCGCGCGGCGAAACCGGGACCCGACCGGCGGCACGAGGCCGGGCTGGCGGACGCGCTGTCGGTGCTGTGCGCGGCGTACGGCAGCGTGGGCGACATCCCGAAGGCGCGGGAGGCGGGCGACGAGGCGCTGGCGATCCTGGGGCAGCTGCACGCAGGGGGGACGTCCGGCTTCGAGGAACTCAGCGAGGTCCTCGACCTGCTGGGCCGCCTCGCCGCCGACGCGGGCGACCTGCCGACCGCGCTCAGACGGGGCAGGGCCGCGGTCCGCACCCGTGAGCTGCTCGCCGCCGAGAACCCCGCCTTCGAGGAGCGCCTCGCGCAGTCGCTGTGCAATCTCGCCGGATACCACTCCGACCTCGCCCGGCGCGTGTCCGACCCCAGGGAGCACGACAAGGCCGTGGCCCATGCCGAGGAGGCTCTGCGGAGGCTGCGGGACCGCCTCGGCCCCGCAGCCGACAGGTCCGACGCCGGTGTGCGCGCGGTGGCCGGAGTGCTCGTGACCATCCTGCGGCGGCGGAACCCCGCGGACCCCAGGGCGGACGCCCTGGGGCAACGCCACGGCCTGGTCGGCTGACGGGTCCTCAGCCCACCGGCGAACCGGGTGAACCGGGCGAGCCGACGTGGCCCGCGTCCCAGAAGAGGTCCTCCTCCGCGTCGGCCCCGTACCCGAAGTCCCACAGACACACCAGGCTGCGGTCCTCCACCGCCGCTTCCACCTTCGCGACGACACTGGACAGGAACCACGGCAGCGTCGGCTGCCCCGCGGACCACAGGTCGGCGAACTGCCGTCCCGTGTCCTCCCGCAGCAGCAGGTCCGTCACCGGACGGGTGCACACCACCAGCAGCTCCCGGGGCAGGGTCTCCACCAGGGCCCAGTTCACCGCGGTGTTGTCCGGCAGCGGCCCGGCCGTCGCGCCCGGGGCTCCCGCGGCGGCAAACACCTGTTCCCAGCGCCCCTTGCGCAGCCGCAGCACGGACCCGTCGCCGACGCCGAACACGAGATGCGTCCGGGACTGCCGGTCGTCCAGCGGGGTCAGCACGGCCGTCACCCCGGCCGCGGTCGCCCGCTCCGCGGGCGAGCCGTCCAGGGCGATCCACCCGCGCTGCTTGCCCTCCACCTCGACGGCCCGGCCGACATCGCGCAGGGCGAGCCGCAGTGCCGCCTGCGCCCCCGACGGAACGGGATCGGTCGCCGGGCCGTACAGCCCCTCGGCCAGGGCGTCCGCGCTCCGCACCACCTGCATCTCCAGCGCCCGGCACACATGTGCCGCCGCGGACTGCGACCACGCGCCGTCCGGCGCTCCGGCCGCGACCGTACTCAGCAGATGGCGCCGGCCCCGCGCCGTGGGCATCCGCAGCAGCACGGCATCGCGGCGGTGCTGCCGCTCCCTTCGGTGCCGGTCGCCACACGTCGACACCGCCCGGACCACCACCGCGCCCAGATCGGCACCGTCGACGACGCTGTCGGCCACCGCGTCGGCGCTCAGCGAGGGGTGCTGGGGCATCACGGGCAACAGGTCGCGGATGTTCGACAGCGGCTGTGCCGAGGTGCCGCCGGGATCGATCAGTCTGCGAATGCGGTCGAGCTGCGCACGCATGCCCGGATGGCTCATCTGGGCGCTGTCGCGCGGCAGCGCGCGCTCCTCCGCCAGCTTGCGCTGCGACGCCTCCTCGTCCGCCACGCGCTGCGCCTCGTCACGCTGCGACCGGGTCTCGGCCAGCTGCTCCGACAGCCGCTTGTGGTCCTTGCGGAGGCGTTCGAGTTTCGCCGTCAGTTTGCCGTGGCGATCGGTGAGTTCGTCCCGGGCGGCGGTCAGGCGGTCGCGTTCCTCGGCGAGTCGGTCCCGCTCCGCCAGGAGTTCGTCGCGCCCCCTGCCGAGCTCTTCCCGGTCCGTGAGGGCCTCGGCCAACGTGTTCTCCAACAGCGCCGCCCTCGTGCGCGCCGTCTCCCGCTCCCGGACCGCGTCCTCGGCCTCGGCCCGGGAGCGCCAGAGCTCCTGGGCGATGTCCGCCGGCGGCAGCGCCGCCTCCAGACGGGCGATCTCGTCCCGCAGCTGCCGGCGTTCCCGGCCGAAGAGGTGGCGCAGCCGCAAGAGCAGGGACAGGGCGCCCGCGAGGAGCGCGCCGAGGGCGGCGAGCAGGGCAGTCACAACCGTCATCTCGTCCTCCCGGACACGCTCGGCTGCTGGACGACGACCACACCGAGGCCCTTCTCCTGGGAGCCGGGGCGGCGCACCAGGGCGTGCAGCACCCACTGGACCAGCGGGGCCGAGGGCTGCGCGCGCCCCGGGACGTTCTCCCCGACGGTGAACCGCGACACCTGGTCACGATCGATGAACTTCATGTTCTGGTGCGGGAAGAACTCGTAGCCGGCGCGCGGTGCGGAGCCGGCCAGGTCCGCCCAGGGCGCGATGCGCCACTGCCACCACCAGCTGTCCAGCGCGGCGACCGTGGGCCGCAGCACGGAACCGATCAGGGCGTCTAGCTCGTACTCCGCGCGGAACGTGCCGTCCGTCATGAGCCTGCGCAGCCGCTCCTCCAGCAGCGTGGTGAAGTAGTCCTGGTCGACGGGCCCGGCGACCTTGCCCTTCCAGCGCAGCACCAGAGCGGAGTCGAGCGCGGTCAGCCGCAGGATCTGCCCGGCCCGCACCGCCCACACCCGCCATCGTTCGTGCCGCGGGTCCGGCTCGCCCGCCCGCGCCGCGGCGGCCAGGGCGGGCGGCAGCGAAGCCGGCAACTCCCCTTCCGTGTCGGGCCGGACGGCCAGTCGCTCCTCCGTGCAGTGACCCGGCAGGGCCGGAATGATGACGCTCGGGTCCTCGGGAGCCCTGGCCGCGCTCCATTCGGAGGTGAACCGGATGTCGTCCTCGGCCGCCGAGCGGGCCGTCCGCCACAGGTCGTCGCGCCATCGGTCCATCTGCTCGGCCGGCAGATGCAGCAGGGCCATGTGCGCGGCGCACCAGATCTCCTCGACCGTCGTCGGCTCCGCGATGCCGCCCCAGCCCTTCGGCTTCAGCTGCGGGATCGGCGTGTCCAGCCACGGCTTGGTGTCCGGGTCCTTGTACAGGCTCTCGAACCGTTCGGCCAGCGCCCCGCGCAGCCGCTCCGTGTGGTCCACCGGCAGCGGCGGATAGGTGGGTCTGGGCGGCGTGGCGGGCTGCCCGGCCGTGCTCACCGTCCGTGCGGCGGGGCTGCCCTCCCGAGGCGGAAGACCCGCGCCCTGCCCCACCGGAACGGCGCCGTCCGCGCGGGCCGACCCGCTGTGGGCCGACCCGCTGTGGGCCGGGAGAACCGGTGCGGGCAGGGGGTCCTTGTCCGTACGGTCCGCGTCGGCCTCGTCGGCGTCACTCGCCCGGGCGGCCCCGGCCGCGCTGCCCGCCCCGTGCCGCACGGTGGGCGCGGCCGGGGAATCCGGTGCAGGCGTGGTCCGTCGGGCGGCCGGTGGTGTGCTGCGGCCCAGCCGGTGGGCGAGCAGCCCTACGGCGCTCAGCGCGTCGTAGGCCAGCACCTGGGCGCGCTCGGGGTCGGTGCTGAGCCGTTCGTCGTGCAGCTGCGCCGCCATCCGTGCGCAGCAGGCACGCAGGCCGTCGATGAGCACGTCCCGGCTCGCGGACGGCAGGTCCGCCAGTTCGGTGACGGCGGCCGAGAAGGAGCCGAGGAGGTCGCCGACGTCCGCCGGGCCGGCCGGGGCCGTGCTCCGGCGCGCGGCCGGAGTCGCCGCGGCGAGTGCTCCGGTGTCGTCCATCAGTGCTCTCCCGTCAGGGGATTCCAGAGGTCGTTGAAGTCGGGGCGGCCCTCGTCCATACGGCGCCGGTAGACCCGCCCGGGGAACCGCTCCACCTCCGGCAGGTGCCTCGTCTCGGCGAAGGGCACCGCGCCACGGAACACACGGAGGTGCCCGCGGGCGTCGAGCGTCGCCATGTGCAGGCGCTGGGGGCCGTTGGAGGCGGCGTCGAGGACCGCCAGGCTCTCCAGCTTCCGCGTGTTGCCGCTGCCGTCGTCGAGGTGGAACTCGTACTGCCGGCCGATGGGCGGCACCGGTATCACGGCCCTGCGGCCGGGGACGGTGCGCTGGGTGCCGTCGCGGTCCGGGTGGAAGACGTCCGGGAAGTACTCCTCCTCGGAGGATCCGGCGGCGGGCCGGGGGAAGACCTCGACGAGCGCGCCGCCGGCGTCCGGGACGCACAGCCGTCCGGGCAGGCGGCAGCGGCTGACCTCGGGGTCGAAGTGGGCGTCGGGGACGAGGTCGGCGAGCGGGAGGTGGTGGCTCTCGGAGTCGACGTAGTAGTGGGGGGCGCCGGAGCAGATCAGGATCTGCGGGACGAGTTGCTGGTCCACCTCGATCAGGTACTTGGCGCGGCGGCCGCTCCAGACCGGTGCCGACAGGTCCAGCCGGTCCCGGGCCGCGGCCAGCGCGAGGTCGAAGCTGCCCCACTGGATGGACCGGGAGGAGGAGGTGAACCGGTGCAGTTCGAGCAGCTCGGGCAGTTCGTTCCAGTGGCGCGAGCGGATGCCGCGGGTGCCGACCTCGTCCAGTTCGACGAAGGGTTCGCCGGCCCGCAGCAGGACGAGCCGGCGTCCCGCCTGGCCGAGCGGTCCGAGGTCGCAGGGCAGGCTGGCGAACAGGCCGTGGGTGACGATGTCCAGTTCGCTCATGTTCTGCTGCTTCGCCGCGGCGGCCACGCCCGCGCGCTTGCTGATGGCATGGGCCCAGGCCGCGCCCAGGGAGGTGGCCTGCTTGGCCGCGAACCCGGTCTCGATGGCCAGCGCGGTGGGGTTCCAGCCGAACTTGCGCCGTGAGCCCGCGTCCGCCCGGGTCAGCACGTCCGCGATCGTCTCCTGGACCATGGGCATGCTGCTGGTCCGGCCGGAGATGACGACCTGATCGAGCACGGGCGGGAACGCGGCGGCCCGTCCTGTCCCGGCGGCCCCGGCGTCGACGTCCCATTCGCGTTCGAAGGTGCTGCGCACCAGATCGGCGCCCATCTCCGCGGCCCGTTCCAGCACCGGTCGCATCAGCCGCCGGAACTGCCCGGGATCCAGGGGCAGGTCACCGGTGGGATTGCTCAGCGGCACGTCCGCGCTCTGCACGATCTCGTGCACGTCGTCCTTCCGCAGCACCGGGGGCTCGGCGGGATCGGCGGCCCCCAGCAGGCACTTGGTCCGCTCGGCCAGCTGCCACAGCGCGTGGAACCGGTCCCGGGCGAGCTGGGGCTGCAGGGTCGAGGCGTCGTAACGCGTCGGGATGCAGCGGTCGAGCACCTCCTTGATGTCCGCGCTCACCACCGATTCCAGTTGCCGTCCGGCCTGTTCGGCGACCTGGGCCGCCAGTGACCGGCGGTTCGGTGGCGTGCCGCCCGGGGGTTCCCACAGGGCGTCCACGAGCACGGCCTTGAGCCAGTGGAAGACCTGGAGCGTGAGCAGGTCGCCGCCCAGCTGCTCGTGTCCCGTGGAACCGAGCAGCAGGGGCTCAAGGCGGTAGCGCCGGCCAAGGAACGCCGGGTCGCCGCCGGGCCGTTCGGGAGTGACGTCGGTGAGCACCAGCCTGAGCAGCGCGATGTCCGTGGTGCCGCCGCCGATGTCGATGACCAGCATGGTGCGGTGCCAGGTCGCGGGCAGCACCGGAACCCGGCGCTCGCGGGCGGCCTCGTCCTCCGGCCCCGCCGCGGACCGCGCGGGCAGCACCCGTACGACACGGCGGGAGCGGGCGCGCAGTGCCTCCAGGCCCAGGTTGAGATTGCCCGACAGCTCGCGCATGACGAAGAACAGACCGGCGGCGAGGCCCTCGTCGTAGTCCATCACCACGACTTGGGCGTTCAGCGCCTTCTTCACCAGCGTCAGCAGCCGGTCCTTGACCTCCGGCAGGGCGGTGGTCGGATAGGTGACGACGACGGTCTGCACGGTGCTGCTGTCGGTGGCCGAGTCCCGGGTCAACTCTTCGGCTGCGCTGACCAGTTGGAGATACATGTGCTGCGTGAGATGGATCGCGCTGAGGTCGGAGCCGGGGACGTCGCCGGGCCGCAGCCGCATCACCTGACGCTTGAGCCCGGTGATCGCGGCGGGCGCGTCGACGAGCTGGAAGCGGCGCTGCTCGGGTGCCCCGGCCGGACCGTCGGAGTCGTCCTCCAGCAGGGCGCTCGCGGGCGCGTAGGTGAGTTCGGCGTTCTTCCCCTGGAACTGGACGGGGCGCAGTGAGTGCATCCGCAGCGGCGGCGTATCGGTGACCCGGGAGTAGCCGCGGTGCAGCCGGGGGACCAGCCACTCGCGCAGTTCCGTGTCGCCGTGCTGGCGGATCTGCTCCATCGCCAGGAGGAGGGCGTCCACCGCGTCCGGGTTCTCCTCGCGCATCAGGTCCAGGGCCTCGCGTCCGCGGACGGTCTCTCCCGAGCCCAGGCGCACCTGAGAGGCCAGCAGGTTGTCGACGGCGGTCCGGTACGGGGCGGGCCAGTCGGGCCGCGGGTCGAGCAGTTCGCCGAGCATCGTGCCGAGCGCCCTGCCCTGGGCGGGGTCGACCGGGAACTGGGTGACCTTGGCGGCGCTCTGCAGTGTGACGGTGGAGGCGGTGGTGCCGAAGTCGACGACCACGAACTCCTGGAAGTGCCGGTCGGACGGTTTGCGCAGGGTCAGGAACTCCGGCAGCGACGACTCCTCCTCCCCGGCCGTGGGCTCCGGTTCCTCGTGCGGCGGCCGGAACTCCAGCAGCACGGTGCCCTGGACGATGTCGCGGCCCGCCTTGCTCTGGTAGTCCAGCTCCCAGGTCACGTCGACGCGCACCGGGAGGCCGTTCGTCCACGGCTCGTTCGGCTGCGTGGCGGACCCGGACAGCAGGAAGGAGGTGTCGACGAACGCGCCCCTGGACAGCACGGTGTCGGCCAGCATGTGTTTGGTGGACGAGTGCGCTTGCAGCCAGGCCGCCCGCAGCGCCTGTTCCAGCCGGGGCGGCAGGACCGAACCGTCGCCCGGCCGCATCGTGAGTCTGCCGGGAAGCGTGGTGTTGAAGTACGGGTTGTCGTGGGCGGCGGCCAGTCGCAGGGTGACCACGGGCAGCGGATAGCGGCCGTCCTGGGCGTGCAGGACGAACTCCCGGGAGCCCCGGGAGCGGACGTACGGCGACTTGGCGCCGTCAGTGGTGTCCGGCACGTCGAACGAGAGCACCAGCTCGGGCATCAGGCCTTCCTCCAAGTCCTCATCAGCACGTCGATGGGCTGGTTGCCGCGATCGTCGGCGGGACCCGGTGCACCTCCCGGACCGTCGGCCGGCGCCTCGCCCTGGGCCGCGTGCCGGGCACCGGGAGTGCCGCGCGGCGGGCGGATGTCGTGATCGGCGAGCACCCACTGCGCCGTCTTCTCGTAGAAGGTGTGCAGTACGTCGACCCGGCCGCTCAGCAGCCGGTTGAGGCGCTCGGTGACGACGGCCGCCGCCGCGTCGGCGGTGTACTGCCGCAGCCGCGTCACGATGATCGGGTGGCGTTCCTGACGCTCGGTCATGAGCTCGCCCTCCGGCATGGCGTGGTGCCAGGGCAGCGCGTGGTCGGCCAGTCCCGGGAAGCGGTCGGCCGGGTTCTCCCGGGGGCCGCCGTCCTGGTGGTGCTGGCGGCGCTGGTGGCCGACGACCTCCGCGGGGTGCAGCGCGGTCCACAGCTGCGTCAGCCGGTTCTCGACCTCCTCCGGGTCGCCGAGGTGGCTCAGATAGACCTCGCTCAGCAGGGGCAGCGTGCCGGGCTCCTCGAACCAGGAGCGCAGGCCCTCGAACTCGGCCTCCCACCTCTCCTGCCAGGCGCCGAGCCAGGTGTCCAGCCGCTCCCGGTCCCGGTCCGTGTGACCCTCCACGAGGGCGGCGAAGCGCGTCATGTAGCCCTTGGTCGTGTCGGTCGAGCGGACCCCGGTGGCCGGGGCGGGCGCGCTGACCCGGCCGGGCAGCACGATGCTGAACTCACCGGCCGGGCGCGGTGGTGCGCTGCGCGACACCAGGCCGTTCTCGTCGTTCCGGGCCCGTTGCAGCAGGAGGTCCCACTCGCCCCACTCGTACACCGCCTGCCGGACCTCGGCCGCGGCACCGGCCAGGCTCAGCGGTGGGGGTGACGCGGCGACGTCCTGCGGAGCCGTGGCGCGCAGCTCGTCGAGCTCGGCCATGAGGGCGGCCAGCAGCCCGCGGTACTGGCCGAGGCGTTCGGTGAGTTCACGGAATTCCGCGGAGGTGGCGACCGTGGGCCCGGTCTCCTGGCGCACCTGGTACTGCAGGGCGCGCAGCGCGTCCCAGAGCTTGCGCCGGGAGCGTTCGGCGAGCTCCTGCTTGAGGGCCACGCCGTTCGCTCTCAGATGCTCCTCGATCAGCCGGTGCAGCCTGCGCACTCCGCCGTCGTCGGCGACCGCGCGCAGCCGGTCCGCCCAGTGGCCGTGCGGGGCGAGGGACTGGAAGCGGTCGGCCAGCGCGGTCCACCCCGTGCCGCCGCCCTGTTCGTCGCGTGCGTCCAGGGCTCGCTGGGCGTCGTCGATCCGGGCCTGCGAACCCGGCGACAAGGCGGCGTAGGGCAGGCCGTAGCGGCGGATCGCGGTGATCGCGGAGGTCAGCACCACCGCCTCCTCGCGGCCCCGGACGAACTTGTCGGAGTGGACGTGGATGGCGTTCAACTCGTCCGAGGCGTGCAGCAGTTCGGTGGCGTCGGCCGCGGTCTCCGGGGCGCCGGGCACCGGAACCTGGTCGAAGAAGCTGGCCGCGACGAGGGCGGCCTTGCCCAGTACCTCGGTGCTGCGGCCGTCCTGGGTCAGCATCCCCCAGAAGCTCTCGACGCCCTGGGTGCCCGCGCGTCGGGCGTCCAGCACCACGAGGATGGTGTGCACGTCCGCGAGTTCACGGCGGCTGAGATGGGTGTCGCGGCCGTACGAGCCGGCGCCGCCTATACCGGGGAAGTCGAGGAACTGCACCTCGTGGTCGGCCAGCAGTTCGTTCAGTTCCCAGTGCCCGGGGGAGACGTACACGTCCTGCACGACGCGCTCGATCAGGTCGAAGCTGCGGCTGAGCGCCTCGGTGTCGTTCCTGATCTCGGCCGGGGTGAACGGCTGGACGCGGCGCAGCGGCAGCCTGGCCGGGATCCGTTCCTCCACACCGTGGTCGAGGGCTTCGCGCAGATGCTTGGAGGGCAGCCGCTGGACCGTGCCCATGACGCCGTCCTGGCTCAGCCAGGCGTCGCGGATCCGGCACAGTTCGGCGGCGGCCGCGCGGTGCGTGGAGGCGATGCGCAGCGGATCCACGAGCGGATCGGGCCGGCCGGGGCCCTGTTCCGGCCACAGACAGCCGACCCACTGGTCGAACAGGGTCCAGCCCTCGGGGCTGTTGAGCGGGTCCAGGCTGCGCAGGACCGCGCCGGCGACGAGTTCGGGGTGCTCGTGGTCGAGGCCGTCGGCGAGTTCGTCGAGGATGGTCCGTACGCATTCCCCCAGGCGCTTGGCCGTGAGGTAGTGGATCTCGGCCGTCGGGTCCGCGTACGTCTGCTGGGGGCGGCCCTCCTCGTCGCCGGCCGGCTGCTGTCGCAGCCGTAGCACCGTGATGTTGCCGGTGGCCTTGCGGTTCTCCACCGGCAGCAGGTCGGACTTGCCCAGGAGCGTGCCCAGCAGCAGGGACTTGCCGACCGAGAATTCACCGACGACGCCGAAGGTGACCGGCTGGGCCGCGCGGGCGGCCAGCTCTTCGGCCAGCGCCTGCACCGCCGAACGTTGCTCGTGCGCGTCGGTCTGCTGCACACCGAGCATTTTTAGCGTTTCTTGGGCAAATGCCCGCATTTCGGGCAGGGTTAACTGCTCGGCCATGGTTGCGGATCCCCCTCGTACGAAGAGCGCGCGCTGACGCTCTGCCCCCGATGTGCTCATCCGGCGCCGCTCGTCGCGGCGGCGTGAGGGTACCTATTAGGCCAGAAAGCGGCCGTCCGAGAGCATGCAATGCAAAAAGACGCCAATATGATCTTTTCCGGCGACCGGGGAGTCAGTTCCGCTCCGGCGGGGCGGCGTCAATTTCCGCGAAGCGCTTACTTGATGAGGACTTGACCCCGCGTACCGTCGGGCGTCACATCGGCGCCATCGCACCCTTCCCTGTCGTTTGCTGCTCTTGGAACACTCGCACCGCGCACGTTCCGTCATCCGTTCCACGTTCCGGCCATCCCGCACATCAGGATGAGAGGTTCCTCGCTCATGCCCGAAGTCAACCGGCGCCGATTCCTCCAACTCGCGGGCGCCACCACGGCGTTCACCGCACTTTCCAACAGCATCCAGCGCGCCGCCGCGCTGCCCGCGAACCACCGCACGGGATCGATCGAGGACGTCGAGCACATCGTCGTCCTGATGCAGGAGAACCGCTCCTTCGACCACTACTTCGGTTCGCTCGGAGGCGTCCGCGGCTTCGGCGACCCGCGCCCGGCGGTGACCCGGCAGGACGGCAAGCCGGTCTGGTACCAGTCGGACGGCACCAAGGACCTGCTGCCCTTCCACCCCGACGCCGACGACCTCGGCATGGCCTTCCTCCAGGACCTCCCGCACGGCTGGAACGACGGCCACGCGGCCTTCGACGGCGGCAAGTACGACAAGTGGGTGCCGTCCAAGGGCTCCACGACGATGGCGTACCTGACCCGCGACGACATCCCGTTCCACTACGCGCTCGCCGACGCCTTCACCATCTGCGACGCCTACCACTGCTCGTTCATCGGCTCCACCGACCCGAACCGCTACTACCTGTGGACGGGTTACACGGGCAACGACGGCCAGGGCGGCGGCCCCGTCCTCGGCAACGACGAGGCGGGCTACGGCTGGACGACCTACCCCGAGCGCCTGGAGCGGGCCGGGATCTCCTGGAAGATCTACCAGGACGTCGGCGACGGCCTCGACGCGAACGGCTCCTGGGGCTGGATCCCGGACGCCTACCGCGGCAACTACGGCGACAACTCGCTGCTCTACTTCAAGCAGTACCAGAACGCCCAGCCCGGCGACCCGCTCTACGACAAGGCCCGCACCGGCACCGACGCCCGCACGGGCGAGGGCTTCTTCGAGCAGCTCAAGGCCGACGTCAAGGGCGGCAAGCTGCCGCAGATCTCCTGGGTCGTCGCCCCCGAGGCCTTCACCGAGCACCCCAACTGGCCCGCCAACTACGGCGCCTGGTACATCGCCCAGGTCCTCGACGCGCTCACCGCCGACCCGGCGGTGTGGGCGAAGACGGCCCTGTTCATCACGTACGACGAGAACGACGGCTTCTTCGACCACATGATCCCGCCGTTCCCGCCCGCCTCCGCGGCCCAGGGCAGGTCCACCGTCGACGCCGGACCGGACCTCTTCAAGGGCGACGCCGGCCATGTGGCCGGACCCTACGGTCTGGGCCAGCGCGTGCCGATGCTCGTCGTCTCCCCGTGGAGCAAGGGCGGTTTCGTCTGCTCCGAGACCCTCGACCACACCTCGGTCATCCGCTTCATGGAGCGCCGCTTCGGCGTGCACGAGCCGAACATCTCGCCCTGGCGGCGCGCGATATGCGGCGATCTGACCGCCGCGTTCGACTTCTCCCGCAAGGACACCCGCCCGGTCGCGCTCCCGGACACCGACGGCTACCGTCCGCCGGACCACGACCGCCACCCGGACTACGTCCCGACCCCGCCCGCCAACCCTGCCCTGCCCCGGCAGGAGCGCGGCCGCAAGCCCACCCGCCCGCTCAAGTACGTCCCCTTCGTGGACGGTTCGGCCGACAGTGCGGCCGGAAAGTTCACGCTGACCTTCGCCTCCGGCGCCGAGGCCGGCGCCGCCTTCCTGGTCACCTCCGGAAACCGCACCGACGGACCCTGGAGCTACACCACCGAGGCCGGCAGGACGGTCGCCGACACCTGGAACTCCGCGTACTCGAACGGCTCGTACGACCTGACCGTGCACGGCCCCAACGGCTTCCTGCGCGTCTTCAAGGGCCCGGGCAAGGCGGCCGGCCCCGAGGTCACCGCACGGCACGGCGGCGACCACGTCGAGCTCACCTTCACCAACAAGGGCTCGCGCACCGTCGAGCTGGAGCTGGTCAACGGCTACACCGGCCGGCCCCTGACCTTCCAGGTGCGCCCGGGCGCCAGGGTGCGGCACGCCGTCGACCTCGCGGCGAGCGGGCGCTGGTACGACCTCACCGTCACGTCCGACAACGACCCCGTGTTTTTGCGACGTTTCGCCGGACATGTCGAGAATGGGTGTTCCGGTGTCAGTGACCCCGCGATCCTCACGGCGTAACAGGGCGATGAATACCGCATCGTGGGGGCTGGTCAGCTCCTGGTCGGCTCGGGGTAGTGTGCCCCGGTGACCACGCAATCGAACACTCCTGCAGGCTGGTACCCCGATCCCCACGGGGCAGCCCAGACGCTCCGCTACTGGGACGGCGCGCAGTGGACCGACCACACCAGCCCGGCCCAGCAAGGTACTCAGCAGGCGCCTCCGCAGGCCGGCGTCCCGCACCAGGCGGGCGCCGACGCGAAGGTGCAGCGTCAGGTGCAGCAGCAGGCCGGGGTCGCCGCGGGCGGCCCCGGTGGCGGCACCCTGTTCACCGAGCCGGTCCTGGTGGTGAACCAGAAGGCCAAGCTGATCGAGCTGACCAACGAGTACAAGGTCATGGATCAGAACGGCAACCAGATCGGCTCGGTCACCGAGGTCGGCCAGGGCGTGCTCAGGAAGATCCTGCGGTTCGTCTCCAGCCTCGACCAGTTCCTGACGCACAAGCTGGAGATCCGCGACGCCCACGGCCGGCCGCAGTTGCTGCTGACCCGGCCGGCGAAGTTCCTCAAGTCGCGCGTGATCGTGTCGCGTCCGGACGGTTCGCCGGTGGGCGAGATCGTCCAGCAGAACATGATCGGGAAGATCAACTTCGCGATGAACGCGAACGGCCAGCAGGTCGGCGCGATCAAGGCGGAGAACTGGCGGGCGTGGAACTTCGCCATCGTCGACCACGCGGACAACGAGGTCGCCCGGATCACCAAGACCTGGGAAGGCCTCGCCAAGACGCTGTTCACGACCGCGGACAACTACGTCCTGCAGATCCACTACCAGCTCCCCGAGCCGCTGCTGAGCCTCGTGGTGGCGACGGCGCTGACCGTCGACACGGCGCTCAAGCAGGACTCGCGGGGCCTGGGCTGACCCAGCCGGGCGACGGCTCGAACAGACACAACGGCAACGGCGGCCGGTGCGTGCGGGATTCGCACGCGCCGGCCGCCGCCTTTGTGTCTTGACGGGAGAATGTGACGTTCCGGGGGAATTGCTACAGCGGAGTGAGGTGTCCGCGCTCCGGTCGCCGTGGCACCAGGACCGGCTCGGGCGACGCCGTCCCCCGCTCCAGCGCGAGCACCGCGGCCACGGGATGCTCCTCGTCGCCCGCGTCCGGCGCGGGTGTCTGCCGGGTCAGCAGCACCACACCCCAGGACGCAAGACCCGCCCCGGCCAGCGCGAGGAGCACACCCGCGCCGCCGCCCCGCAGCCCCTGCCCGAGCAGCGTCAGGCCGATCACCGCGGCCGCCACCGGGTTGGCGAGCGTCACCACCGCCAGCGGGGCGCCGAGACCGCCCCGGTAGGCCGTCTGCGACAGCAGCAGCCCGCCGGTGGCGAACGCGGCGACGAGCAGCGCCACCACGACCTCCTCCACGCCGAGCGCCGGTCCCGTGCGGTCCGTCGCCGCCACGGTCACCGTCTGGGTGAGCGCCGAGGCCACGCCGGAGGCGAAGCCGGACGCCGTCGCGTGCCGCAGACCGGGCCGGGCGCCGGGCCAGGACAGCGCGCCGATCAGGGTGGCGGTCGCCCCGGCGACCGCCACTGCCTCGGTGAGGCTCAGCACCCGGTCGGGAGCCGGGCCCGAGGCGGTCACCAGCAGGGCGGCCAGCCCCAGCAGCGTCAGCGAGGTGCCCCGCCACTCGGCCGTGCTGACCTTCCGTCCGGCCGCCCGCGCCCCCATCGGGACCGCCGCGACCAGGGTGAGCGCGCCCAGCGGCTGCACCACGGTCAGCGGGCCGTACTTGAGAGCCACGACATGCAGCAGCGCCGCGCCCGCGTTCAGCCCGACCGCCGACCACCACGCGCCGGTGCCGAGCAGCCGCAGCAGGCCCGCGTCCGGGCCGCGGGAGGCGAGCCGCTCCTGCGCCACCGCGGCGGCCGCGTAGGCGACGGCCGAGACCAGCGACAGGACGACGGCGACCAGGACGGCGCTCATCGGGCCGCTCCCACCAGGACGGGCTCCTCCGGTACGAGCGTGCGCCTGCCCCGTCCCGCCGTGGTCGCCGTGCGGTGCGGCGGAGGGATGAGGGCGAGCGCGACGCCCAGCATGGCCGTGGCGACGATCGCGTCCAGCCAGTAGTGGTTGGCCGTGCCCACGATCACCGCGAGCGTGATCGCCGGATGCAGCAGCCACAGCAGGCGCCGGCGGGACCTGGTCGCCACGATCAGCCCGACGGCCACCATCAGGGCCCAGCCGAAGTGCAGCGACGGCATCGCCGCGTACTGGTTGGAGAGGTGGTCGGTGCGCGGGGGTCCGTAGACCGAAGGGCCGTACAGCCGCGCCGTGTCCACCAGGCCGGTCGCGGCCAGCATGCGCGGCGGGGCCAGCGGGAACGTGAAGGGCAGGACCAGGGCGGCCGCGGTGACCACGGCGAGGACCCGCCGGGCCCAGACGTAGTGCGCCGGGCGCCGCAGATACAGCCAGACCAGGAAGGCCAGGGTGGCCGGGAAGTGGACGGTCGCGTAGTAGGTGTTCGCGAGGTGCACGAGGGTGCCGTTGTGCAGCAGCGCGGACTGCACGTCGCCCTCGCCGGGAAGGTGCACCGCCCGTTCCAGGTCCCATACGCGACGGGCGTTGTGCAGGGCCTCACCGGTGTGGCCGGTGGCCAGCTGCCGGCCGAGCTTGTAGACGAGGAAGAGCCCTGCGACGAGCAGGAGCTCACGGCCGAGCGGAGGCCTGGCTATGGCTCCTGGCCCGGGTTCTGCAGGCTCGGTGCGGGCATTCATCCCCCGGCCCCTTCGCTGACGGCGGTGCGTGTGGTGGTGCGTACTGAGACCCGGACCACAGTCCGAACTCATCGAGACGTCTCCGTACCGATACGCCAGTGTACCGATACGTGCGAGTACCGGTACACTGGCGTATCGATAGACGTACGACACACTGGTTACAGGTTTCGAAGCCGCGCTTGAGGACCGCTTCAGGCAGCCTTGAGCAACGGCAGGGCGCACGAGTCGCACACGAGTGAGGAGAGACGCATGACGTCGCAGGCCGCGGACGGACCGGAGACGGTCGCCGCCTCGCGCCGCTCCAAGATCACGCCCGAGCGTGAGCAGGAGTTCTTCGACGCCGTGCTCGAACAGATCCGCGAGTGCGGCTATGACTCCGTCACCATGGAGGGCGTCGCCACGAGCACCCGGTGCAGCAAGTCCACGCTCTACCGCCAGTGGAAGACGAAGCCCCAGTTCGTGGCCGCGGCGCTGCGGTCCAACCGCCAGGCGCGCTTCGCCGGCATCGACACCGGATCACTCGCCGAGGACCTGCGCCAGGCCGCGCGGGACGCGGGAGACTGGTCGGGCAAGGACACCCGGCTGCTGCAGGCCCTCAGCCACGCCATCACCCAGGACCCCGAGCTGCAGCAGGCGCTGCGCGAGGCCCTCGTCGATCCCGAGATCGCCGCACTCCAGGAGATCCTGCGGCGGGGCGTCGAGCGGGGCGAGGTGCGGGCCGGTCATCCGGCGCTCGAGTACATCCCCGCCATGATGTTCGGAGTGCTGCGCGTGCGGCCCGTGTTGAGCGGGCAGTACGCCGATTCCGACTATCTCGTCCGGTTCGTGGAGGCCGCCGTGCTGCCCTCGCTCGGACTGACCTGAGACCCAGGCCGCCGTCCGTGGGATGACTGGACGGTGACCTGCTCGCGCCGCACCGTGGGGACGGGGGCGGCGCACACCCCCGGCCGGGTGGGGTTCCCCTTGAGCGGAGGGGCACCCCACCCGGCCGCATCATGTGCCGGGGCGGGCCGGGCCGGGGGAGTCAGACGTTCTGGCCGTTGCCGCCGCCGGACGACACCTTGATCCCCTTGGTGATCTCGTCGATGACCGACAGCTTCTGTCCGACGTCGATGCCGAAGCGGACCACGACCATCCGGGCGGGGCTCGCAGGGGAGGGGAAGGCGAGCGATTCGACGTAGCCGTCGGCACCCTTGCTGGTGACCGCCTTCCAGCGGACCAGATAGCCCTTCTGCCCGGCCACGGTCACCGCCTCGGAGGCGAGCACCTCGTGCGAGGTGATGCTGCCGTAGGTGGTGCCGCCGTAGGACTCTTTGGCGTTCGCCGCGATGTCCGCCTTGGCGACCTCCTCGGCCGTGCTGCCCTTGGTGCGCAACAGCGCCGCGGGTGCCGAGTAGGCGCCGCCGGGGACACACGACTTGGACGTGTCGCCCGGGCACTTGTACGAGTCGTTCGACGTGATCTGCGCGCCCACGTTCATGGCCTGCCCGGTCCAGCCCTCGGGCACGGGCAGGCTGATCCCGTTGATCGGGTCCGGCACGCTGCCGCCGCCCTCGACCTTCGGCGCCTCGGACTGGCCCGGCGACGGCGACTGACCGCCGGGGCCGCCCGAGCCGCCGCCCGGTCCGCCCTGGCCGCCGTTCTGTCCCTCGGGGCCGCCCCGCCCGCCCGGCCCGTCCTGGCCCTGCCGCGAACCGGCCCGGTCACCGCCGCCGGAGTCGTGCTTGGCGAGCGCGTACACGCCGACCCCGATGCTCGCGAGCACCGCGACGGCCACCGCTACGGCTATCCCCGTGCGCAGACCGCGCCGGGAGCCGGCCGGTGGCTGGGCGGGATACCCGGGATATGCGCGATACCCGGGATATTCGGAGTGGCCGCCATAGGCCGGGTACGGGCCGGTGCCCTGCGGTTGCGTCGGAGGACCCCAGGCGGCCCCCGACCCGGCGGGGCGGGTCTGGTCCGTCCACGCCCCGCCGTCCCACCAGCGCTCGGTGGGTGGACCGTCATTCGTCTGCCCGGGGTCGGGGTACCACCCCGGAGGAGTCACCTGCGTCATGCCCCCCACCGTATGAGGCGTCGGTGAAAGCGGGATGAGAGGCCCCGCAACAGTTGCGTGTCGGCGATCCGGGACCGTGCTCTCCCGGCCATGGTCACTCCACTTCCAGCCGCACCGGCCCGTGCCGCGCGGGCGCGGGCAGCCGCAGCCCGCCCCGCCCCGGGGTCACCGACCCCAGGACGCTTCGATGCCGGGCGCCGGTGCTCACCGGTTCGGTGCCCGCGAGCCCGTGCGCCGTGAGGAACCCGAGGACCGCGAAGGCGTACGCCTCCTTGGCGGCCGAGGGCAGGCCCAACTCGTCGGAGGTGCGCACCGCCACCCCGGGCAGCCGGTCCCGCAGCATCGCCATCAGCACCGGGTTGCGCGTGCCGCCGCCCGAGGCGATCACCTCCGTGGCGCCCACGGACCGTACGGCGTCCGCGACCGTGCGCGCCGTCAACTGGGTGAGTGTCGCCAGCACATCGTCCGCGGGCAGGCCGTCGAGCCCGGCCGCCCGCACATATCCGGGGTGGAACAGCTCCTTGCCGGTGGTCTTCGGCGCGGGCCGGGTGTAGTACGGCTCCCTCAGCAGCCGGTCCAGCAGCGGGCCGTGCACCCGGCCGCGGGCGGCCAGCGCGCCGTCGGCGTCGTACGCCAGCCGCCCGCCGCTGAACTCCCGGGCCGCGGCATCGGTCAGCGCACAGCCGGGACCGGTGTCGAAGGCCGTCCCGTCCGGCGCGGTGAGGTTGGCGATCCCGCCGATGTTCAGCGCGACCGGCGTGCCCTGCCTGCCCCGCAGCCACAGCAGGTCGACCAGGCTGACCAGCGGTGCGCCCTGGCCGCCGGCGGCGACGTCGCGCGGCCGGAAGTCGGCCACGACGGGCAGCCCCGTCGCCTCCGCGATCCACGCGGGCTGCCCGAGCTGCAGCGTCCCGTGCACCCGGCCGCCGTCCACCCAGTGGTAGACGGTCTGCCCGTGCGAGGCGATCAACTCGGCCCGCCCGTCGCACAGTTCACGATCGGCCCGGACGGCCGTCGCCGCGAACGCCTGCCCGATCCGGGTGTCGAGCCGGCACACGTCCGCCAGCGGGACGGCCGACGGGGGCAGCGCCGCCGCGAGGGATTCCCGCAGTGCGTCGTCGTACGGCTCGCTCACCATCCCGAGCGGCTTCAGGACGAGCGTGTCACCGCCGAGGCGCAGCTCGGCCGCCGCCGCGTCGACGGCGTCGTACGACGTCCCGGACATCAGTCCGATCACCAGCACCTGGTCCATCCGCCTTCCCGGCCGGGCGCCCGAGGAGCGCGAGCGCGCTCACCGCACAGGTCGCCGCCGCGTAGTACGCGGGCACGTCCACGTTTCCGGTGCGCTTCACCGTCTCCGTGATGATGAGCCCGGCGCACCCCGAGAACACGGCATTGGACAGGGCGTAGGCGAGTCCCAGCCCCGTACAGCGCACACGCGTCGGGAACAGCTCGGCGAGCATCGCCGGCCCCGGCCCGGCCATGAGCCCCACGACCGCCCCGGCGGCGCACACGGCCGCACCCTTCACCAGGGACGAAGTCCCCGCGTCCTGGAGGAGGTCGAACAGCGGCACCGCCGCCCCCACCACCAGCACCGCCCCCGTCAGCATCACCGGCCGCCGCCCGATCCGGTCGCTGAGCAGCCCCGCCGGGAGGATCGCCGCCGCGAAGCCCAGATTGGCCAGAACCGTGGCGGTCAGCGCCTGCCGGAAGTCCGCGTGCAGCGCCGTCTGGAGATACGACGGCAGGACCACGAGGAAGGTGTACCCGGCCGCCGACCAGCCCATCACCCGTCCGGCCCCCAGCGCGACCGCCCGCACGACCCCGCGCGGGGGCAGGCGCTCCGCGTCCGGCGCCCGCTCCCTGAACGACGGTGTCTCCTCCAGCCGCACCCGCAGCCACAGCGCCCCCAGCCCCATCGGCAGCGCCAGCAGGAACGGCAACCGCCAGCCCCAGGTGCTCAACTGATTCTCCGTCAGCACGGTCGCCAGACCGACCGCCGCACCCGCCCCGCCCAGCAGCCCCAGCGCCACCGTGAACGACTGCCAGGCGCCGTACAGCCCGCGCCGGCCCGGCGGGGCGAACTCCGTCATCGCCGACACCGCGCCCCCGAACTCACCTCCCGCGGACAGCCCTTGAACGACCCTCAGAAGGGTGAGCAGCCAGGGGGCCAGGGCGCCCACCGTGGCGTAGGTCGGCAGCGCGCCGATCAGCGTGGTCGCCCCGGTCATCAGGGCGACCACCAGGATCAGCACCGGCCGCCGCCCGATCCGGTCGCCCAGCCGGCCGAACAGGGCGGCGCCGACCGGCCGGAAGAAGAACGCCAGCGCGAAGGACGCGTACGCCTTCACCAGCCCCTCGACCGCGCCGCCGCCCTCCGGCGTGAAGAACCGCTGCGCGACGACCGTCGCGAAATACCCGTACACACCGAACTCGTACCACTCGATGAAATTGCCCACCGACCCAGCGGCCAGCGCCCTTGCGGACGAGGCCTGTCGCGGGGTCCGGCGATCTTCGAAAGTCAGCTTCATTCCCAGCCCTGTTGACGGTCTGTCGACACCACAGCGGCAGGTCCGGGCAGGGGCACGTCGTCCTCACGCGTCCCTGTTCCCCCGTCGTGGCAACACGTGCCCGGAGCGGCCTCCGCACAGCCAATCCGACGGATACGCTCGTGGTCTGTACGTCGTTCGGGCGACACCAGGGGAGGTAACGGGATGACGGAGGCACGGCCCCCTGTGGCCGCTTCGCCTTCCCTGTGGGAGCGCGACGCGGAGATCGCCGCCGTCACACAGGCGCTCGACGCCCTGTGCGCGGACCGCTCGTCCTCCGGGAACCTGCTCGTGTTCCGGGGTGACGCCGGACTGGGCAAGACGGCGCTGCTGACCGAGATCCGCCGTATCGCCGAACGGCGCGGGTGCACCGTGTGGTCCACCCGGGGCGGCGAGAACCTGAAGTCCGTCCCGTTCAACGTGGTACGGCAGTTGCTGCAGCCCGCGCTGGTCTCGCTGATGCCACAGGAGGCCCGTGAGTACCTCGGCGACTGGTACGACATCGCGGGGCCCGCGCTCGGCATAACGGAGCCCGGTGAGCGGCAGGCCGACCCGCAGGGCGTGTGCGACGGCCTGGTCGCGGCCGTCCGCAGACTGGCCAAACGGGAGTGGCCGCTGGTGCTGCTCGTCGACGACGCGCACTGGGCCGACCAGGAGACCCTGCGCTGGCTCACCGCGTTCACCGAGCGCCTCGACGATCTGTCCGTCCTGGTCGTGGTCGCCCGCCGGCCCGGTGAGGTGTCCGGTGACAGCGCCCGCTACCTCGACGCGATCGCCGCCACCGCGGGCCGCCCCGTCAGCAGTCTCAGCGCCCTCACCCCGGACGCCACCGCCGGACTCACCCGTGCCACCCTCGGCCGGCACGCCGACGCCCCGTTCTGCCGCGAGGTCTGGGCCGTCACCGGCGGCAATCCGTACGAGACCGTCGAACTCCTCGCCAAGGTGCAGGACAGCGACCTCCATCCGGTCGAGGCCCACGCCGGTGAACTCCGCCCCCTGAACCGCTCCGCCCGCGGCGGCGGACTCGTCGCCCGGCTGGAGGGCCTCGGCATCGACGCCACCCGGTTCGCCTGGGCGGCCGCCATCCTCGGCACCGGCATCACCGTGGACCTGGTCGCCCAGCTCGCCACCATGAGCATGGACGACGCCGAACGCTGTGCCCAACTGCTGTGCGGCGCCCGCATCCTCACCGAACCCGACCCCGCCGCCGCCCGGCCCGACGACGGCGACCTGGAGTTCGTCCACCCGCTGATCGCCTCCGCCGTCTACAACTCCATCCCCGAGGCCCTGTGCACCGCCATGCACGGCATCGCCGCCCAGGTCGTCACCGACTCCGGGCGCGGTGCCGCCGCGGCCTCCCGGCACCTCCTCCAGGTGCACCCGGACGACGACGAGGAACTCGTCGAGCAGCTGCGCGAGGCGGCCCGGGAACATCTGGCCGTCGGCGCCCCGGACGCGGCCCGCCGCTGTCTGGAACGCGCCCTGGTCGAACCGCCCGTGCCCGAGGTCCACGCGCGCGTGCTCTACGAACTGGGCTGCGCCACGCTGCTGACCGCGCCCGCGACCACGATCGACCATCTGCAGAGCGCGCTCGGCATGCCCGGTCTCGACGGCGACGAACGCGTCGACGCCGTCTTCCGCCTCTCCCAGGCGCTGCTCCACAACGACCAGCTGGAGGAGGCCGTCCGCACGGTGGAGGCCGAGGCCGCGCGTCATGAACCCGGGCCCGCCCGGCTGCGGCTGCAGGCCGTGCACTTCATGTGGGAGGGCATCCACGGCGAGGCCGCCTCACCCGGCCGCTCCGAACGCCTCGCCGACCTCGCCCGCACCTGCACCGGCCGTGACAACTCCGAGCGCGCCCTGCTGATCCTGCGCGGCTTCGACGCCATGACCCACGGCGAGAGCGTGGAGGAGGTCGTCGAACTGTGCGACCGCGCCCTCGTGAACGGCCGCCTCGCCCCCGGTCTGGGCTGGACCGACACCGAGTGGGGCGTCGAACTGCTGATGATGCTGGGCAGCGCCTACACCTACGCCGACCGGCTCGACCGCGCCGAGAGCCTGTTCGCCGAGGCCTTACGGGCTTATACGACCGCGGGATGGAGCGGCGGCCATCTCTCCCTGGCGAACGCGTTCCTCGGCCTCGCCTACCGTCGCCAGGGCCGCCTCAGGGACGCGGAGACCATCCTGCGCGAGTCCCTCGCACTGGCCGAACGCGTCGGCCGTGGCCTGCCCCTGTACTGGTCGGCGACCTGCGGACTCGTCGACACGCTGCTGGCCCGCGGCCATGTGGACGAGGCCTGGGCGGTGGCCGAGCGGTACGGCTTCGCACCGCCCTACCCGTCGACGATCGTGCTGCCCTGCCCCCGCTCCGTGCGCGGCCGGCTGCTGCTCGCCGTGGGCCGCACCGAGGAGGGCATCAACGAACTGGAGGCGGCCGAGAAGGCGGCGGCCGCCCGGGGCGGTCACCATCCGGTCCTCGCGCCCTGGGCCGTCGACCTCGCCAAGGCCCTCGCCGTGCAGGACCCGCCGCGCGCCGCCCGGCTCGCCACCGAGGCCCGCCGCCAGGCCGAGCGCCTCGGCACGGACACCGCCATCGGCGAGGCCCTGCGCTGCGCGGCCGCCCTGGAGACCGGGCAGCGCGCGGTACGGCCGGCCGCGCAGGCCGTCGCCTACCTGGAGGCCTCGCCCTGCCAGTACGAACACGCGGCCGCCCGTGTCGAGTACGGCATCGCGTCCCGTTCGGTCGCCGAGCTCAACCGGGGCATGGCACTCGCGCGCTCGTGCGGGGCGGACGGGCTGGTGGCGCAGGCGCGAGAGGCACTGGAGACGGGCCGGGACCTCAGCTGACCGCGTCGCCTCAGATCGCCAGCAACTGTTCGGTGACCGCTTTCAGGCGCTTTCGTACCTCGGGGTCGTACGTCCCCTCGTGCGCCCTGGCCGGCTGCGTGCCGTCGAAGTAGCCGCCCGAGCCCAAGTCCCGGGTGGCCAGGGCCAGGACGCCCGTCGCTCCGTCCGCGACCGTGTTCCAGGGGGTGATCCCGCCCTCGCGGACCATCGCGGTGTCCATGTAGGTCGCGGGGTGCAGCACATTGACCGACACACCGCTGCCCGCCAGCTCCTCGGCCAGCGTGAACGTATGGGCGGCGAGGGCGAACTTGCTGCGGCAGTACGCCGACACGCCGCTGTAGCCGCGGGTGAGCTCCGGATCGGCGAAGTCGACCGGCTCCTGGCCGACCGAGCCGACGTTGACGATCCGGGACGGCGTGTTCGCGCGCAGCACCGGCAGCAGGGCGCGGGTCAGCACGACGGGGGCGAGGTAGTTCACGGCCAGCCGCAGCTCGTGCCCGTCGGCGCTCAGCTCGCGGCCGGAGCCACGCGGCCCGGCGCCCACCCCGGCGTTGTTGATCAGCACGTCGAGCCCGGGCCGCGCCTGTGCCACCCGGGCGCCCAGCTCGCGCACCTGGGCGAGCGAAGCGAGGTCCGCGACGAACCCCTCGGCCTCGCCCTCGGCACGCAACTCCTCGACGAGCCGCCGCGTCCGCTCCGGGTCACGCCCGTGGGCGAGCACGACATGACCGGAACGGACCAGCTCGAAGGCGACGTACCGGCCGAGTCCGGAGGTGGCACCGGTGATCAGAACAGTGGACATGTCCCCACCCTAGGCACGCTCCGGCGCAGGCTGCCTGGTGCCGCCGAAGCTACGCCCAACAGGGTCACCCTCACGCGCAATCAGCGGCTGGACCGCGCGAACACCACCCACACCTGGCCCTCGGCGAAGTTCATGGGCGTGCCGTCGGCGGTGGTGAACTCCGTGCCGTCGGCCGCGGCCGCGCGGGTCCAGGTCGCGTCGAAGGCGCGCCCGTCCCGCAGCACCTCCGCCTTCCCCGTGCCCACCGTCTCGGTGTACGGCGTGTTGTTGCCGAGGACGTCGTGGTACGCGGACTCGTGCACCTTCACGTACTGCACGACGACCGTTGCGGGTGCCACCCGCTTCCCGTCGGTCGTCCTCGTGGGCGTGCCGTCCATCGCGACCAGCCAGCGGTGCCGGTCGGCGGACCAGGTGAAGGTGAACTCGGCCACCGGGTAGCGCACGGTGCGCGAGGTCGCGGGCCGCCCGCCCGCAGGTGCCGCGCCGTAGTGGAAGCCGGTGGTCAGCGCGGCCGCGCCCGGCGTGGCGGACAGCAGCCGGTCCGGGTGCAGATAGAGGTTGTGCGGCGCGGCCTTGTCGCTGCCGCGGAAGAAGGCGTCGGACGCGTTGTCGGGTGTCTCGGGCCGCAGCGGCGCCTTGTCGATCAGCGGCAGCAGTTTGGTCTGCGCCCCCGAGAAGGCGAGCGTCGGCCGGTCGAACTGGCGCAGCAGCTCCAGATCGGATTCGCGGGCGCTGCGCACCGGCCCGATGACCTTGGGCAGCTTGGTCGCGTACACCGCCATCAGCCGGCTCAGCCCGCCCTCGACCTGTTCCGCGTACACGACGTCCGCGGAGTCCAGTCCCGTCTGCGGGCGGGCCGCGGGCACATTGTCGATCTTCACGGCGAGCACCTGGCCGGTGCCGCCGCCGGGGGCCGGGGCCGGCCCGCTGGTCCCGCCGCGGCCGTCGTCGACCGGGCCGGGGGCGTGTCCCGAGGTGCAGCCCGCCGCGAGAGAAGCCGTCAGCGCGGCGGCCAGAAATGCTGTCGTCGCGGCGCGTCGTGTGCGCGCTCTGTGCCCCATGCCCACCGTCGCCACCGTTGCCACCAATTCTGTGCGTCGATTGTGCGCTCGTAAGTTCATTGATGGCCATACCCGCGTGATTCTGATCGAGCTTGGCGGATGGGCCGGTCAGCCGGGGCTGCCGAGGATCTCCGCGAGGTCGTAGCGCACCGGCTCCTCCAACTGGGCGTAGGTGCAGCTCTCCGGGGTGCGGTCCGGGCGCCAGCGGCGGAAGCGGGCCGTGTGCCGGAAGCGGACCCCGTTCTCCATGTGGTCGTACGCCACCTCGGCCACCCGCTCCGGCCTGAGCGGCACCCAGGACAGGTCCTTCTTGCCCGACCAGCGGCTGGGGGCCCCGGGCAGCCGGGCCGTCTCGTGCGCGGCCTCCTGCGACCAGGCCGCCCACGGATGCCCGGCCACATCCGTCATACGCAGCGGCTCCAGTTCCTCGACCAGTTCGGCGCGGCGCTTCATCGCGAACGCGGCCGACACGCCCACGTGCTGCAGGGCGCCCCGGTCGTCGTAGAGACCGAGCAGTAGCGAGCCCACAACCGGACCGCTCTTGTGGAAGCGGTAGCCCGCCACGACGACGTCCGCCGTACGCTCGTGCTTGATCTTGAACATCGCCCGCTCGTCCTGCAGATAGCGCACGGCGGGCGGCTTGGCGACGACCCCGTCCAGGCCCGCCCCCTCGTACTGCTCGAACCACTGCCGCGCCACGTCGATGTCGGTCGTCGCCGGTGCCAGATGGACGGGTGCCGTCACCCCGGACAGCGCCCTGACGAGGAGCGCCCGGCGGTCCGTCAGCGGGACGTCCAGCAGTGACTCGTCGGCCAGGGCCAGCAGGTCGAACGCGACGAAGGAGGCGGGCGTCCGCTCCGCCAGCGTGCGCACCCGGGAGTCCGCCGGGTGGATGCGCTCGGTCAGCGCGTCGAAGTCGAGCCGCCCCTCCCGGGCGATCACGATCTCGCCGTCCAGCACGCACCGCTTGGGCAACCGCTCCTTCAACGCCGCGACCAGCTCGGGAAAGTACCTGGTCAGCGGCTTCCCGGTACGACTGCCGAGCTCGACCTCGTCCCCGTCACGGAACACGATGGCCCGGAAGCCGTCCCACTTCGCCTCGTAGTGCATGTCCGGCGGGATCTTCGCCACCGACTTGGCGAGCATCGGCTTCACGGGCGGCATCACCGGGAGATCCATGCTCCGATTCTGCGCGCATACCGCGGCCCCCGCCCGGTGTGCGCGCTGTGCGTGGTACGCCTACCGTGGCCGCATGGGTGACGCGGTGGAACTGGAGGCGGGCGGCCGGACCGTGCGGCTGTCCAGCCCGGACAAGGTCTTCTTCCCCGAGCGCGGTTTCACCAAGCTGGACCTGGCCCGGTACTACATCGCGGTCGGCCCCGGCATCCTGCGCGCCCTGCGCGACCGCCCCACCACCCTGGAGCGCTATCCGGACGGTGTGACGGGGGAGTCCTTCTTCCAGAAGCGGGCGCCCAAGAACATGCCCGACTGGATCCCCACCGCCCACATCACCTTTCCCAGCGGCCGCTCCGCGGACGAGATGTGCCCCACCGAGGAGGCCGCCGTCCTCTGGGCCGCCCAGTTCGGCACCCTCACCTTCCACCCCTGGCCGGTGCGCCGCACCGACGTCGACCGCCCCGACGAGCTCCGCATCGACCTCGACCCGCAGCCCGGCACCGATTTCGCCGACGCCGTCCGCGCCGCCCACGAACTGCGCACCGTCCTCGACGAGTTCGGCGGACTGCGCGGCTGGCCCAAGACCTCCGGCGGCCGCGGACTGCATGTCTTCGTGCCCATCGAACCGCGCTGGACCTTCACCCAGGTGCGCCGCGCCGCGATCGCCGTGGGCCGGGAGATGGAACGGCGGATGCCGGACCACGTGACGATCAAGTGGTGGAAGGAGGAGCGCGGCGAGCGCATCTTCATCGATTACAACCAGACCGCCAGGGACCGCACCATCGCCTCCGCCTATTCCGTACGCCCCCGCCCGCACGCCCCGGTCTCGGCCCCCCTGCGCTGGGAGGAAGTTGCCGAGGCCCACCCCCGCGACTTCGACCTCGCGACCATGCCCGCCCGCTTCGCCGAACTCGGCGACGTGCACGCCGACATGGACGACCACGCCTTCTCCCTCGAAGCACTGCTCGAACTCGCGCGCAAGGATGAGCACGACCACGGACTGGGCGACCTGCCCTACCCGCCCGAGTACCCGAAGATGCCCGGAGAGCCCAAGCGCGTCCAGCCGAGCCGAGCCCGACGCGAAGAACAAGACCCACCACCGCCGAAGCCGAACGGCGCCTAGGACGACCTACGCACCTTCGAAGGGCCGCAACTCCTTTCCCATGTCGAGAGCGCTCTCACGACGGTCCTCGCTCGGGGATATCCTGATCCGCAATCGCCGATGAGGAGTCGCGAAGTGACCGAGACAGCGCCGCGTCCCACATTGGAGGCCGTGGCCGCGCGGGCGGGGGTGTCACGGGCCACCGTGTCCCGGGTGGTCAACGGTGGGGACGGAGTCCGGGAGCCGCTGGTGGAGCGGGTCCGGCGGGCGGTCGAGGAGCTCGGCTATGTGCCCAACCAGGCCGCGCGCAGCCTGGTGACCAAGCGGCACGACGCCGTCGCCGTGGTCATCGCCGAACCGGAGACCAGGGTCTTCGCCGACCCCTTCTTCGCCCTGCAACTGCGCGGGATCAGCAAGGAGCTGACGGCGCACGACAACCAGCTCGTGCTGCTGCTGACCGAGGGCCGGGACGATCACGCCCGCGTGGCCCGCTATCTCGCCGGAGGCCATGTCGACGGCGCGCTCGTCTTCTCGCTGCACCTCGACGATCCGCTGCCCGGGCTGATCCGGGGCGCGGGCGTCCCCACGGTGTTCGGCGGCCGGCCCGGCTGGAGCCACGGCACGCCCGACGCGGTGTACGTCGACAGCGACAACCGGGGCGGGGCCCGTGAGGCCGTACGCCATCTCGTCGGCCTCGGCCGGAGGCGGATCGCGCACATCACCGGCGCCCTCGACCAGACCTCCGCGGTGGACCGGCTCGACGGGTTCCGGGACGTGATGGGGGACGCCGACCCGCTGCTGATCGTGGAGAGCGACTTCACCCCGGCCGGCGGCGAGCGCGCGATGCGGGAACTCCTCGACCGCTGCCCCGACGTGGACGCGGTGTTCGCCGCGAACGACCTCGGCGCCTCCGGAGCGCTGCGGGTGCTGCGCGCGAGCGGACGGAGGGTGCCCGAGGACGTCGCCGTGATCGGCTTCGACGACATGCTGCCCGTCGCCGAACAGACCGACCCGCCCCTGACCACGATCCGTCAGGACATAGAGGAGATGGGCCGGTTGATGGCCCGCCTCCTGCTGCGCGGCCTGGACCGCGGCAACCAAGGTGATTCCGCGGCGGACACGCCCTCCGGCGTCATCCTGCCGACCACGCTGGTACGACGCGCCTCCGCGTAGGCCCCCGGCCCGGCCCTCGTTGCCGCTGACGGGCCGGGGTGCCTCACGCCCTCGCCGGGGATGCCGGGTCTCAGCCCTGCGACTCGCTCTTGATCACCGCGAAGCGGGCGCCGTACGGGTCGGCGAGCTTGGCCATCCGGCCGACGCCCTCCATGCTCGTGGCGGGCATGCGGACCTTGCCGCCCAGTTGCTGCGCCTTCTCGACCACCGCGTCGGTGTCCTCGACCTCGAAGTACGGCAGCCAGTAGGCGCCGGCCTCGGCCTCGGTGGGGTCGTCGGCCAGCGGGACCATTCCGCCGAACATCGCGTCCTCACCGCCCTCGGTGGGGTTGACGCAGGTGTACGTGCCGCCGGGGAAGGGCACGGCGGACGTCTCCAGACCGAGCACCTGGTTGTAGAACGCGGCGGCCGCGGCGATGTCCGGCGTGTACAGCTCGACCCAGCACAGCGAACCGGGTTCGTTCGCCTTGTCCACACCCTTGGTCTGGCCCGGCTGCCAGAGCCCGAAGGGCACGCCCGCCTGGTCGGCGAGGATCGCCATGTGGCCCTGCCCCATCACGTCCATGGGCTGGTGCAGCACGCTGCCGTGCGCCCCCTCGGCGGCCTTGGCGGTGGCCTGCGCGTCCGCGGTCTGGAAGTACACGGTCCAGGCGGGCGGACCCTGCTCCGCAGTGGTCTGCATACCGCCGGCCACGGTCTTGCCGTCCAGTTGGAAGAAGCCGTAACCGCCGGCCTCGGGCCCCGCCGACTGGAACCGCCAGCCGAAGAGACCGCCGTAGAAGGAGGTGGCGCCCTCGATGTCGGATGTGCCGACGTCGATCCAGTTGGGTGCGCCGTTGACGAAACGGGTGGTGAGCATCTTCGCCCTCCTCAAAAGGGTCCCGTTCTCAGTGCACTGCCGAGTCTTGCACCGCCCACTGACAACCGCCGCCGCAGCGCGTCCGCGGGCCGAGCGCCCACCGCTGCTACCCTGGGTGACCAGCCGCGTTCCTCATGTTTTCATCCCGGCCCCGCGCGCCGCCGTGCGCCGCCGCGTGCCGGGGGAGCATCATCGGGGCGGCAGGCAGGCCCCGTACACGCCCCGGCCGCGGCGTTGACCCGGCGTTGATCGAACGTTTTTCGCGGGGCGGCACGATCCTGCTCATGCACATCGAAACGATCACCTCGCCCGACCTTGCCTGGCAGGAGGAGGCGTTGTGCGCGCAAACGGGGGCGGACTTCTTCTTCCCGGAGCCCGGCAGCTCGGTACGGGAGGCGAAGCGGATCTGCGGCCTGTGCCCGATCCGCTCGGCCTGTCTGGCGTACGCGCTCGACAACGACGAGCGCTTCGGCGTCTGGGGCGGCCTGTCGGAGAAGGAACGGCTGGAACTCCGGCGGGCATCGCTGTGAAGCCCGGACGGTGCGTCACCCCGCACCGGCCGTTAAGATCCGGGAACGCGTCCGGGCGTAGCGCAGAGGCAGGCGCACCGCCTTGCCAGGGCGGCCACACCGGTTCGAATCCGGTCGTCCGGGCGTGCGGGGGTCGGTAGCGCAGAGGCAGGCGCACCTTCATGGCATTGAAGGACACACCGGTTCGAATCCGGTCCGATCCACGGCAGAGCACGACGACGGCAGAGCGCGACCACGAGAGCGGTTAGGATCCGGGTGAGCATCCGGATATGGCGTCCAGATGTGTCTCTCGGTCCTGTAGAGCAGAGGCAGACTCGCCACCCTCTCAAGGTGGATACGCCGGTTCGAATCCGGCCGGGACCACGGCACGGCGGACACGGGGCGGGTACGGATGGGCGAGGCGATCACCGACACGACCGCGGACATGATCACCGAGGCGGAACTCGCGGCCTTCCACCATATGGTGGGCAAGCTGCGCGCGCTGCCCGTCGACGACCCGGTGCGACTGCGGGCCGAGCAGGTCGCCGCGTCCTTCGCGCGCGACGGCCGGCTGCGGCGCCGCAAGGCGCGGGGCGCCGAGGTGTCCGCGGCCGACGCGGCGGCCATGGCGGCGACCGCGACCGGCGCCCCGGACCGCCGCGAGGACGCCCCGCTGGCCGCGTCCGGCGCCGGGGGAGTCTTCCTCCGGCCGCGCACCTGCTACGTCTGCAAGTCGACCTATCGACAGGTCGACACCTTCTACCACCGGCTCTGCCCCGGGTGCGCCGCCGACAACACCGCCCGCCGCGCCCTGAGCACCGACCTGAGCGGCCGCCGGGCGCTGCTCACCGGCGGCCGGGTGAAGATCGGTTTCCAGCTCGCCCTGATGATGCTCCGGGACGGCGCCGAAGTGCTCGTCACCTCGCGCTTCCCGCACGACACCGTGCGCCGCTTCCGGGCGGCCGAGGGCAGCGCGCAGTGGCTCGACCGGCTCACCGTCCTCGCCGTCGACCTGCGCGACCCGCGCCAGGTGCTCGGGCTGTGCGAGGAACTGCGGCAGGAGGGCCGGCCGCTGGACATCCTCGTCAACAACGCCGCGCAGACCGTGCGGCGGCCGCCCGAGTCGTATGCGCTGCTGGCCGCCGGGGAGTACGACGCGCTGCCCGCGGGGGCCCGGCAGGCGCCCGGGTTCCGGCCGATGCGGATGCTGGAGGGCTCGGCCGCCGCGCTGCCGGTCGCCCTGCGCGAGGCCGACGAGGCCGGGCTGCTGCCCGACCCGTCCCCGGAGAACTCCTGGTCGGCCCGGCTCGGCGCGCTCGACCCGGCCGAGGTCCTGGAGACCCAGCTCGTCAACGCCCTTGCCCCGGCCCTGCTCTGCGACCGGCTGCTGCCCCTGCTGCTGACCGCGCCCCATCCGCGCCGGTACGTGGTGAATGTGACCGCCGTCGAGGGCCGCTTCGCCGTCCGCAACAAGATGCCGGGCCACCCCCACACCAACATGGCCAAGGCGGCCCTGAACATGCTCACCCGCACCAGCGCCGCGGAACTCGCCGCCCAGGGCGTGCACATGTGCGCCGTCGACACCGGCTGGATCACCGACGAGAACCCGGTCCCGAAGAAGGCCCGTATGGCCGAGGCCGGGTTCCGCACACCGCTCGACATCGTGGACGGGGCGGCCCGGGTGTACGACCCGATCGTGCGCGGCGAGGCCGGGGACCCGGTGTCGGGGGTGTTCCTGAAGGACTACCGGGAGGCGGAGTGGTGAGCGAGGAGCCCGAGGAGGAGATGGGCGGCTTCGCCGGGGTGCCGTACGTCGTGCCGCGTCCCCTCGCCGAACTGGCGCCCCTGCTGGACTGGTTGCGCGCGGGCCGCCCGGCCGGTGAGCGGCTGGACTTCACGGCGGGTACGGCGCTGCCCGACGGGCGGCTCGACCTGTGCAAGCAGGGGGTCGGAGCGGAGGGCGCCGCGCTGATCGCCGACGCGCTCGCCCAAGGGCCGTCTCCGGTACGGCACCTGCTGCTCGGCACCGACGCGCTCGGCGACGACGGGGCGGCCGCCGTCGCCGAGAGCACGGGGGACGTCGAGACGCTGTACCTCGGCTGCAACGGGATCACCGCGGGCGGCGCCTGCCGGATCGCCGACAGTCTGCGCGCCTCGCCGCAGGTCGTCACCGGTGTGTGGCTGAAGAGGAACCCGCTGGGCAGCGGGGGCGGGCAGGCCGCGGCCGAACTCATCGATTCCGCACGGTCGTTGCGCACCCTCGACCTCGTCCAGACCGAACTGGACGCACCGGGCGCCGCCGTCCTGGCCGACGCGCTGCTGGCGGCCGCCGAGGGCGGGCGCCGGATCGAGCGGCTCTTCGTCGGCGGCAACCCGCTGGGGGAGGCGGGCGCGCGGGCGCTCGCCGCGGTCGTCGCCGGGGGAACGGTCGACGAACTGTACGTGTCCGCGGCCCGGTTGGGAGACGCGGGCGCACTCCGGCTGGCCGAGGCCCTGGAACGGGCACCGTACGGGCGGCTCACCCGGCTCGCCGTGGCCAGCAACGGCATCGGACCGGCGGCCGCGGCCCGTCTGGTGACGGCGGCGACCGCGGCCGGCGTGACGCTGCTGGACCTCGGCCGGGTCCGGGCGGCGGCGGTGCTCGCGGCGGAGGACAACCGGCTCGACCTGACGGCCGCCGAGACCATCGCCGCGGCCCTCGCCGAGGGCGAGCACCGGCTCGTCCACCTCGTCCTGACCCACACCGGGATGCGCAGCCGCGAGGCCCACCGCCTCCTCGACCACGCGGCCCACGCCACCACGGCCACCCGCTTCCGGCTCGGCAACGGCATCGCGGCCAGCGTCAAACGCCGTCTGGACGCTCTGAGCGCACACATCCCCGCACCCGCCGTCCCGGCGGACGTGGCGGCCATCCGCAGCGTGCACCGCACGGCCCCGCCTCAGGCCTGAGCCGGGCCGGGGCCCAGCGCCGCCTCAGGTCCGCCGCAGCCTGGTGAACACCTCCGTCCAGAAGCGCTGTTGCTGCTGCGACGCTCCCACGAGATACGTCGCCCGCAGCTTGGGCGGCAGCAGCGCCACCAGCCGGGCCACCACCGCCCGGTGCTTCTTCAGCTGGGACAGCTCCGCGTTGGCGAGGATCTGATGGACCACGTCACTGTCGTTCTCGCCCTCGTCCGAGCGACCGGCCGCTCGGCGCAGGCGCTCCTCCCACATGTCGGCGTCCTGGGCGAGCTCGTGCAGGCCCGTGACCGGGCGGCCGCGCAGACGGTCCATCAGGGCCGTGAGCGGCACGGGCGCGTACTCGCCGTCGCCGAGGTAGACGGTGCCCATCTCCAGCGGCAGTCCCCGCCGATGCAGCTTGATGAGGCGCTCCAGGGTGCGCTTGGTGATCCAGGCGCGCCCGTCGTCGTCGATGTCGTGCTTCCACCACTCCAGGACCGTCTCGGCGTCCGTGCCGTACCGCGCAAGGAGCCACTCGTTGGCCGGGATGTCCTCCGGCTCCACGGTGAGCGACGCCGTGAAACGGGTCGCCTGGGCGATGTTGTTCCGGGACACCAGGAGCTTGCGGCCCAGGTGGTACGGCGGGTTCTGGACCGCTATCTGCGCCCGCAGGTTCTCGATCCGCCGCCCCGCCAGCGACCACTCCTGGGTGACCTCCATGAGCTTGGCGAACGCGGCCTTGTCCTTGGGCCGGTTGTACTCGTCCCACACGATCGCCTTCGGCTCGGGGCCGGTGAAGGGCGCGGCCAGGAGGTTGTCCAGCGTGCCGTCCGGGGACGGGATCGGTGCGCACAGATCCTCGACGTTCGTCACGGGCAGGGAGAAGTACAGCGCCTCCCGGCCGAGCCCCTCGCGCAGGGTCTCGCGCACCAGCTCCGTCTTGCCGCAGCCCGGCGGGCCCTGCAGCAGCACCGTCCACCGGTTGCGCAGGGCGGCCCGGACGACCTGCCGCACAGGGTCGGGGACGGTGGCGGGGTTGCGTGTGCCGAGCGCTTCGGCGATCCGGTCGAGGATCTCCGACGTGCGGTTGTGACCCGGGCGGCCGTCAGGGCCCGGCTCGGCCAGCCGCAGCCGCTCGCCGTCGACCAGGGGCAGGCCCCAGCGCAGTGGGAAGCCCTCCCTGGCGTTGGCCAGGATGTGGTCCAGGGTGCGCGGGGAGAGCAGCTCGCGCAGTTCCGGGGAGAGCGAGGCCCACAGGGAGAACACCGGACGCAGGTCCCACTGGCGGTACTTGGCCGCAAGATGGCGCCGCCAGGACGTGTCGTTCGCGGTGATCCGGATCGTCACCATGCGGTCGAGCAGCGCCAGGTCGCCGCGCCGCGCCGACGTCTCGGCCAGTGACTCGTTGTCCGTCAGGAACACGCCGACGCAGCCCAGGGCGCGCAGATCGTGCTCGCCGAGCGTCCAGTTGCAGGCGATCTGCATCAGCTGCGACTGGATCGTGTCGCCCGCTTGCAGCGAGTCGTCGATGAGCAGCACGAAGGGCCTGCCCGGCTTGAGCTGGCTCATCACCAGCTGGCGCAGGACCAGTTCACCGGTCCGCGGGTCGCGCACCGGCGCGTTGACGAGGAGGTCGTCGGGTGTCAGGTTCGCCGCGGGTACGTACACCAGCGTGGCGTCCGGGTGGGCGCGGGCGAGGTGGGAGAAGAACGTCGCCGTCTTGCCGATGCCGTGCTCGCCGAAGACCTGCCCGGTCTGCCCCATGTCGATCATCGCGTCGATGAAGGCCTCCAGGCGTGAGGCGGTCGACTGCCGTGGGCCCGTGTGGTCCATGTGGTCCATGTGGTCTGTGTGGCCCGTGTGGTCTGTGTGCTGTGCTTTCGTGGTCATCTACCGTGATCCTGTGGTGACGCGATGGCAGTCCATCGCCGGTGTGTGCGTCTCGGGCCAGTCGCTGCCGCCCTGGGTGATCAGCCAGATCCATTTGCCCGGCTCGGCCGGGGTGATCGCCGGGGCGTATCCGTCGGTGAGCATCACCACGGCGTCCGGGGTCACGTCGAAGCGGCGCCCGTTCACCTCCGTGCGGCCCTCCACGTAGTCCGCGACCGCCTGGAAGCTCGTGCCACCGCCGCCGTACACACGCTCGCCCGGTCTGAACGGCATCACCACGGCGTCGAAGGACAGCCAGTGCGCCTCCACCCCGTCGATCCGGCCGACGAGTTCGGTGAGCCACGTGATGACGTGGTCCGGCATCGAGCCCGAGGTGTCGTACGCGATGACCAGCACCTTGTCCCGCACCGGGCCCCGCCGCGAGAGCATCGGGTCCTGGCCGAGGGCCGCGAGCAGCGCGCCCCGCTTCTTGGGGTACACCAGCCGCTCACCGTCGCGCAGTTTCGAGCCGAGCACGTCGACCAGCCAGCGCTGCCACCAGTCGACCGTACGCGTGCGCGTGGTCTCGCCGCGGAGCATGCCCGCGCCCAGGTTGCCCCAGATGCGGGCGGCCCGCGCCGAGCCCTCCTCGGTGCGGCCCATCAGGTCGAGCAGCTCGCGCTCCGCGCCCGGGTGCCCGCGCCGGGCCGCCAGCAGGGAGTTGAGCAGCGCGGAGGACGTCACCGCGTCGACGGTCTCCTGGTCGGCCGGGACGAGCCCGCCCTCGAGATGCACGCACAACCGCCGCTCCGGGACGGGAGGATGGCGCATGCGCTTCAGCTCGCCGTACACCCGCATGTCCGTGTGGGTGAACGTCTCGTACGCCACCGGCTCCAGGCCGTGCGTCGTCAGGTCCTCCCAGTAGGCGTCGTACACCTTGCGCGGGTCGACGCCCGTGGGTCGGCCGTCGAGCGGTGGCAGCTCCTCGCGGCCCAGCCGGACCAGCGCCACATGGTTGATGGACACCTCGGCGGCCAGTTCGAACACCGGGTCCTCGCGCAGCTCGGCGTCCGCGAACAGATGGCGGTGCACCAGATGCCGCGCCTCGTGGAACAGCACGAACTTCACGCCGTCCAGGCCCAGCGCGACGAAGAAGTCCGGGTTGTACAGCAGCAGGCAGGAGCCGTCGCCGGAGGCGACCACGGCCGCCGTGTCCACCGCGGTCGTCGGGATCTGGTGATGGCACTTCGCGTACAGCCAGGACGCCACCGCCGATTCGGTCAGGCCGAAGTCCAGCAGCGCGGCCTCCTTCAGCCGCCGCGCCTCCTCGACCACCGCCGGATCCGCCGGGCGGTACCGCTCAAGTGCCCGGCGGTCGGTGAGGTCGACCACATGAGGGCGCCGTCGCCCCCGCTCCCCGTACGCCATGCGAAGCCCCCGTGCCCCCTGTAACGCGCTTCCCCCGGTGCTTCATTGGTACCAGCCCGCACTGACAACGGGCCAAGGCATTACGCTCTGCGGCAAGGGCGGGGCCGTAGCGCAGAGGCAGGCGCACCGGTCTCCAAAACCAGAACACGCCGGTTCGAATCCGGCCGCCCCGCCCCCCTAATCCACGGGCCGCGGGGCGCGCAGATGCGCCCGCCGAGCCAGTTCCTCCTCGTCCACCAGCGTGAGCATCGGCCGGCCCGGCGCACAGAGCATGGTCACGACGAATCGGGTCCGTGCGTCCGGCAGGGCGTTGCCGTCCTGGTAGTGGATCACGTCACCGCCCGGCTCCCAGAACGTCCCGCCGGCCTCGACCACACGTTCCGGCTCGCCCTCCAGCTCGAAGCGGACCGCGCCTTCGAGCACGTATCCGAAGGCCGGCCCGGGGTGCCGGTGCGGAGGAGTCCCGGGGTCGCCGGGAGGCCACTCGACCACGATGGTCGTACCCGAGGCGCCCTCGGGCACGAAGGGGGGTCTGACCTCCTGCAGCACCGTCACCGCCGTCTTCCAGGCCTCGGACAGCGGCTCCTCGCCGGTACGGGTCTGTGGTTCCTTGTCCGACACTGTTCCGCACCTCCACGATGTCCCGGCGCCCCGACTTCCATCGTCCGGCAAGAGCCGCGATCACGCAGTCCGGGACGCCCGCCCGCCGCCTTCGCCCCTTCGCCCTTTCGCCCTTTCGGCTCAGGCGATGGCGCTCGCGGTCAGCACCAGCTCGGTGGCGTTGCCGTGGAACGTCTCGACCAGCTGGGCCAGTACCGCCCAGGCGTCCTCGCGGTCGCCCAGCTGGTCCTGGACGAGCGGGCGCAACGCCTGCTCGGCCTCCTTGATGCGGGTCGGGAACAGCACATGCCCCATGGAGAGGACCTGGAGCGCGTGTACGGCGGGGCCGTGGGCCGTCGCGTACTCGGCCGGGCCGTCGAGCACACCCGCCAGACGGACCCGGTGGGTGAACTTGCGGTGCGAACCGAACCGTTCGCGCAGCGCGGGCGGGCAGTCCGGGCGTACGGACAGCGCCCAGCGCGCGTACCCGGGCAGTGGACGCTCGCCGTGCGCCTCGGCGACCGCCGCCCAGTCGGTGCGCGTCAGGACCATGGACCCGGCCGCCCGGGCCTGCTGAAGGGACGTCACTTCCCGCAGCGCGCCCACGAGGCCGTGCCGCACATAGCTCTCGGGCACCTCGGGTTCCTCGCCCCGCAGGGTGGGGTGCACCGGGAGCGGCTCGGTGCGCCCGGGACCGAACGGCACGCCCCGCGCGACGGCCCGGCGCAGCGCGGCGTCGGTGCCGACGAACCGCCACACCACCGCGTTGAGGTCCGGGTCGTCCTCCTCGAGGACCCACAGCACCACCGAGGACGGCAGCACATTGGCCCAGGCCCACGCGCGGTCGAGCCGGCGCCGCACCGCCGCGGGGTGTTCGGGGCCGGGCAGGCCGGTCCGCGCCCGGATCCGGCCGGCGGTTTCTTCGTCGATCAGGCCGAGCAGAAAGCCGACTGCCTGTTCCGCCCTGGTGTGGTCACGCATGGCGGCATGATGCCGCACGCCACTGACAGGGCGCACCGACAAATCGGTGCGCCCCGCAGGGTACGGTCGGGTGCTGCCGGTCAGGCCCCGGCGCGCGCCGCCATCCGCGCCTTGCGCGCGGCCAGCTTCTCGTCGAACTTCAGCGCCTCCGCGTCGAGACCGCCCATGAACAGGCCGAGTTCGTCCTGCGCCTGCTTCCCCTCGGGGCCGAGCCCGTCGATCTCCATGATCTTCAGGAAGCGCAGCACGGGCTGGAGGACGTCGTCGTGGTGGATGCGGAGGTTGTAGACCTCGCCGATCGCCATCTGGGCCGCGGCGCGCTCGAAGCCGGGGATGCCGTGGCCGGGCATGCGGAAGTTCACGACGACGTCCCGCACGGCCTGCATGGTCAGGTCGGGGGCGAGTTCGAAGGCGGACTTCAGCAGGTTGCGGTAGAAGACCATGTGGAGGTTCTCGTCGGTCGCGATGCGGGTCAGCATGCGGTCGCAGACCGGGTCGCCGGACTGGTGGCCGGTGTTGCGGTGCGAGATACGGGTCGCGAGTTCCTGGAAGGCGACATAGGCGATCGAGTGCAGCATCGAGTGACGGTTGTCGGACTCGAAGCCCTCGCTCATGTGGGACATGCGGAACTGCTCCAGCTTGTCCGGGTCCACCGCGCGCGAGGTGAGCAGGTAGTCGCGCATCACGATGCCGTGCCGGCCCTCCTCGGCCGTCCAGCGGTGTACCCAGGTGCCCCAGGCGCCGTCCCGGCCGAAGAGCGAGGCGATCTCGTGGTGGTAGCTGGGGAGGTTGTCCTCCGTCAGAAGGTTGACCACGAGGGCGATACGGCCGATCTCGGTGACCTTGGAGTGCTCCTTGTCCCAGGCCTCGCCGTCCTCGAACTGGCCGGGGAAGTTGCGGCCGTCGGTCCACGGGACGTACTCGTGGGGCATCCAGTCCTTGGCGACCTTCAGATGGCGGTTCAGCTCCTTCTCGACCACTTCCTCGAGCGCGTACAGCAGCTTCGCGTCGGTCCACACGGACGGGCTGCCGAGGTGAGGAGAGGTGATCGTCACGGGAACTCCAGGGGGACGCCGTACAAAGGGGGATGAAGGAGGTGAACCGGCGAGCGGTGCCGGAACCTACGAGATCGTAGGCTACGAAGCCGTAGGTTACGAAGCCGTAGGTTAAGCGCGGCGTAAAGATCGCTGATCAGACGCCATTCCCCTGCTGTACCAGGACATGTCAAGCGGCCCCGGGAGGCGCAGGTCCCGGGGCTGTTGGGGTGATGGATCACTCGATCAGGCGTACAGCCCCCGCAGTCGCACCGAGAGGCACGTCACACAACCCTCGAGCTTCTCGAACTCGCTGATGTCCACCGTGACCACCTGATGGCCGAGATCGGTGAGCAGTTCCTTCGTCTTGGGCGCGCTGTCCGCCATCAGCAGCTTGCTGCCGCCGAGCAGCACCACGTGCGCGCCGGCCTCCTCGGGCACCGCGAGGAAGCCCGGGAACAGGGAGGGGCGGTCCACGTTCGGGATGTGCCCGATCACCGTGCCGTCGGGCAGCGCGGTGACCGCCGACTTCAGATGCAGCACCTTGTTCACCGGTACGGCCACCACCCGCGCGCCCAGCGGCTCGAAGGCGGCCCGCACCTGCTGCACCCCGGCCGCGTTGGTGCGCCCGCCCCGGCCGACGTAGATCGTGTCGCCGACCTTCAGGACGTCACCGCCGTCCAGGGTGCCCGGCTCCCAGATCCAGTTGACGGAGCAGCCGAGGCGGGCCACGGCCTCCTCGACCCCGGCGGTCTCGTCCCGCCGGGACTCGGCACCCGGCCGGGTGATCAGCGCCACGTTCTTGTACATGACCACGGTGTCCTCGACGAACACCGAGTCCGGACAGTCGTCGGCCGCGTCCACCTCGACCGTCTCCCAGCCGTGCGTACGCAGCGCCTCGACGTACGCCTCCCACTGCTCCACGGCGAGTTCTGCGTCGACCTTCTCCCGCTCGATGTGCGTCACCAGGCCTTCGGCGAGGCGCGGGCTGGGGTGGCGGACGAGGGCCTTCTTGCTGGGCACGACGGGTCTCCGAATCGGCGGGTCGATACGGCGCCCACGATGCGACGCCGGTCCGCCATCATGCAGGCCCGGACCGGGTGTACAAAACCCCGGTGCCGGGCCGTGTCCCGGCGAAGGCGCTCCGAGGGGACGGTCAGGCCGGGTCCCCGACCTCCTCGGGTGTCGTCTCCTTCAGTTCTCCCTCCTCCAGGAGCAGCCAGCGGGTGATGCCGAGGGACCTGAGGAACGGCACGTCGTGGCCGGCCACGATCAGCGCTCCCTCGTAGGACTCCAGGGCGGTCGTGAGCTGGCGCACGCTCGCCATGTCCAGGTTGTTCGTCGGCTCGTCGAGCAGCAGGAGCTGCGGCGCGGGCTCGGCCAGCATCAGCGCCGCCAGGGCCGCCCGGAAGCGTTCGCCGCCGGACAGCGTGGCCGCCTTCTGGTCGGCGCGGGCGCCCCGGAACAGGAAGCGGGCCAGACGCGCCCGGACCCGGTTGTTGGTGGCGCCCGGCGCGAACCGGGCCACGTTCTCGGCGACGGACAGCTCGCCGTCGAGGACGTCCAGCCGTTGCGGCAGGAACCGCAGCGGCACATGCGCCTCCACTTCGCCCGCCACCGGCGCCAGCTCCCCGGCGATGGTGCGCAGCAGGGTCGTCTTGCCCGCGCCGTTGCGCCCGATCAGCGCGATCCGCTCGGGACCGCGCAGGTCGAGGATGCCCTCCACGCGCGCCCCGTGCGCCAGTTCCAGGCCGCGCAGGGTGAGCACGTTCCGGCCCGGCGGCACGGCCGTGTACGGCAGGTCGACGCGGATCTCGTCGTCGTCCCGTACGGCGTCCACCGCCTCGTCGAGCCGGTCCTTGGCCTCGGCGAGCCTCTCCTCGTGCATGATGCGGTGCTTGCCCGCGGACTCCTGCGCCGCGCGCTTGCGTGCCCCCATCACGATCTTCGGTTCACGCTTCTGCTCCCACATCTTCTGCCCGTAGCGCTTGCGGCGGGCCAGTTTGACCTGGGCGTCCACCAGTTCGCGCTTCTGCTTGCGAAAGTCCGCCTCGGCGACCCGCACCATGCGTTCGGCCGCCTCCTGCTCCACGGCGAGGGCCTCCTCGTAGGCCGAGAAGTTGCCGCCGTACCAGGTGATCTCCCCGGCACGCAGATCCGCGATCTGGTCGACCAGTTCGAGGAGTTCGCGGTCGTGGCTGACGACGACCAGCACGCCCGGCCAGGACGAGACGGCCGCGTACAGCCGCCTGCGCGCGTACAGGTCCAAGTTGTTGGTGGGCTCGTCGAGCAGCAGCACGTCCGGGCGGCGCAGCAGCAGCGCGGCCAGGCGGAGCAGTACCGACTCGCCGCCCGACACCTCGCCGACCGTGCGGTCCAGGCCGATGTGCCCGAGACCGAGTTCACCGAGGGTGACGAGCGCGCGCTCCTCGACGTCCCAGTCGTCGCCGATCGTCTCGAAGTGCTCCGTGGACGCGTCGCCCGCCTCGATGGCGTGCAGTGCGGCCCGCCGGGCGGCGATGCCGAGCGCCTCGTCGACGCGCAGGGCGGTGTCGAGCGTGACGTTCTGTGGAAGGTAGCCGACCTCGCCGGTCACCTTGACGGTGCCGTCCGACGGGGTGAGCTCACCGGCGATCAGCTTCAACAGGGTCGACTTTCCTGACCCGTTGACGCCGACCAGCCCGGTCCTGCCGGGGCCGAAGGCCACGTCGAGGCCGTCGAGGACGGTGGTGCCGTCGGGCCAGCCGAAGGACAGGGACGTACAGCTGAGAGAAGTGGACACAAGGCCTCGCGGTTGCTGGGTGCGGTCGGGGTGAACGCGTGTCGAGACACCGCGGGGCGCGGACCGGGGAACCGGGGGCACACGAAGGCCCTGTGCCGGAGGACGGCTCGGACGCCGAGGTCGCACACGACGCACACACCCGACGGGTGTGACGCGGTGTCTCAGGACCTCAGACGAGCAACGTCCTTCTCCAATCGACGGCAACAGGACCGCTGAACAACCTACGAGGGGCGCGCCGGGCCGTCAACGCAATTAATCGCGAGCCCGCACCGCGAGCCCGCACCGGCCCCACGTACACGCCGGGTTCCTGCCAGCCCGCGCCCCGCCCCGGCTGGTTGAGTCGTCCGCATGACGAACGAGAACACCCTGCGAGAGCGCGCCCTCGCCTTCCGCGCCCTGCACATCCCGGGGCGTCCGCTCGTCCTGCCGAACGCCTGGAACGCGATGAGCGCCCGGCTCGCCGAGGACGCCGCCACGGTCCGCGTCCCGGTCAGCGCCGACGTCGAGAGCGGCTACGCGAAGGACCCGGCGGGTGTCGCCGACACCGTCCGCGCGGTGCTCGCGGCGGGCGCGGTGGGCATCAACATCGAGGACGCGCTGTACGAGGAGGGGAGCGGCCCGCTGCGGCCGCTCGCCGAACAGGCGAGCGAAGCGAAATGGGGGTCCCCCCGGACGAAGTCTGGGGGAGCATCGCGGTCGCCCGCGAGGCCGCCGACACGCAGGGTGTGCCGCTGTTCGTCAACGCCCGGATCGACACCTTCGGCGCACCGTCCGTCGCCGAACTCGCCGCCCTGGGCGTGGCCCGGGTGAGCGCCGTGTCCGGCCCGGCCCAGGCCGCCTACGCGGTCGTCCGCCACGCGGCGCGGGAGCTGCTGGACGCGGGGACGTACCGGGCGGGGGACGTACCGGGCGCAGGAGCAGGGGCTGGACTACGGGGAGCTCAACACCCTGCTGACGCGGGAGCGGTAGGTCAGCAGGCGTCGCGCATCAATTCGGCCAGTTGGTGGTCGAGGTCCAGCTGGAGGTGTTCCAGGCCCTCGGGCACGAGCTCGTTCGTGGCCTGGAGGAACCGGCGGATCTCGCCCGTGCGGACGTGCACGACGGCGGTGCCCTCGGGGGCGTGGAACTCCAGCACGGTGCGGTCGTACCCGTATGGCCGCACCCGGACGTCGCCGTGGCCCTCCGGGCCGTGCAGGCCCGCGGAGAGGAGCTGGCGGGCGAAGCTCCAGCACACCTCCACGCCCTCCAGGGTGGCCGGGGCGGGGAAGGTCATCCGGACGGCGAACGGGTCCTGCCGGTCGTAGCGCAGCGTGGCGGGAATGCTCGGCATGCGCGGTGCGGCGGCGACGAGTCGGGCCTCTACGGGCTGCTCGATGACGATGGACAACGCCTTGCTCCCTCGTGACGGCTGGACGAACTTCCGGGTGGCTGAGACCTGGCACTGGAAGAGACGACGGAATCAGCCAATCCGTGCACACGAAATTCGAGTGACCTCGGTCACCGCGTCCATGCACGCGAGGGGCAGGTGTGTTCCGCACCGCCGTGAGCGGCGCCCGGGCCCCCTGGACGACGCCGGGGCGGTGGGCTAGCTTCGCCCGCCATGAGGCGCTTGGGGAGCACGCGACGAACGAGACGTACGACCCGTACCAGCCGGATGGTGGCCGCGGGGGTGGCCTGCGGGGCGGCGCTGGCCGTGCTGACGCTCGCACCGGCGCACGCCGCGCCGCGGGGCGGCCACCGCGCACCGCACTGGGAACTCAAGGACACCGGCACCCCCGACATCCGCTACCGCGGGCTGTCCGCCGTCAGCCGCGACACCGCCTGGGTGGCCGGATCCGGCGGTACGGTCCTGCGCACCACGGACGGCGGGGCGAGCTGGCGCAACGTCTCCCCGCCGGGCGCGGCCGCTCTGCAGTTCCGGGACATCGAGGCGTTCGACGCGCGCCGCGCGGTGGTGCTGGCCATCGGCGAGGGCGAGGACTCCCGCGTCTACCGCACCGACGACGGCGGGGCGACCTGGACGGAGTCGTTCCGCAACACCGACCCGAAGGCGTTCTACGACTGCCTCTCCTTCTTCGACCGCCGCCACGGCCTCGCCATGAGCGACCCGGTGGACGGAAGGTTCCGCATCCTGTCCACCGGCGACGGCGGCCGCACCTGGCGGGTGCTGGCCTCCGACGGCATGCCCGCCGCGCTGGACGGCGAGGCGGGCTTCGCGGCGAGCGGTCAGTGCCTGGTCACCTCCGGTCCCAAGGACGCGTGGCTGGCGACCGGCGGCGGCGCACGCGCGCGCGTGCTGCACTCCACGGACCGCGGCCTGACCTGGACGGCCACCGACACGCCGGTCCCGGCCGGCGACCCGGCCCGCGGCGTGTTCGCCCTCGCCTTCCGCGACCGCACCCACGGCCTGGCCGTCGGCGGCGACTACCGCGCGGACCAGCCCTCCCCGCAGGCGGCGGCGCTCACCCCGGACGGCGGCCGCAGCTGGCGGCCCGCCGGCACGCCGCCGCCCGCCTACCGCTCCGGCGCCGCCTGGCTCCCGCACAGCCGTGGCGCCGCGCTCGCCGTCGGCCCCACCGGAACCGACCTGACCACCGACGCAGGGCGCACCTGGCGGACGGTCGACACCGGCTCGTACGACACCGTGGACTGCACCCCCGACCTGGGCTGCTGGGCGGCCGGGGAGAAGGGGCGCGTGGCGCGGCTGGAGAGCTGATGCGGCGGGCCGCGACGCGGGTACTCGGTCGTCGTGCACGACACGAGAGGTCGCCGCACACGACACGAGAGGAAGTGAGCGGCCGTGCCACGCGGTGCAGGTCCCAAGCGGGAACGTCAGTACGAGCACATCAAGCAGAGCGCCCTGGACCGGGGCGAGAGCACGGAGCGCGCCGAGGAGATCGCGGCGCGGACGGTCAACAAGGAACGCGCCAGGGCCGGTGAGTCGAAGACCGCCAGTCGCACCTCGACCCAGGACATGTCGTCCGGCGAGCGCGGCGGCAGGCGGTCCCACCAGGGTGCCCAGGGGCCCACCTACGACCAGCTGTACGAGGAGGCCAAGCAGCGCAACGTCAAGGGCCGTTCGGACATGAACAAGGAGCAGCTGCGGCGCGCGCTGGGCGGGAAGAAGAGCTGAGCCCGCGCGCTCAGCCGAGCGTCTCGCGGTAGCGCTCCAGCCCGGGCGCCGCCTTGGTGGCGATGAACTCCGTGATGCGGTAGGTGCACACCCCGGCGGCGACGAACGGATCGCCCGCGGCGACGTCCTCGATACGCGCGCGGTCCTCCGCGACGGCCAGGATCACCCCGCCCTCGCGGGGGTCCTTGCGCCCGGAGACGAGGAAGAGGCCCTTCTCGTACTGCTCGTCGAGCCATGCCGCGTGCGCCGGCATCACGGCGTCCACGGCGTCGAGCGGTGCGGTGTAGATGAGGTCCAGTACGAACATGATCACGAGGCTACCCCTGGGCGCCCGCGCGGCCGTCCGGGCCCGTACAGTCGACCCCACCATGACGACCGTACGTGTGCCCGCGGGCTGGCCCGCGACCGAGGAGCAGGCCCGCGCCGTACAGGACGAACTGCGCGGACGGGTGGTGCTGGACGAGCCGGGGCCGCCGCCCGGGACGGGGTACGTCACCGGGGTCGACGTCGCCTACGACGACGAGCGGGACGTCGTCGCGGCCGCGGCCGTCGTGCTGGACGCGGCGACGCTGGACGTGGTGGCCGAGGCGACGGCCGTCGGGCGGATCTCCTTCCCGTACGTCCCCGGGCTGCTCGCCTTCCGCGAGATTCCCACCGTCCTGGCCGCCCTCGACGCCCTTCCCCACCCGCCGGGCCTGGTGGTGTGCGACGGCTACGGACTGGCCCACCCGCGCCGCTTCGGCCTCGCCAGCCACCTCGGCGTGCTCACCGGACTGCCCACCGTCGGCGTCGCCAAGAACCCGTTCACCTTCACGTACGACGACCCGGACCCCCGGCGTGGCAGCGGCACTCCGCTCCTCGCGGGCGCCGAGGAGGTCGGCCGCGCCCTGCGCACCCGGGACTCGGTCAAGCCGGTCTTCGTCTCCGTCGGCCACCGGGTGAGCCTGGACAACGCCTGCGCCCACACCCTCGCGCTCACCCCGCGGTACCGGCTCCCGGAGACGACGCGCCGGGCGGACGCACTCTGCCGGCGCGCGCTGCGCGAGGCGACGCGCGGGCGGAGCCCCCTCGTCGAGCATGCGGCCGCGGATCCCGAACGGAGCTGGGGCCGTTCCCTGTTCGAGCGCCAGTCCCTTCCCGTCGTCTGGGCGGGCCGGGTGCTCCGGGCGGCGGCGGAGGGGCTGGGCCGGACACCGGAGATCGACGCCGCGCTGGACCTCGCGGACGACCGCGACCGCTGGAGCCGGGGGCGCGAGGTGTTCCAGCTGGTCCGCGGGCGAGGACTCGCGGCCTGGGAGCATCCGACGCAGGAGCAGCAACTCCTGGTCAGCCTCGCGGAGCTGGTCGGCAAGCTCGCCCACAACGAGGCGGGACCCCCGCCGTTCTTCGACTACCACGCGGGGTGGCGGATCGGCCCCATCGCGGTCCGGCTCGCCACCGCCGCACACGATCCGGCCGTACGGGACCGCATCGCGGAAGCGCTGGGGGACTGGCCGCCGGCCGAGCACGACGCCTGAGTACGACGACTGAGTACGACGCCTGAGTACGTCGTGTGAGTAGCTGTACGGATGTGACGGCCCCGCGGCGACCGGCACGCTGTGGCGCATGACGACATCACGTGCCGCGAAGCCCCTCGCAGACCCCAACCGCCCCGTCGAGCGCGCCGTGACGGCCGTGCTGGTACTCGCCGTGCTGGCGGGGCTCGGCTGGATAGGCGGGATGATCTACACCGTACTGGGGTGGTCGCTCTAGCCGCCGCTAGAAGGCCGCCGCCACCCTGAACGTGATCCCCGCGGTGCGCAGCCGCTCGGTCAGGGCGTCGCCCATCGCCTGGACCGTCGTGACCTGTCCGGCCGTCGGCGGCAGCTCGTCGAAGGCCAGGGACAGGGCCGACTCGGCGAACATCTTCGCGGTCTCGTCGTAACCGGGGTCGCCGCCGCAGACCTCCGTGAACACCCGCCGGCCGCCGCCCTCGCCGACGAACCTGACCGAGAACCAGCTCTTCGCGCGCTTGTCGGCGCTCGGCCCGTCCCCGGGCTTGAGCCGGTCCGACAGCCAGCGCCGGGCGGGCGGCAGCTGAGCGGCGGCGACCACCGCGCCCACGGCCGCGACCGAGCCCAGGGCGACTGGCAGCCGCTTGACGGCCGCGTAGTGCCGGTAGCGGAAGTCCGGGCCGTACCGGTCCACGGCCTTCGCCGACCGCCGGACGATCTGCGCGTCGATGGTCGGCAGGGGGAGGGCCCAGGCCCCGACCTCCTTGGCGAACCGTGGCGCGCCGGTCGGCGCCGAAGCCCTGCGTCCCATCAGCCGCGGCTCGTGCCGGCCGCGGTCGCGCGCGGCGGCGAGCATCTGCCGGCCGCGCCCCATCTGGGTCAGTGCCGAGGCGAGGGTGCCGCCGGAGAAGGTGGCGTCGGCGGTCACGTATCCGTCCACCGTCAGCGGTACGCCCTCGGGCAGCTGCCGGACCGTGAAGTACACCCCCAGGTCGTGCGGCACCGAGTCGAAACCGCAGGCGTGCACCAGCCGGGCGCCGGTCTCACGCGCGCGTGCGTCGTGGCGGACGTACATCAGGTCCACGAACTCGGGCTCGCCCGTGAGGTCGAGATAGTCCGCACCGCTGTCCGCGCAGGCGGCGACGAGTTCCTCGCCGTGGCGCACGTACGGCCCGACGGTCGAGGCCACCACGCGCGCGTGCCCGGCCAGTTCGCGCAGTGTCCCGGGTTCGGTGACGTCCGCCCGGAGCACCCCGACCTCCGCACCGCCCGGCAGCCGCTCGCGCAGCGCCCGCAGCCGGCTCTCGTCACGGCCGGCGATCGCCCAGCGCAGGTCCTCGGGCGCGTGTGCGGCCAGGTACTCCGCGGTGAGCGTTCCGACGAAGCCCGTGGCTCCGAAGAGCACGATGTCGTACGGACGGTCCGTTCTGCTCAGCCTGCTCATGACACCTCTCGGTCGTGCAACCCGCGCCGCTGTCGGTGGCTGAGGCTAGCGTGAGGTGTGCGGAGCACGACGACCAGCCCGGAGGCAGCCGATGGCCGTGTCCAGCAACGCCCTGAAGAAGTGGGAGAAAGCACGAGAGTTCGCTCTCGGGCTGCCGGGCACGGTCGAGGAGTTCCCCTGGGACGAGAGCGTCGCGAAGGTCAACGGCCTCGGCCGGGCGGGCTGGGTGCGGATCCCGCTGCAGGAGCCGGGTGCCCCGGCCGCCGGGCTGCTGTGCGACTGGGTCGAGGAGAGCTACCGGGTGATCGCCCCCAAGCGGCTCATAGCGGAACTCGACGCGCGCTGACCTCCGGCGGACCACGCTGGACGAGGGGACTTCCGGGTAACTTGGCTAAGCGCTTGCTCGCCAGGTCTTGTGCCGGGTGGAACACGTTCTTAGCATCACTGGTGTTACATCAGTTGTGTCACATGGGGGTGGCATGAGGACGGCCGGGACGCCGACACCGGGACAGGGCCCGCTCACGGGCGTGCGCGTGGTCGAGCTGGCCGGGATCGGACCCGGCCCGTTCGCCGCGATGCTCCTCGCCGACCTGGGCGCCGACGTCGTACGGGTGGACCGGCCGGGCGGCAACGGCCTGGGCATCGACCCGGCTTACGACGTCACCAACCGCAACAAGCGCTCGGTGCTCGTCGACCTGAAGTCGGCGGACGGCCCGTCGCGCGTGCTCGACCTGGTCGAACGGGCCGACATCCTCATCGAGGGCTTCCGCCCCGGCGTCGCCGAGCGCCTCGGCGTCGGCCCCGAGGACTGCCACGCCCGCAATCCGCGGCTGGTGTACGGCCGGATGACCGGCTGGGGCCAGGAGGGCCCGCTCGCCCAGCGCGCCGGCCACGACATCGCCTACATCGCCCTCACCGGCACCCTCGGTATGATCGGCGCCCCGGACGAGCCCCCGGCCATCCCCGCGAACCTGGTCGGCGACTACGCGGGCGGCTCCCTCTACCTGGTCGTCGGTGTCCTCGCCGCCCTGCACCACGCGCGCGCGACCGGCACCGGCCAGGTCGTCGACGCCGCCATCGTGGACGGCGCCGCGCACCTCTCCGCGATGATCCACGGCATGCTGGCCGCCGGCGGCTGGCAGGACCGGCGCGGCGCCAACCTCCTGGACGGCGGCTGCCCCTACTACGGCACCTACGAGACCGCCGACGGCAGGTACATGGCGGTCGGCGCCCTGGAGCGGCAGTTCTACGAGGAGTTCCTGCATCTGATGGACCTCGACGAGCTGGCCCCCGCCCGCAAGGACTGGACCCGCTGGGGCGAGCTGCGCGAACGCGTCGCCGCCCGCTTCAAGTCCCGTACCCAGGACGAGTGGACGGCCGTCTTCGAGGGCTCCGACGCCTGTGTGGCCCCCGTCCTGTCCCTGCGCGAGGCCCCGCACCACCCGCACCTCGCCGCCCGCGGCACCTTCACCGACCACGGCGGCATCACCCAGCCCGCGCCGGCCCCGCGCTTCACCGAGACCCCCACCACCGTCCGCACCGGCCCCGTCCTGCCGGGCGCCGACACCACGGAAGTGGCCCGCGACTGGGACGTACCCCGGCTCATCACCGACCCCGAGAAGGACGGCGACTGATGGAACTCTCGATCCCCCTCGACTACGCGAGCGACCCGCGCGCGGCCGCGGACCGGGCCGCCGCACTGGAGTCGGCGGGCCTCGACGCCGTCTGGGTCGCGGAGGCGTACGGCTTCGACGCCCCCACGATCATGGGCTATCTGGCCGCCCGTACCGAACGGATGAAGATCGGCTCCGCGATCCTCAACGTCTACTCCCGCACCCCGGCCCTGATCGCCCAGACCGCCGCCGGCCTCGACGCCATGTCGGGCGGGCGCGCCGTCATCGGGCTCGGCGCCTCCGGCCCGCAGGTGGTCGAGGGCTGGCACGGCAAGGCGTACGACAAGCCCCTCGGCCGCACCCGCGAGACCATCGAGCTGACCCGGCGCATCCTGCGCCGCGAGGTCATCGACCACCACGGCATCACGGACATGCCCCGGCCCGGCGGCCTCGGCAAGCCCCTGAAGATCCTCACCAAGCCCGTGCGCCCCGCGGTGCCCCTGTACGTCGCCTCCCTCGGCCCCGCCAACGTGCGTATGACCGCCGAGATCGCCGACGGCTGGCTGCCCACCCTGTTCGTCCCCGAGAAGGCCAAAGACGTGTGGGGGACCCCGCTCGCGGAAGGCGCCGCCCGCCGCGACCCCGCCCTGGGGCCGCTGCGGATCGTCGCGGGCGGACTCCTCGCCATCGGCGAGGACGCGGCCGCCGCACGGGACCTGGCCCGCCCGAACATCGCCCTGTACGTCGGCGGCATGGGCGCGCCCGGCAAGAACTTCTACAACGACCTCGCCGTCGCGTACGGCTACGAGAAGGAAGCCCGGCTCATCCAGGAGCTGTACCTGTCCGGCCGCAAGAAGGAGGCCGAGGCGGCCGTCCCGGACGAACTCTGCGAGCTCATGTCGCTGTGCGGCCCGGAGGGTTACGTCCGTGAGCGCGTCGCCGCGTTCCGCGAGGCGGGCGTGACGATGCTGAACGTCGTCCCGGTGGGCCCGGACCCGGCCCGCCTGGTCGAGACCGTCAAGAGCTGGCTGTAGAAAACCCTCACCCTCCCGGAAAGGCTTGTCAGTGAGCACCGAAGCGTACGTGTACGACGCGATCCGCACTCCGCGCGGCCGCGGCAAGGCGAACGGCGCCCTGCACGGCACGAAGCCCATCGACCTGGTCGTCGGACTCATCCACGAGATCCGTGACCGTTTCCCCGGTCTCGACCCGGCCGCCGTCGACGACATCGTCCTCGGCGTCGTCGGCCCGGTCGGCGACCAGGGCTCGGACATCGCCCGGATCGCGGCGATCGCGGCCGGACTGCCGGACACCGTGGCGGGCCTCCAGGAGAACCGCTTCTGTGCGTCCGGCCTGGAAGCCGTCAACCTGGCCGCCGCCAAGGTGCGCTCCGGCTGGGAGGACCTCGTCCTGGCCGGCGGCGTGGAGTCGATGTCCCGGGTGCCGATGGCCTCGGACGGCGGCGCCTGGTTCAACGACCCCATGACCAACCTCGCCGTGAACTTCGTGCCCCAGGGCATCGGCGCCGACCTGATCGCCACCATCGAGGGCTTCTCCCGGCGCGACGTCGACGAGTACGCGGCCCTCTCGCAGGAGCGTGCGGCCAACGCCATGAAGGAGGGCCGCTTCGAGCGCTCCGTCGTCCCCGTCAAGGACCGCAGCGGACTCGTGGTCCTCGACCACGACGAGTTCCCGCGCCCCGGCACCACCGCCGACTCGCTCGCCAAGCTGAAGCCGTCCTTCGCCGACATCGGCGAGCTGGGCGGCTTCGACGCGGTGGCCCTGCAGAAGTACCACTGGGTCGAGAAGATCGACCACGTCCACCACGCGGGCAACTCCTCCGGCATCGTGGACGGCGCCTCGCTGGTCGCGATCGGCTCCAAGGAGGTCGGCGAGCGCCACGGCCTCACCCCGCGCGCGCGGATCGTCTCCGCCGCCGTCTCCGGCTCCGAGCCGACCATCATGCTCACCGGGCCCGCGCCCGCCACCCGCAAGGCGCTCGCCAAGGCCGGGCTGACCATCGACGACATCGACCTCGTCGAGATCAACGAGGCGTTCGCGGCCGTCGTGCTGCGCTTCGTCAAGGACATGGGCCTGTCCCTGGACAAGGTCAACGTCAACGGCGGCGCGATCGCGCTGGGCCACCCGCTCGGCGCCACCGGCGCGATGATCCTCGGCACGCTCATCGACGAACTGGAGCGCCAGGACAAGCGGTACGGCCTCGCCACCCTGTGCGTGGGCGGCGGCATGGGCATCGCCACCGTCGTCGAGCGCATCTAGTCCCCAGCGGCAGCAGAGACTTCAGACCTCAACGGAGACCCCTGACATGACCGAGAGCACCACCATCCGCTGGGAACAGGACGACACCGGCGTCGTCACCCTTGTCCTCGACGACCCCGACCAGTCCGCGAACACCATGAACGCGGCCTTCCGCGACTCGCTCGCCGCGATCACGGACCGCCTGGAGGCGGAGCAGGACTCCATCCGCGGCATCATCTTCACCTCCGCCAAGAAGACCTTCTTCGCGGGCGGCGACCTGCGCGACCTCATCCGCGTCACCCCCGAGACCGCCCAGGACCTGCTCGACGGCGGCCTCGCCATCAAGCGCAACCTGCGCCGCATCGAAACCCTGGGCAAGCCGGTCGTCGCGGCGATCAACGGCGCGGCCCTGGGCGGCGGCTTCGAACTCGCCCTGGCCTGCCACCACCGCGTCGCCCTCGACACCCCCGGCACCAAGATCGGCTGCCCCGAGGTCACCCTCGGCCTGCTCCCCGGCGGCGGCGGAGTCGTGCGCACCGTACGCCTGCTGGGCATCGCCGACGCGCTGCTGAAGGTCCTCCTCCAGGGCACCCAGTACAATGCGCGGCGCGCCCAGGACAACGGCCTCGTCCACGAAGTGGCCGCCACACCCGAGGAACTGCTCGCCAAGGCCCGCGCCTTCATCGACGCCAACCCCGAGTCGCAGCAGCCCTGGGACAAGCCGGGCTACCGGATCCCCGGCGGCACCCCGGCCAACCCGAAGTTCGCGGCCAACCTGCCCGCCTTCCCGGCCACCCTGCGCAAGCAGACGGGCGGCGCACCGTACCCGGCCCCGCGCAACATCCTCGCGGCCGCCGTCGAAGGCTCCCAGGTCGACTTCGAGACCGCCCAGGTCATCGAGGCCCGCTACTTCGTCGAACTGGCGGCGGGCCAGACCTCGAAGAACATGATCCAGGCGTTCTTCTTCGACCTCCAGGCCGTCAACTCCGGCGCCAACCGCCCCAAGGGCATCGAGGCGCGCAAGGTCCACAAGGTCGCCGTCCTCGGCGCCGGCATGATGGGCGCGGGCATCGCCTACTCGTGCGCCCGCGCGGGCATCGACGTCGTCCTGAAGGACGTGTCGGCCGAGGCGGCACGGAAGGGCAAGGGCTACTCCGAGAAGCTGTGCGCCAAGGCCGTCGCCAAGGGCCGCACCAGCCAGGAGAAGGCCGACGCGCTGCTCGCCCGCATCACGCCCACCGCCGACGCGGCCGACCTCGCCGGCTGCGACGCGGTCATCGAGGCCGTCTTCGAGGACACGACCCTCAAGCACAAGGTGTTCCAGGAGATCGAGAGCGTCGTCGCCCCCGACGCGCTGCTCTGCTCCAACACCTCCACCCTGCCCATCACCGCCCTCGCCGAAGGCGTGGAGCGCCAGGCCGACTTCATCGGACTGCACTTCTTCTCGCCCGTCGACAAGATGCCGCTCGTCGAGATCATCAAGGGCGAGCGCACCGGCGACGAGGCCCTCGCGCGCGCCTTCGACCTGGTCCGGCAGATCAACAAGACGCCCATCGTCGTCAACGACTCCCGCGGCTTCTTCACCTCGCGGGTGATCGGCCACTTCATCAACGAGGGTGTCGCGATGGTCGGCGAGGGCATCGAGCCCGCGTCGGTCGAGCAGGCGGCCGCCCAGGCCGGCTACCCGGCCAAGGTGCTCTCCCTGATGGACGAGCTGACCCTCACCCTGCCGCGGAAGATCCGCAACGAGTCGAAGCGGGCCGTCGAGGAGGCGGGCGGCACCTGGCAGGCGCACCCCGCCGAGGCCGTCATCGACCGCATGGTCGACGAGTTCGGACGCCCCGGACGCAGCGGCGGCGCGGGCTTCTACGAGTACGGCGAGGACGGCAAGCGGGCCGGCCTGTGGCCGGGGCTGCGCGAGCACTTCACGAAGCCCGGACACCAGATCCCGTTCCGGGACATGCAGGAGCGCATGCTCTTCTCCGAGGCGCTCGACACCGTCCGGCTCCTCGAAGAGGGCGTCCTGACGTCCGTCGCCGACGCCAACATCGGCTCCATCTTCGGCATCGGCTTCCCGGGCTGGACCGGCGGTGTGCTCCAGTACATCAACGGCTACGAAGGGGGCGCCGGGGCAGGTGCCGGTGTCGCCGGTTTCGTGGCACGCGCCCGTGAACTCGCCGAGCGCTACGGCGATCGGTTCCAGCCGCCCGCCCTGCTGGTCGAGAAGGCGGAGTGGGGGGAGACCTTCACCGACGCACGCTGAGCAAGTCCCTGGGTGACACGGCCGCGGCGGGGGCGCGCCGGCGGCGCGGCGCCCCGCGCGGCGCGGCCCGGGGGGGATGATAAAGGGCACCCAAGGGGGGGGGCGGCGAGGGGTAG